>JAUIEF010000240.1 GCA_030428785.1 bacterium
GCCGGCGCGTCGGGCCCCTCGACGACGCACCCGTCGAGCGCGACGGACGACGCCGTGACGGAGAGCGTCACCTCGTCACCCACGGACGACATCGTCGAGGCGAGGTGGCAGCCCTGGAACGACACGTCGGCGCAGCGCGTGACCTCGAGGTCCGCCGTCGTCAGCGTGCAGTCCTGGAGGCGGAGCGCGCCCTGGCTGTCGCGGAGGCGCACGTGGATCGCCGTGAGCTGCAGGCCCGCGAGCACGACGACCTGACCCTCGGCGAGTCCGCGGACGGTGAGCGCCCCGATCGGGATCGGATCGGAGGTCTCGGCGACCACCGTGAGGCTCTTCGCCGCGATGACGGTCTGGCCCTGGACCGAGGTCACGCCTCGGCCGACGAGGATCGTGTCGCCCTCCGCGGCGGCGGCAACGGCCTCCGCGACCGAGGCGTGGTCGCCGCCCGGGCCGACGGTGATGACGTCGGCGGCCGCGGGTACGGCCAGCGCGGCGACGAGGGTCGCGATCCGGAGGGACGCAGCGGACATGGCCGGCTCCTGGGACGGGCTCGGGACGTCGGCGCGGTCCCCTCCGTGGTGGCTCGCAGGCGCCCTCCTCCCGTCGGCCCCCAGTCTAGCGGCGTTCCGGCCGATCGGGGGGACGGCTGGAGCCCCCTCGCCGGGCCCTGCTATGATCCCGCGTTCGGCCCCCGGCTCCCGATCTCCCGCCCCGGACCCTCCCCATGGCCTTCTTCATCCTCGAAGAGAAGTGCGTCGGCTGCACCCTGTGCGCCAAGGAGTGCCCGATCTCGATCATCGAGGGCGAGACGAAGCAGCCCTTCCGCATCTTCGCGCCCGACGAGTGCATCGAGTGCTCGCTCTGCGCGTGGGTCTGCCCGGCCGAGGCCATCCAGAACCCGTACGGCGTCATCCCGCCCAAGCTCAAGGCGGACGAGCGCCCCGTGGCGTGGATCGACGAGGAGGGCTGCACGGGCTGCGAGGTCTGCATGGAGAGCTGCCCGGTGGACGCCATCGACAAGGTGGCGCCCATGGAGCCGGACGACAGCAGCCCCACGCAGGTCTGTCGCGTCGACTACGACACCTGCGTGTCGTGCTCGCTCTGCGCGGTGCTCTGCCCGTGGGAGACCATCTCGATGGCGCTCGACCGCGGCGAGGCCAAGGAGCTCGCGGTCATGCAGGGGACGCTGCCCCTGCCGACCGCCGGCTGACGCCCGCGGGCCGAACCGGCCCGTCGACTCAGGCGTCGTCGTCCTCGGGGATCGGCCACACCGTGCCGAAGTCGTTGTCGGCGGCGAGCGTGTTCTGGCCGGGCTTGTTGTCGCGCAGGTCGAAGCCGTTGTTCTTGCGGCCGGTGCAGCGCGAGAGCTTGTTGTTCTGGCCGTCGAGCACGAAGCCGTGCATCTGGCCGCCCGTGACCACGTTGTTCGTGTAGGTGCCGCCGTTGCCGGCGACGCGCAGGCCGTCGCGCAGCGCGTTCCGCACGCGGCAGCGCAGCACCTCGGCGTTCGGGCCGCGGATGTCCATCGCCGTGTCGCCCGCGTACCGCACGGTGAGGCTCTGGACGGACGGGCCCTTGTTGATGTTGAAGAAGCCCTGCGCGCGCGACCAGCTCACGCGGCACTGCAGGTAGGTGTTCGGCGTCGCGTTGGCCTTGGGGCCGTCGGTGATGCCGCGTCCGATCGTGGAGTCGACGCGCACCTCCGTGACGACGCCGCCGCCGCCGTTGTTCGCGAGCCCGTGGTTTCCGGAGTTCGAGATGCGCGTGCGGGACACGACCGTGCCGACGTTGGTGTTCACGATCGCGATGCCCGTGCTGCCGGTCGCGTCGACGACGCAGCGCGTGATCGACAGGCCCTGCCCGGCGGAGAGCGCGATGCCCACGCCGGACACGAAGCGGACGGTGCAGCGGTCGAGGCGGTTGCGCTGGCCGCTCAGCGACACGCCGCGGCCCTTGACGCCCTCCACCGTGCAGCGGCTCACGAGGCAGTCGGCGCCCGTGAGGACGATCCCGTCGGTGCCGCCGACGATGCGCAGCCCCTCGACGAGCAGGCCCTGGCCGTCGAGCGTCAGCGCCGGACCGAGGTCGCTCGCGTCGACGAAGACCTTGCCCTTCGCGCGGAGCGAGACGTTCGCCGGCAGGTTCGCGGCGATCGACTCGGCGTAGGTGCCCTTCGAGACGAGCACCTCGTCGTCGGCGAGCGCGGCGTCGAGCGCGGCCTGGATGGTCGGGAAGTCCTCGGGCACGCGGAGCGTGTCGGCGACGGCGGGCGGCGCGACGAGCGCGAGACAGAGGAGGAGCAGCGGGGCGACGCGCGACATGGCGGAGGCTCGCGGGGCGGGGACGCGACGGCGGCGCGGCGGGCCCGGGGACCCGTCGCGGGGAGCAGCGTCGCAGATCGCCCGAGTCTGTGTCCCGGGCGGGAGCATCGCGTGGGCGCCGCATGAGGATTCCGCGAGCACCGCGGGTGCGCGGGCCGCCCCGCCGGGCGGCGCGCCGGCCGCGAGGCCCGACGTCGGCCCCGCGGCCCGCGCGCGCGAGGGTGTCTACCCCTCGGGCGTCGCGCGGGGCTCGAGGAAGCGCCAGGTGCCGTCGCGCACGAGGACCGTCTCGGGCACGGGCCAGGCCGGGTCGTCGAACGGGCGCCCGAAGGCGAGCAGGCTCGGCACGAACGCCCAGCTCCCGCGGGGCGGCGCGCCGTGGACGCGGGCGGGACGGGGCGGCGCGGCGACGGCGCTCGCGAGGCCCTCGAGCGTGCCGTCGGCGGCCGCGCCGGGCGCGAGCGGCCAGACGGCGAGCGCGTCGGGGCCCGAGTGGTCGTCGGCGGGGCACGCGCCTTCGGACGTCGCCGCGCGCGCACCTGCGTCCGTGGCGGCGCCCACGCGCGTCGCCGCGGCGGCGGTCCACGCCGCGCACCACGGCGCGTCGAGCGCGACCGCCGGAGGCGCGCGGAGCACCGGCGCGACGAGGCCGCCGCACCCGTCGAGCGCGCAGGCCGCGACGCCCTCCGGCGCGCCCGTCGCCGCCGGCACCTCGAGGTCGAGGAAGCCCGCGAGCCGCTCGATGTTCGTCGTCTCGTCCGCGTCGGACGGCTCGAGCACGCCGACGCCGAGCGTGAGCGCGTCCTTCACGAAGCCGTCGTCCTTCACGCGACCCGACACGACGAGCCGCTCCGGCGCGAAGCCCGCGAGCCGCGCGACCTCGAGCTCGAGCGGTGAGCGGCAGCGCGCCCACCAGCCGGCCGCGGCGAACAGTCCGAGCACCGGCGGCGGCCCGACGCGCGCGACGTCCACCGTGCGCGGCCCGTCGCAGGCGGCGATCGCGTCCGTGATCGCGCGGTGCGAGAGCAGCCAGACCGCGCGACCCTCGAGGCCGTCGGCGAGGTCCGTGAGGTCCAGCCCGTCGACGTGCAGCCGCCCGGCGACGACCGCGCACGGAACGGGCGCATCGAGCGGCGCGCCGTCGCACGCGTCGCGTGCCGCGCCGCCCGACCCGCCGTCGCCCGGCGCGGCGGTCACGACCTCAGGCCTGGCTCTCGAGCCGCTCGGCCAGCCGGTCGAGCATGCGCCCGTGGATCTGGCACACGCGCGACTCGGAGATGCCCTCCTTCTTGCCGATGTCCTTCAGGGTGAGGCCCTTGAAGTAGTAGGAGTCCACGAGGCGCCGCTCGACGTCCGTGAGCTCCCGGCGCACGAGCTCGTAGGTCTCGCGCTTGTGGAGGATGTCGTGGGGCTCGGGCTGCTCGGCGAGGAAGTCCGGCCGGTCGTCGTTGACCTCGCCGTCGCCGTTCTCCGGGAACGGCACCATGCTGCTGAAGTTCATCTCCGCGAGCGAGGCGCGGAGCGTGTCCAGGTCGACCTTGAGCTTGCGCTCGAGCTCGAGGTCCGTGGGGTCGCGGTCGAGCTTGTCGCGCAGCTCCTCGATGCTCTCCTGGAGGCGCGAGCCGCGGTTGCGGGCCTCGCGCGGGATCCAGTCGAGCTGGCGCAGGAAGTCGATCATGGCCCCGCGGACGCGCAGCCGGCAGTACGTCTCGAAGCGCGCGTTCTTGTCGGGGTCGAAGGCCTCGACCGCCTTGAAGAGGCCGAAGATGCCCGCGCTCATGAGGTCGTCGTGGTCGACGCTGCGCGGGAGCCGGAGGGACAGGCGGTCGGCCACCATCCGCACGAGCGGCAGGTAGTGGAGGACCAGCTCGTCCTTGTAGACCCGCCGGCGCGTGCGGAGGAACTTCCCCCACAGGCTCTCCGGCGTGGCTCGAGTGGCTCGTTTCAACGAGTCGTTCCCTACGAGTACGGGTCCCGGCTTCGGAGTGTGCCCGCACCGTCGCGCGAGCTGCCGGGAAGCGAGTCGCCCCAACCAAGGCCGACCGTTGACGACAGGGTGCGTCGGCGGTCCGCGCGGTTTCAAGGATTTCGTACTCAAGGTCGGAGAAACTTTGCCGAACCCCTTGAACACGCGCGCGCCGTTCGGCGCGTGTCGCGCGGCGTGCGCGACGTGTCGACGCGCGCGGCGAGTTGCTAGCCTGATCGCTCGCACCGCCGCCACGGCGAACACGTCCGTGGAGCGCGCGTCGGCGTCCGCCGACGACCCCGGAGTTCGCACGTGACGGACGCGCCGCTTCCCCTCGGCCCTCGCATCGGTCAGGTCGTGTGGCCCGCCATCCGGGCGAGCCGCGGCGAGGCGCAGCTCGACGCGCTGGGCGAGCTGTTCGAGCGCTACCCGCCGGGCGGCGTCATCGTCTTCGGCGAGGGCGAGCCGCACGTCGCGAAGCTCATCGCGAAGCTGCGCCTGCGCGTGCCGGGCGACCTGCTCGTCTCGTCCGACCTCGAGCGCGGCTGCGGGCAGCAGGTGCGCGAGATGTCCTCGCTGCCGCCCGCGATGGCGATCGCCGCCTGCGACGACGAGGAGGCGGCGTACGACGCCGGCCTGCTCACGGCGCTCGAGGCGCGCGAGGTCGGCATCGACGTCGTCCACGCGCCGGTCGTCGACGTGAACACAGTCGCGACGAACCCGATCATCGCGACGCGCGCGTTCGGCGACGACCCGCTGCGCGTCGCGGCGCTGGGCTCGGCCTTCGCGCGCGGCCTCGACGACGGCGGCGTGCTCGCCGTCGCCAAGCACTTCCCCGGGCACGGCAGCACGGTGCAGGACAGCCACAACGAGCTGGCCCGCGTGACCCGCACGGAGGAGGAGCTCCAGGCCGTGGACCTCCTGCCGTTCCGGACGCTCGTCGCCGAGCGCGTGGGCGGCCTCATGGTGGGTCACCTCGAGGTCCCGGCGCTCGACCCGGTGCCCGGGCGGCCCGCGACGGCCTCGCCCAACGTCATCCTCGACCACCTCCGGCGGCGGTACGGCTACGACGGCCTCGTCGTGACGGACGCCCTCGACATGGGCGGCTTCCGCAGCGAGCCGGCGGCGGGGCTCGACGTGCTGCAGTCGGGCCTCGACGTGCTCCTCATGCCCGCCGACCCGCTCGCGACGGCGCGCGCGCTCCACGAGGCGTACGACGCCCGGCACCTCGCCGACGAGGTCCTCGACGCGGCGGTCGCGCGCATCGAGGCGGCGCGGCGCCGGGTGCGCGACGCGACGCCCGTCGCGCGGCGGCCGGACCCGTCGCTCGGCGAGACGCTCCTCGCGCACTCCATCACGTGCACGACGGGCGCGCCGCCGCGGCTCGTGCCCGGCGCGCCGGTGGACGTCACGGTCTTCGGCGAGGACGACGGCGGCATGGTCGTGCCCGCGTTCCTCGAGGCGCTCGCGGCCGAGGGCGTCGAGCGCGCGCCGGGCGGACGGCCCGTCGGCCTCGTGCTCACGTCGGTCAAGGCGTGGGCCGGCAGCTCGCGCCTCGACCCGGCCGTCGAGAAGCGCCTGCACTGGGCGGCCGCGAACGGACGGCTCGACGCGGTCGTCGTGCTCGGCTCGCCGTACGAGGCGCTCGAGCTGCCGGACGGCCCGGGCGTGCTCGTCGCCTACGCGCCGACGCCCGCCGCCGCGCAGCAGGTCGTCCAGGTGCTCTGCGGTCGCGCCGAGGCGCCGGGCGTGCTCCCCGTGAGGATCGCGCCGTGAACATCGCGCGCTTCCTGAAGGAGGAGCGCGTCGACGACACGCTCGACGCCGCCTTCGACGAGGACCGGCCGCCGACGCCCGAGACGCTCGCCGAGACGATGGCGACGCTGCTCGAGCGCAGCGACTCGATCGTCAACCCGACGAAGCTGCGCAACGACCTCGTGAACCGCGAGAAGCGCGCGCCGTCGCTCATGGGGCTCGGCATCGCGATGCCGCACGTGCGCACGCTCCAGGCGCGCAAGCTCGTCATGGCGGTGGGCATCAGCCACGCGGGCCTCGAGATGGAGACGCCGGACGGCGAGCCCGTGCGCCTCGTCATCGCGCTCGTCGGCCCACCCTACGACGACAAGCTCTACCTCCAGGTCTACAAGCGCCTCAGCGAGCGCCTGCTCGACGAGGGGGTCGTCGAGGAGCTGCTCGCCGCGGAGACGCCGGGCGACGTCGTGCGGCTGCTCTCGGCGGGCTGAGGCCGGCGGCGCGCGGCGTCGGACGCGCGCCGGCACGCGCGGCTCGCCGCGGCGCCCGCCCGGGCCCCGACGCGGCGTCAGGTGCGCACGAGGAGCAGGCGCAGCTGCTCGACCCAGCCGCGGTCCGGGTAGTCGCGCTGCACGATCGCGCAGAGCTCC
>JAUIEF010000241.1 GCA_030428785.1 bacterium
GCCTGAGTCCCGGCCGATCCGAGTGCGTCCCGCGACCCGCCCGGTGATATCACCTCGCGGCGCGGCCGCCGCCGACCCGTCAGGCCCCCGCCGTCGCCGCCGCGCCCGGCACGCCGGCCCGTGTCGCGTGCGCGACGAGCACCGACGCGACCGCCGCGGTGAGCCGCTTGCCCGTCGCGAGGTGCAGGAACTCGTTCGGTCCGTGGGCGTTGCTCTTCGGGCCGAGCACGCCCGTGATCATGAACTGCGCCTGCGGGAACTTCTCGCCGAGCATGCCCATGAACGGGATCGTGCCGCCTTCGCCCATGAAGCAGGCGGGGCGGCCGAAGGTCGCCTGCGACGCGTCCTCGATCGCGCGGCCGAGCCACTCCGCGAGCGGCGGCGCGTCCCAGCCGTCGCACGACTCCTCGCCCTCGAAGCGCACACGCGCGCCGTGCGGCGGGTCGGCCTCGAGGACCTCCTTGAGGCGCGCCATCGCGCGGGCGCTGTCGCAGGTCGGCGGGAGGCGGAACGAGAGCTTCAGGCGCGTCCGCGGCCGGAGCACGTTGCCCGCGCGCCCCAGCGGCGGCAGGCCCTCCTGGCCGGTCACGGTGAGCGTGGGCGACCAGGTCCGCGCGAGCACGAGCTCGGCGCCGCCCTCGCGCACGGGACGCACGCCCTCGACGAACGGGAACTTCGACGCGACCGCCCCACCGAGTTCACGCGCCGCGACCTCGGCCTGCTCGCACCGTTGCGCCGGCACGTCGACGCGCAGCTCCGGGAGCAGCAGCTCGCCGGTCTCCTCGTCCTCGATGCGCGACAGCACGCGGCGCGCGACGCGGAACGAGTCCGGCACGATGCCGCTCGCGTCACCGGAGTGCACGCCCTCGGTGAGCACGTCGACGCTCAGCGTGCCGCTCACCATCCCGCGCAACGACGTCGTGCACCAGAGCTGGTCGTAGTTGCCGCAGCCCGAGTCGAGACACACGACGAGGCTCGGCTCCCCGATGCGCTCGGCGAGCGCGTCGATGTACGCCGGCAGGTCGTAGCTGCCGCTCTCCTCGCAGGCCTCGATGAGCACGACGCACCGCGCGCGCGGCAGGTCCTGGTCGAGCACCGCGCGCAGCGCCGTGAGCGACGCGAAGGCCGCGTAGCCGTCGTCGGCGCCGCCCCGCCCGTAGAGCTTCCCGTCGCGCAGCACGGGCGTCCACGGACCGAGGTCTCCGTCCCAGCCCTCCATGGGCGGCTGCTTGTCGAGGTGCCCGTAGAGCAGCACGGTGTCGTCGACCGTGCCCGGCACCTCCATGAGGATCACGGGCGTCCGGCCCGCCAGGCGCACGACCTCGAGCTGCATGCCCGGGACGTCCTGCGCGCGGCACCAGGCGGCGATGAGCTCCACCGCCCGGTCCATGTGCCCGGCGGACTCCCAGTCCGGATCGAAGTGCGGCGACTGGTTCGGGATGCGGATGTACTCGACGAGCTCGGGGACGATCGACCCGTCCCAGGTCTCGTCCACCAGCTCCTGGCATCGACGGATGTCCATCTCTCGTGCTCCGGCGGGGGACGCGGGCCGGACAGCTTACCGCCCGAAAATCCCGATTCCGATGTCCGCGGATCGGCGCCGGGCGCGCTTGGCCCCGGGGGCGCATCCTCGCCTCCGCCGACGGACTCCGGGAGTCACACGCCCCATGGCCCGCCCCATCACCTTCGATCCGGTCGAGACCATCGAGGCCGCCCTCGAGCTGTTCTGGAAGCACGGCTACCACGCGGTGAGCGTCGAGGACATCGTCCGGCAGACCGGCCTCAACCGACACAGCCTCTACGCGCGCTACGGCAGCAAGTTCGGGCTGCTCATGTCCGCGCTCGAGCACTACCGCGGCGTCGTCCTCGAGCAGATCCGCGAGCGGCTCTCGGGCTGCGAGAGCAGTCGACGCCGGCTCCAGGCGCTGCTCGAGCTGCGCGACCCGGGACCCTCCGAGACGGTCTGGGAGAAGATGCTCGCGCGCGGCTGCTTCGCGATCCGCGTGTCGGCCGAGCTGCGCGACAGCCACGCGGAGCTCGGACGTCACCTCGACGAGTTCGGCGACACGCTCGAGGAGCTCGTCACGGACGTCATCCGCGACGGTCAGTCACGCGGCGAGATCCGCGGCGACCGCTCGCCGGAGGACCTCGCGTCCGTCTTGGTGAGCGGATTCCTCGCCCCCATGATCTACACTCCGACCCGCCCCCGCACGGACGCCTTCCTCGCCGTGCTGGACTGAGCGGCGGCGCCGTCTCCCCCGGCGCCCTCCCCCGCCGCGCTCCGTGTCGCGATCCGCCCGGGCACGCGGGTCGTCGCTCCCGAGTCGCGTTCCGTGCACTCCGTCTCCCCCACCGGCGTCCTGCTCGTCAACCTGGGTTCGCCCGACGCGCCGGAACCGGCCGCGGTGCGCCGCTACCTCGCTGAGTTCCTGTCCGACCCGCGCGTCGTCGACTGGCCGCGCTGGCTCTGGCTGCCGATCCTCCACGGCATCATCCTGCGCACGCGACCCCGCAGGTCGGCGGCGCTCTACGCCCGCGTCTGGACCGAGGCCGGCTCGCCGCTCATCGACATCTCGGAGCGCCAGGCGGCCGCGCTCGCCGAGCGGCTCGGGGACGACCACCGCGTCGCGCTCGCCATGCGCTACGGCAACCCGTCGCTCGACCGCGGCTTCGCCGAGCTCCGCGCCGCGGGCTGCGAGCGCATCGTCGTGCTGCCGATGTTCCCGCAGGAGTGCGTCGCGACGACCGGCTCCGTCGTCGCCGCCGTCGAGGCGTCCCGGGCGCGCATGAAGCCCGCGCCGGAGCTCACCGTCCTCCCGGCCTTCCCGACGGACGAGGGCTACCTCGAGGCCTGCGCGGCCTCCGTGCGCGAGACGCTCGACCGGCACCGCGACGTCGACCACGTCGTGCTGAGCTTCCACGGCGTCCCGCGGCGCGTCGTCGACAAGGGCGACCCGTACCGCACGCACTGCGAGTCCACGGCGGCGGCGCTCGCGCAGCGGCTCGAGCTCGGCGCGGACGACTGGACGCTCGTGTACCAGTCGCGCTTCGGACCGGAGGCGTGGCTCCAGCCCTACGCGAGCGAGGCCGTGCCCGCGCTCGCCGCGACGAAGCGCAAGGTGCTCGTCGCGTGCCCCGGCTTCACCGCCGACTGCCTCGAGACGATCGACGAGATCGGCCACGAGCTGCGCAAGGACTTCATCGCGGCGGGCGGCGAGGACCTCGTGCTCGCGCCCTGCGTGAACGACCGCCCGGAATTCGTCGACGCCCTCGCGGACCTCGTCGGGTTCGAGACGCGCTGAGCGCGCGGCGCGGTCAGCCCGCCGTCTGCTCTTCGACCCAGGCGCGGTAGCGCGCGCTGCCGGACGCCCCGTGCGGCAGCACGACGACGCACGGCAGGTCGTAGGCGTGGAGCGCCTCGATGCGCGCGCGCACGGCGTCGGCCAGCGCCTCGCGCGTCTTCGCGAGGAGCACGACCTCCTCGTCCTCCTGGAGCGCGCCCTCCCAGCGGTACACGGAGGTCACGCCGGGCAGGACGTTCACGCAGGCCGCGAGCCGCTCCTCCACGAGCGTCCGCGCGATCCGGTCCGCCTCCTCGCGTCCGCCGCAGGTCGCGAAGACGGTGACCGTCGTCACAGCACCCACTCGCGCTCCGGGTGCCGCAGCACGACGACCGGGATGTACGCGTCACGGAGCACCGTGAACGCGACGTTGCCGAGCAGCGCCGCGGAGAAGCCGGTGCGCCCGTGGCTGCCCATCATGACGAGGTCCATCGTGTCCTGGTGCGACAGGATGCAGCTCACCGGGTCGTCCTCGACGAATTCGGTCGTGTGGTCCACGCCCTGCCAGTCGAAGCCGTCCATCTCCTTCTGGAACTCCTTGTGGGCGTCCTCGCTGAGCTGGTCGACGACGTAGGTCGGGCCGACCACCGGGTAGCCGTGCCCCGCGAAGAGCTCGGGCTTCTGGAAGCAGTGCACGACGTGCACGCGCGCGTCGAGCTCCCGCGCCCACGCGCAGGCGTGGCGCAGCGCCGCGTAGCTCTCGTCGGAGAGGTCCATGGGCACGAGGATGCGGCGCACGATGCGCACGGGCCCCGACTGCACCCACACCGGGCAGGTGGCGCTCGAGAGCACGGCGCGCAGCGTCCCGCCGAAGTCGACGATGCCCTTGCGGCGGTGCCGACCCAGCACGACGAGGTCGCGCGCCGGGTCGGTGACGCGCTTGAGCACGAGCTCCGCCGGGTGCTTCGCCGCCTCGACGACGAGGTGGTGCGGCTCGAGCGTGAACTCGAGCCGCGCGCCGGCGAGCGTGCCCTCGACCTTCGTCTGCACGGCCTTGCGCGCCTCCTCGACGTCGTGCGGCTCGAGGTCCGGCCACAGGTGGTGCGGCGGCGTCACGCCGTGCACGATCTCGAGCTCCGCGCCGAAGCGCTTCGCGAGGTCGAGGGCGACGTTGAGCGGGGCGTCGGCCGGCGAGACGGCGTCGACGCCGACGATGACCTTGTGGACCGACCGTTCGGACGACATGGGAGGCTCCTGGCTGGCCGACGCCCGACGGCGGCGGCGGTTCGCGCGGGGCGCGCGCCCCGACGACGACCAACCTAACGCACGCGGCCCGGCCCCTCCATCCGGCGATGGACGTATCGCGCGCGGCCCGTCGCCCCGCCCCGCCGTCCCCTCGGCGTCACTCAAGGTAGAACGGGCTCCCCCACGCCGTGTGCCCGTCGACCTGCACGACGCGCACGTAGACGTACTCGCCGGGCGCGAGCCCCGGCAGCTCCCAGCTGTGCCCGAGGTCGAACACGTACGCCTCCTCGGGCACGAAGGTGTCGACGATCTCGCCGCTGCGGACGAGCTCGACCGCCTGGATGGGCGTCGTCCCGTAGACGAGCACGGCGAGCTCGCCCGGCGCGTCGGCGGCCGGGAACGTCTCGCCCATGCGGTGCCCGTCGAGCGAGGCGCGGAGCACGATGCGCGCGCCGCTCGTCGCGTAGACGCGGCGCCGCCGGAGCGCGTCGAGCACGCCGTCGCGCGTGAGGTCACCGGTGAGCACCGCGGCGAGCCCGCCCGCGCCGCTGGGGTTCGCGAGGTGCGAGAGCCCGGGGTGCCCGTCGTGGCTGTCGCCGCTGCCCAGGAAGCCGAAGCGCATGCCCTCGTCGAGGATGTCGCGCACGAAGTTGCCCGGGCGCGGGTCGTAGATGCGGTGCGGCGCGTCGATCGCCTCGCTGCTGCCGTGCACCGAGACGACCTCCGTGACCGGCTCGATCACGGGGTCCGGCCGGTACGACCAGTTCGTCGCGATGGGCCCGCCCGCCGAGTGGTGCGCGAAGGTGAGCACGGGCTCGCCCTCGAGCGCGTCCCAGAGCTGCCGCGGCGTCTCGTAGTCCGGGTCGACGGAGCTCAGCACCTCGAGCTCCTCCCGCTCGTCGAAGGAGAGCACGTGCCGGTGCCCGTGCAGCCAGCTCGTCCACTCGTAGCCGAGCAGCGCGACGAAGCGCCCCGGCTCGTGCATCTCCGCGACCGTCTCCCGGATGTGCCGCCACGTCTCCGGATCGGCGTCGAGCTTCTTGAACCCCCAGTGGTCGTGGTCCGTGAGCGCGACGATGTCGAGCGCCGCGACGTCGCGCGCGTAGCGGTAGTAGTCGCCGGGCGTGCCCGTGCCGTCCGACACGTGGCTGTGACCGTGGAGGTCCGCCCAGAGCACGGGCTCGAGCCCGTCGAGCACGACGAGCGGGTTCGTGAGCGCCTGGAGCCCGCCCGGCCCCTCGACGACGAGGCGGTACACGCCCTCCGCGCGCGGCACGAGCTCGAGCGTGCGCACGCCGCCGTCGTCCGGCGCGAAGGTCACCTCCTCCGGCAGGCCCTCGAGCGCCTCGGGCCGGTCGGCGAACGTGAGCGCGCCCGTGAACCCCGTGCCGCGGCTGCCCCGCGGGTCGAGCACGGCGAGCGTGAGGCGCGCCGTGTCGCCGGGCGACGCGCAGCTCGTGAGCGTCGCGACGAGCCGCGCCGGCGGACCCGCCGCGATGTCGACGCGCGCGGGTTCGTCCACGAGCGACGGGATGCCGTCACCGTCGCCGTCCACGGAGAACCAGAAGGGCGTCTCGTGCTCGGCGTAGCGGTCCGCGATCGCCCCGCCGCCGCCCGCGCCGTACGTGAAGACGAGCTCCTCGCCCTCCGCGAGCGGCCGCCCCCCCACGACGACCGCCACCCCCATCTCGACCGGGACGACCTCGAGCGCGACGCCCTCCGCCTCCGTCCGGACCTCGGTGAGGCCGGGCCGCAGCGCGCGCGCGGCGTCGGGGTCGTCCGGGCGCGCGACCCAGGGCTGCGTCCACTCCCAGAAGGGCGACACCTGCATGACGACGAGCCCGCCCTCCGCGATCCCGAGCGGCCCGACGGTGTACGCGAAGCTCCAGCGGCCGGGCGACACGGCCGGCACCGCGCGGACGGGGTCGCCGTCGTCGGCACCGAGCGGCCGAGCCTCGAGCACGCGGACGGAGCCGCCGCCGTCGGCGGGCGAGCGCGGCGCGGCGAGGGCCTGGCGCAGGCCGTCGAGCATGTCGCGACGCGCGGTCGGCGGGTCCTCGACGTCCGTGCCGCGG
>JAUIEF010000242.1 GCA_030428785.1 bacterium
GAGAAGATCGACTGGTCGCGGCGCCGGCCGCTTGCCTCCAAGGTCTTCGCCAACGAGGTGATCCACGGCGCCCGCCAGATCATGCCCTACTTCACCGGCAAGCTGCGCCAGACCGTGTCGGAGAAGGTGGCGGTCATCGATGGCTGGGCGGCGCAGGGCCGTATCGCCCCCGTCGATGCGCTGCACCTGATCCTCAGCCTCTGGGCGATGACCCAGACCTATGCGGATTTCGACGCCCAGATCGCCGCCGTGCTCGGCAAGCCCGCCCCTCGCCCGCGACGCCCGCGCGGCCGCGGCGGCGCCTCCCCGCGCGCGCCCCCGCGCGGCTCCCGCGCGCGACGAAGATCTGTTCGAGGAACTGGAGGAAACGGGCTCCGGCGTTTCCTAGTCTCGGGCGGTCGATCGGTGTGCCCGGCGGTGTGCACCACGGACCCGGCCCGCGCGCCCTGCGCGGGCCCCCTGGGAGAGCCGCACCGGACCCATCGGCGGTCCCGGTGCGTCCCGCCGCTCCCGCGGCGCCGTGCCCCCGCCCGTGCCCGGTCCCACCGACGCGTGGCCCGGCGTGCGGGCCGGCCACGGCGACAGCGTTGCACCACGTTGCACCCACAGGATCAGTTCCCGCCGCCCGCGCGGCGCCCACCCGAGACTCCCACCGGAGAATCACCCATGTCGTCCCGTCCCCTGCTCCGCACCCTCGGCCGCGTCTCGCTCGCGGCCGGCCTCGTCGTCGCCCTGACCGTCCCGGCGTCGGCCCAGATCTCCAAGTCCAAGAACGCGGTCAAGGACCTCAAGGCCAAGTCGCAGCTGACCGTCAAGGAGACGAAGGTCAAGCTGAGGAACCCCAAGATCGTGCTCGGCGCGCAGCTCAGCGGCTTCACGAAGGCCGTCGCGAACGGCGCCGCCTACGGGCCCGACCGCATCCGCGAGCTCTTCGAGGACATGGAGGACGTGCAGGCCGTCGTCTCCGCGTCCGTCCAGGAGGCGGTCGTGTCGATCCGCGACCACGCCTCGATGCTCCTCGCCGACATCAGCCAGGGCCCGGTCGACCCCGCCAAGGGCATCTACCCCGAGAACTTCTACCGCGGCGACCAGGGCCACCTCGACACGTTCCACTTCAACGTGCGCGAGATCGTCCGCAAGTCGCTCAAGCTCACCCGCCACCGCATGCGGAAGCTCGCGAAGAGCCTGCGCAAGAACACGACCATCGACCTCACGTCGGTCGTGGGCCCGCGCCTCGCGCTGCCGGCGCTCGTCGTCGGCGAGGGCGTCGTGGACCCCGTCGAGGAGATGCTCATGGTCGACCTCCTCATGGCGCACAGCGACAGCAACTTCGAGGGCGACGGATTCCTCCACGCCTCGGGCAGCGCGAACCCGGGCGAGGGCACCGTGACCGTCGAGCTCTACGACATCACCGGCACGCTCGTCGCGAGCGAGAACTCGGTGCTCGACGGCAACAACCGCTGGATCGTCCACTTCTCCGAGCTGGGCGAGGGCAACTACCAGGTGCTCGCCAAGCAGGGCGGCCACCTGTCGCTGTCGGAGATCGGCGTCCGCTGATCCCGCGCCGGTCGGCGGCGCAGGTCGCCGCGACCGGTCAGGGCGGACACCGCGCGGGCGCGGGTCGGGACGCACGTCGTCCCGGCCCGCCGCGCGCGCGCGAGACCGCCGGCGAGTCGGCGTCGATCGCACGCCACCGCCACCCGCTCGACGGGCTCCCGGGGTTCAACCCGATGCGAGCCGTCCAGCGCACGCGCCGCGGCGCGGTCCCGGCGGCGAGCCACAGCGTCCCGGGCTCCGTGAGGTCCAGGCCGTCGTGGCGCCGGTCCAGGTCGAAGCCCGTGCACAGGCGACCCGGACCGCGCAGCAGCTCCGCGTCGCGGCCGGCCTCGAGCGCGCGCCGCGTCGGGCCGTCGCCGAGGCGCGCGAGGCGGCGCCGGCGGACGAGCGCGTCGCCCGCGAGCGGCTCGAGCGCGCGGACGAGCACGGCGCGCCCGTCGCCGCCGCCCTCGGCCGTGACGTTGAGGCAGTGGCAGGCGCCCTGGGTCGCGTAGACGTAGGCGCGCCCCGCCGGGCCGAACATGACGGCGCAGCGCGGCGTCGGCCCACGGAAGCTGTGCGCCGACGGGTCGACCCCGCGGCCGCCGTAGGCCTCCGTCTCGACGATGCGCCCGACGCGCAGGGCACCGCCCGGCCCGCGACGTACGAGGAGGCAGCCGAGCAGCGCCTCCGCGAGCTCGAGCACCGGGCGCTCGTGGAACGCGCGCGGGAGCGGCGGCGGCGCGACGGTCACCGCGGGCAGGCGCCCGACAGGCCCATCGCGTTCCAGTCCGCGGCGATGCGGTCGAGCAGCGCCTTGGGGTGCGCCTGCTCCGTGGGCCACGGGCGGTCGAAGCCGTCCTTGGGCCCCTTGGTCGTCGCGTCGACGCCGAGCCGCCGCGGGTGCCAGTTCGGTTGCGGCCGCAGCGAGTGGTCGAGCGTCGGGTTGCCGGAGCGGTGCACGTCGCGCTGCGGGTCGATGTGGCTCAGCGCGAGCCAGAGCAGCCGTGCCGGGTCGTCGAGCCGCTCGCCCTTGTCGAACACGAGCACGCGATCCGTCGGCGGCGCGCAGTCGCGGTTGGCGCCGAGCGCCCAGATCTGCTCCATGGTGACGCGCGGCACGCCGGGCGCCGCCTTGTCGACGGTCACCGCGACGGCCTGCCCGAAGAGCACGGTCGCCCGCTCGACCCCGGCGAGCGCCTGGATCTGCAGCACGAGCTCCTCCTCGTCGTCGGCGCAGCGCGCGATCGTCGCGGCGCGCTCGTCGCAGCCGGGGAACTCGCGCGTGAGGTCGACGGACACCTTGCTCCCGAAGTGCAGCGAGCGGCTCGCGTGGTCGAGCGTCTCCGTCGGCCCGAGCACGAACTCGAGGTCGCGCGACGCGTCGAGGCGCGAGAGCAGCAGCTCGACGAGCGCGTCGTCGTCCCGGAGGTCGGGGCCGTCCTCGTCCACGACGACGACCACCTTCGTGAACATCGCCTGCCCCATGCCCCACACCGCGTGCGCGACCTTGCGCGCCTGACCCGGGTACTCCTTGCGGATCTTGAGCAGCATGAGGTTGTGGAACACGCCCGCGAACGGCAGGCGCATGTCGAGCACCTCGGGCATGATCTTGCGCTGCAGGGGGAGGAACAGGCGCTCGATGGCGGCGCCCATCCAGCAGTCCTCCTGCGGCGGCGGGCCGACGACCGTCGTGTGCCAGATCGCGTCCTTGCGGTGCGTGATGGCCGTGACGTGCAGCACGCCGTAGTCGTCGGCGAGGCTGTAGAAGCCCGTGTGGTCGCCGAACGGTCCCTCGCGGCGCTTCTCGTCGACGGGGACGTAGCCCTCGATGACGAACTCCGCGCAGGCCGGCACCTCGAGGCCCACCGTGCGGCACGGCACCATCTCGACCGGCGCACCCTGGATGAAGGCCGCGAAGAGCATCTCGTCGACGCCGGGCGGCAGCGGCGCGACGGCGCTGAACACCGTGGCCGGGCTCGCGCCGACGGCGACCGCGACCTCGAGCGCCTCGCGCCCGAGCGCCTTCGCGCGCCGCAGGTGCTCGGCCGCCGTGTGGTGCGTGTGCACGTGGAAGCCGAGCGTGCGCTCGTCGTAGCGCTGCAGCCGGTACATGCCGCAGTTGCGCGCGCCCGTCTCCGGGTCCTTCGTGTAGACGAGCGGCAGCGTGATCGTCGGGCCCGCGTCCTCGGGCCAGGTGCGCAGGACGGGCAGCTCGTGCAGGTCCACGTCGTCGCCCTCGTGGACGACGTCCTGGCAGGGCCCCGCGGACCGGTGCTTGGGGAAGAGATTCGCGAGCCGCGGCAGGAGCCTGAGCGCGCCGAGCTTGTCGCGCAACGAGACGCGCGGCCGCTCGAGCTGCGCGATGAAGTCCGCCACCAGCGGCTCGAGAGCATCGCGTGAAGACACGCCGCACGTGAGGAGCATGCGCTTCTCGCTGCCCTGCGCGTTGATGAGCACGGGGAAGCGGCTGCCCTTCACGTTCTCGAAGAGCAGCGCCTTGTTCGCGCCCGGACCCGCGCGGCTCACGCGGTCGGCGATCGCCGCGATCTCGAGCTCCGTGTCCACCTCGCGCGTGATGCGCACGAGCTCGCCGGCGTCCTCGAGCCGGCGGATGAACGAGCGGAGGTCGGGCTGCTTCACGGGGGCGCTCCGGAGGGGGGCCGGGGATTCTAACGGGTCCGCCCGGAGCGCCCGCGAGCGCGGTCGCGGACGCTATGATGGGCGGCCCGCACCTTCGCGGGACGCGGGCGTTCGGATTCGGCGGGCCGGTCCGCGCGCCCCGGAGCCGGACACCGGGAGGTCGTACGCCGTGGGACACGAGTGGGACGTGGTGGCCAAGGCCGCGGACGCGGTCGCGAGCCGCCTGGGGCGGGCGCCGGTCGGCGTCGTGCTGGGGTCGGGGCTCTCCGAGTGCCTCGACCACCTCGAGCACCCGCAGGTCATGGAGTACGCGTCGATCCCGGGCATGCCGCGCCCGTCGACCGCGGGGCACCGGGGCGCGATCATCCGCGGGACGCTGGGCGACGTCCCCGTGCTGGGCCTCTGCGGCCGCATCCACGTCTACGAGGGCCGCCCCGCGCACGAGGTCGCCATGGGCGTGCGCGTCCTGTCGCTGCTCGGCGTGCACTCGCTCGTCGTGACGAGCGCCGTCGGCTCGCTCGACCCGGCCCTGCCGCCCGGCAGCCAGATGATCGTCGAGGACCACATGAACCTCAGCGGCGCGAACGTCCTCGCCGGCGAGCACGAGCCGCGCTTCGGGCCGCGCTTCCCCGACCTCACGCGCGCCTACGACCCGGTGATGTCCGACATCCTCGAGGAGGTGGGCCGCATGGTGGGCGTGGAGCTCGAGCGCGGCATCGTCGCGCAGTTCCTCGGGCCGACGTACGAGACGCCCGCGGAGGTCCGCATGGCGCGGACGCTCGGCGCGCGGGTCGCGAGCATGTCGATGGTGCCGGACGTGCTCGTCGCGCGGCAGCGCGGCATGCGGGTCGCGGGCGTGGGCTGCGTCACGAACCTCGGCGCGGGGCTCGGCAAGGGCACGCTGGCCCACGACGACGTGCTCGCGTCGAGCGCGGTGCACGCGGCGGACCTCCAGTCGGTGCTCGCCGGCGCGCTCCCGCGCATCGCGAAGGCGCCCGCCGCACGTGCTCAGGGCGCGCGCGGATGACCGGCACCGACAAGACGTTCGGCCCCGTCGTCCCGGACGGCGCCTCGCTGCTCTTCGCGCCGGACGAGATCCGCCACGCCGTCGACCGCCTGGGCCTCGCCGTGCGCGAGACCTACGGCCGTGACGAGCTCACCGTGGTCGTCGTGCTCAAGGGCGCGCTCGTCTTCGCGGCCGACCTCATCCGCCGCCTCGACATGCCGGTGACGCTCCGCACGCTCACCGCGCGCTCGTACCACGGCGACGCGACGTGCCCCGGCGCGCTCGACGTGAGCGTCGCGGACCTCGGCGACCTCGCCGGCCGCGACGTGCTGCTCGTCGACGACATCCTCGACACGGGGCGCACGCTGCACGCGCTGCTCGCCGAGCTGCGCTCGCGGCGGCCCGCTTCGCTGCGCTCGATCGTGCTGCTCGACAAGCCGTCGCGGCGCGAGGTGCCCGTCGAGGCGGACTTCGTCGGCCTGCCCGTCGAGGACCGCTTCATCGTCGGCTACGGCCTCGACCACGCGGGGCTCTACCGCAACCTCGCGGGGCTCTTCGCGCTCGACGCGCCCGCCGAGGAGCGCGCGCCGGCTCAGTCCGCGAGCACCTCGATCGGCTCGGGCAGCGCGACGAAGAGCAGGCAGCCCTCCGCGGAAGAGGGCGTGTGAGCGGAGCCGGGCGGGTGGCGCACGTACGTGCCCGCCCCCCACGTCCGGCCGCCGTCCTCGAGCGAGCCCTCGAGCACGAGGTACTGCTCGCCCGCCGGGTGACGGTGCGCGCCGTAGCGCGCGCCGGGCTCGAAGCGCAGGAGCACCGCCGAGCGCCCGGTGTCCGGGTCGAACTCGAGCTTCTTCCAGCGGACGCCCGGGTACGGCGTGTCCCGCCACGGGAGGTCGCCCGCGTCGACGCGCACGGCGCCGGCCCCTTCGGACACGGGTCCCCTCCCGGAGATGGG
Source organism: bacterium (assembly GCA_030428785.1). Lineage (GTDB taxonomy): Bacteria > Planctomycetota > B15-G4 > B15-G4 > B15-G4 > JAUIEF01. Next base: position 6,141 of record JAUIEF010000242.1, read on the forward strand.
TCCCTCCTCGGTCATCGCTCCGCTCCGCAGGGGACGCGGCGGGCGGTGCGGCCCGTCGACGGGCCGGCGCGCGCCGGACACCCCAGCTTCGGCGAGCGGCCGCGCGGAATCCACGGCCGCGCCCCTGGGGCGCGCTCGTCGCCCGGGGCCGCCGGTCGGAATCCGCCGCGCGTCCCGGCTAGGATGGCCGCCGACGACGGCCCCCGCCTCCCAGGAGTCCTCCGATGAGCGCACGTCGAGCCGCCGACCCGGTCCCGTTCCCGGCCCCCGCCCGCACGCCGCGACCCGCGCTCGCGGTGCTCGCCGCCCTGCTCGTCGCGGCGGTCGCCGCCTGCAGCCGCGCCGAGCCGGTCCTCAAATAGGGTCAAGATATATGGCGAACTCAAACCCTGCGCAACCGACATATTGGTCAGTTGATCGCGATGCAAAACGTCGATGCCGCCT
>JAUIEF010000243.1 GCA_030428785.1 bacterium
ATGTCTTCGAGCGGCAGCTGCTTGGCGCCGGCGAGCTGGACACGGATCGGGTAGCTGTGGCCCTCGGCCCGGTACTCGCCCGCCAGCCGGCCGGACACGGCGATCTCCAGCGCCTCGGCCACCTGCCGGACCGTCAGCCCCAGGTCCGCGGCCTTCGCCCGGTCGATGCGGATCTGCTCCTGCGGCACGCCGCTGCGCCGGCCCGGGTCGATGTCGGTGACGCCCGGCGTGCCCTCGAGCCGAACGACGACCTCGTCCGCGAGCTCCGGGTCGCTCCCGGGCAGCCACGCGACGACGTTGTCGATGGTGAGCGTCTCCTCGCGGGACGCGGCGCGCATGGTCACGGTGCGGCCCGTGTGGATCGGCTTGGGCGCGCGCGCCTTGCCGTCGACCTCCGCCGCGCGCGCGAGCAGGTCGACGCCCGTGAGCCGCTCGGCGACCTCGGCCGTGACCTCGAGCACGGGGAGGTCGACGGGGCGCAGCGCCTGCGCCTGCTCGCCCGCCCACACGGCCCAGGTGTGCCGGAAGCCGAGGCGCGCGGGCTCGACCGCGGGCGGATCGGGCTCGCCGCGTCGCCCGCGGCGCGTGTCCTCGACGGGCGGCGGCCGACGCGCGACGACGACGCCCGCGAGCTTCGCGTCGTCCAGCGACTCGAGCTTCGAGTAGAGGTCCGCCGCGCGCGACACCTCGGGGCCGTCGAACTTCTTCCGGTGCTCCGGCTCGCCCTCGAGGACCACGGCGATCTTGCCGCTGAGCTTGCCGATGATGTCGTCGTACTTGTCGGCGTCCGAGTCGATGCCGAACGCGAGCACGACGGCCTCGCCCGTCGCCTCGCCGCCGGTCTTCCAGACGGGGACGAAGTCGTCGCCGGCGGTGAAGGTCGTCGTCGCGCCCTCCGCGTCGACGACGGAGAGCGCGCAGGCGTCCAGCACGGGGGCCGGCAGGTCGCGACCGAAGCCGCGCAGCATGTCGTCGTCGCCCGGGGCGGGGCCGTAGCCCGCGGCGGCGAGCCGGGCGGCGACGTACTCCGCCGCGCGCGTGAGCCCGACGCTCGGCGAGTCGCGGCCCTCGAGCGCGGGCGACGCGAGGAGCTCGATGTCCGCGCGGAGGTCGTCCTCGAGGATGACGGCCAGGCCCGGATCGGGGTCCGGCGTCGCGTCGCCGGGGGAGGACGCCGCGGGGAGCAGCACGCCCGCGGCGAGCAGGAGCACGGGGATCGGGAGGCGGACGGCACGCATCATCGCCCGATTGTGCGCGCTCCGGACGGATGTCGCCACGCTCCGCGGCCCGGCTCCCTCGCGCGGCTTCCGATCGCGGCGCGCGCCCTCCTATAATCCGCGCCTCTCCGCGGCGACGAGGCCGCGCGCGTCATCCCGGGAGCCCACGATGTCCGAACGTGTCGAAGACCTGCGCCGCCGCTCGGAGGAGGCCCTCGCCGGAGGCGGCGAGAAGCGCGTCGCGGCCCAGCACGAGAAGGGCAAGCTCACCGCGCGCGAGCGGCTCGAGCTGCTGCTCGACGAGGGCTCCTTCGAGGAGTACGGCCGCCTCATCCGCGGGACGATCACGGCCTTCGGCTACGACCCGAAGTACACGGACGGCGTCATCACGGGCTTCGGCACGATCGACGGCCGGCCGGTCGCGGTGTTCAGCCAGGACTTCACGATCAGCGGCGGCAGCCTCGGCCAGGCGCACGCGGAGAAGATCGTGGCGCTCATGGAGAAGGCTCTCAAGGTCGGCGTGCCGGTCGTCGGGCTCAACGACAGCGGCGGCGCGCGCATCCAGGAGGGCGTCGTCTCGCTGGGCGGCTACGCGGACATCTTCCTCCAGAACACGCTGGCGTCCGGCGTCATCCCGCAGCTCTCGGCCATCATGGGTCCGTGCGCGGGCGGCGCGGTGTACAGCCCGGCCATCACCGACTTCATCGTCATGGTCGAGAACACGTCGTACATGTTCGTGACCGGGCCGAACGTCGTGAAGACGGTGACGCACGAGGAGGTCACGAGCGAGGAGCTCGGCGGCGCGAAGACGCACACGCGCAAGAGCGGCGTCGCGCACTTCCGCGCGGACAACGACGCCGACTGCCTGGCGCTCCTGCGGCGGCTCATGAGCTACCTGCCGCTCAACAACCGCGAGGACCCGCCGCGCATCGCGTGCGACGACGACCCGGCGCGCGCCGACGAGGCGCTCGACACGCTGGTCCCCGAGAACCCGAACAAGCCCTACGACATCCGCGAGGTCATCACGCGCGTCGTGGACGACGGCGAGTTCCTCGAGGTGCAGCCGGACTTCGCCGGCAACATCACCGTCGGCTTCGCGCGGCTCGACGGGCGCAGCGTGGGCATCATCGGCAACAACCCGATGGTGCTCGCCGGCGTGCTCGACATCGACAGCAGCGACAAGGGCGCGCGCTTCATCCGCTTCTGCGACGCGTTCAACATCCCGCTCGTGACCTTCGAGGACGTCCCGGGCTTCCTGCCGGGCACGGCGCAGGAGTACGGCGGCATCATCCGCCACGGCGCCAAGTTGCTCTACGCGTACTGCGAGGCGACGGTGCCCAAGCTCACCGTCATCTGCCGCAAGGCGTACGGCGGCGCGTACGACGTCATGAGCAGCAAGCACATCCGCGGCGACCTCAACCTCGCGTGGCCGTCGGCGGAGATCGCCGTCATGGGCGCGAAGGGCGCGGTCGAGATCATCTTCCGCAAGGAGATCGCGGCCGCGAAGGACAAGCAGGCGGAGATGGACCGCCTGGTCGCCGAGTACGAGGGCAACTTCGCGAACCCGTACGAGGCCGCGGCGCGAGGCTACGTCGACGCGGTCATCGAGCCGCGGCAGACGCGCGCGCGGCTCGTCGCCGGGCTGCGGCTGCTCGAGACGAAGCGCGACCGCAACCCGCCGAAGAAGCACGGCAACATCCCGCTCTGACCGTGGGCGTGGACGCGGACGACGGCGGGCGGGGCGCGGGCGGCGGGGCGGCCGAGGGCGCGCGCGGGTCGGGTCGTCACGACGGCGGGTCTCCGGGCGGCGTCGCCGAGCACGTCGCGGTCCTCGCGCGCACGCCGGGCGTGCTCGACGCGTGGCTGCGCGGCCTGCCCGACGCCTGGCTCCACGCGCGGGAGGCGCCCGGGACGTGGTCGCCCGTCGAGGTGCTGGGCCACCTGATCGAGGGCGAGGAGTCGGACTGGATGCCGCGCGTCGCGCACCTCCTCGAGCACGGCGAGGCCGAGCCCTTCACGCCCTTCGACCGCGACGCGCACCTCGCGCGCTTCGAGGGCGAGACCGTCGACGCGCTGCTCGACCGCTTCGCGACGCGGCGGCGCGAGAGCCTCGACGCGCTCGCGGCGCTCGGGCTCGGCGACGGCGACGCCCGGCTCGCGCGCCGCGGCACGCACCCGGCGTTCGGCGCCGTGACGCTCGACGAGCTGCTCGCGACCTGGGTCGTGCACGACCTCGGGCACCTCGGCCAGATCGCGCGCGTCATGGCGCGCCGCTGGGGCGAGCGCGTGGGCCCGTGGCGCGAGTACCTGCCGGTCCTGCACCCGCGGGGACGCTGACGGAGGCGGAGGCCCGCGCGGTGGACGCCGACGGGTGCCGCGCGCGACGGGCGGCTGCGCGCCGCCGGCCGGGTCCCGCGGTCAGCCGTCCGTGCGGCGGAACCGCTCGAGCAGCTCGCGGCCCTCGTCGCGCTTGCCGACGCGCACGAGGACGCGGCCCAGGTGGTAGAGGCCCTCGGGCACCGACGGCGCGAGGTCCACGGCGCGTCGCAGCGAGGCCTCGGCGGCGACGAGGTCGCCGCGCCGCTCGGCCGCCATGCCGACGAGCAGGTGCACCGTCGCGTCGCTCGCGCCGACGAAGGGCGCGAGCACGGCGTCCACCTCGTCCGTGCGGCCGCGCTCGAGCAGGATGCGCGCGAGCTCGCAGGCCGCCTCGGCGCGCGCGGGGTCCCCCGCGAGCACCGCGCGGAACGACGCCTCGGCCGCGTCCACCTCGCCGGCGATGACCTGGCAGCGGCCCTCCTGCCAGCGCCGCTCGACGGGGTCGCTGTCCGCGGGGAACAGCCGGTCGAGCAGCGCGCGCGCCTCCTCCGGTCGCTGGTTCCGCACGAGCGTGTCGTAGACCTTGCGCGCGAGGAGGTCGTCGTCCGGCGTCTTGGCGAGCGCCTCCTGGTACTTCTCGAGCGCGCGCGGCAGCGCCTCGGCGTTGCGGTCGCCGCGGGCGAGGATGCGGTCGCCGGTGGCGGCGAGCATCTCCGCGCCGAGCCGACGGCCGAGCACCTCGTGGTGCGCCTCGAGCCGCTCCGCGACGAGCGCCGCGCGCACGGTCTCCTGCTCCGCCGCGTGTGCCCGGACGAGCGCGACGAGGCCCTCGACGGGGCGGTCGCTCAGGTCGACGGCGGCCTGGAGCCGCGCGACGGCGCCCTCCGCGTCGCCGGACGAGAGCGCGAGGCGCCCGAGGAACACGCCGCCCGTGTACGAGCGCTCGAGGAGCGCGGCCTCCGCCGCGAGCGCGCGCGCCTCGTCGAGGCGGCCCGCGTCGAGCAGGCAGAGGCCCAGGAGCCCGGCGACCCCGGCGTCGTCGGGCGCGCCGCGACGCGCGGCGCCCAGCCGCTCGACGGCGTCGTCGAGGCGGCCGGCCTTGCGCAGCGCGCGGGCCTCCTCCTCGGCGTCCTGTGTAGCGGGCGAGGCGGCCGCCGTCACGAGCAGGAGCGCGGAGAGGGCGAGCACGCGGAGGCCGCGCCGGGGAGGCGTGTCGCGTCGCGCGCTCACGGCCGCGGCACCTCCTCGAGTTCGTCGACGCCGTGACGCACGCGCAGGTGGCGGTCGGCGTCGACGTCCTCCCAGCGCTGCTCGTGCCCGTCGGGGAAGCGCACGACGAGGTCGACGCGTGTCGCGTCGCCGAGACCCACGTGGAGCCGCGGGTCCTCGGTGCCGAGGAAGCTCGAGCCGACGACCGCCTCGCGCGTCCAGCGCCGCGAGCCGGCCGTGACGGTCGCGCGCGCGCCGACGGCGTGCGTCCACGCGCCGGCGTCGCCCGGCCGCTCGACGGTGAGCGACAGCCAGTGGCCGCGCCCGCGCGAGTCGTTCCACGCCGTGAGCGGCGGCCCGTCGAGCCGCGCGACGACGAGGTCGAGCGCGCCGTCGTCGTCGAGGTCCGCCGCGGCGCTCCCGCGGAAGCCGGCCGGCATGGCGAAGGGCGCGCCCGCCGCGGCGCCCAGGTCGGCGAAGCGCAGGTCCGGTCCGGGCCGCCCCGCGAACAGGCTGTTCGCCTGGCGGTACACGATGTGGTCCGGCGGGCAGCCGTCCACCTGCGGGAAGACGTGGCCGTTCGCGGAGAAGACGTCGATGAGCCCGTCCAGGTCGAAGTCCGCGAGCGCGCAGCCCCACGACAGCAGGAAGAACGTCGGGTAGCCGAGGTCCACCTGGTGCGCGTCCTCCCGGAACCACACGAAGTCACCCTCGGAGAGGTTGCGGTAGAAGGAGTTCGACTGCGTCGAGAAGTTCGTGACGAGGATCTCGGGGAGCGCGTCGCCGTCGGCGTCCACGACGGACACGCCCATGCCGGCCTCCGGGTTGCCCGCGTCGCCGTGGCCGACGCCCGCGAGCACCGCGTCCTCCTCGAAGAGGCCCGCGCCGTCGTTCAGGAAGAGGTAGTTCTGCACGGAGTCGTTCGAGACGTAGAGGTCGAGGTCCCCGTCGCCGTCCACGTCGGAGAAGACCGGCTGGAAGGCGTACGACGCCTTGACGTCGCCGAAGCCCGCGGCGTCCGTCGCGTCCGCGAGCGTGAACGCGGGCGCGCCGCCGTTCGCGAGGAAGAGGTCCGGCTGCGCGGTGAGCCCGCGCGGGCCGCAGGGGACCTCGCAGCCCATGAACCGGCACCAGCCCTGCGCGTCGAGCGCCGCGGCGTCGTGCAGCACGTAGCGCGCGACGTACACGTCGAGGTCGCCGTCGAGGTCCACGTCCGCCGCGGCCGCGCCGGTGCTCCAGTCGTCGGCGCCGCCCGCGACGTCCGGGTGCTCCGACGTGACGTCCGTGAACGCGCCGTCGTCGTTGCGGTAGAGCCGGTCACGGCCCTGGTTCGTGCTCAGCAGGTCGAGGTCGCCGTCGAGGTCGAGGTCGAAGGCGAGCGCGCCGAAGGAGTAGCCGTCGTCGTCCGCGCCCCACGCGTCCGGCACGCGCTCGAAGCGACGGTCGCCGAGGTTGCGGTACGCGACGTTGCGCGAGTCGCCGTCGCCGCGACCCTGCGGGAAGTAGAGGTCGAGGCGGCCGTCGCCGTCGAGGTCCGCGGTCGTCACGCCGGGGCCGATGCAGTCGAGCAGGTAGCGCTTGCCCTGGGCGGCGGTGGGGCCGGCGAGGTTCCGGTGGTCGAGCGGCGCGCCGAGCACGAACCACGGGCCGCGCGCGGGCGGGTCGGGGAGGTCGGCGGGGGGGACGAGGGTGTCGCCGGGGCCGTCGTCCGCGGTGTGCGTGACGTCCGGGGGCGGCAGGGGGCCGCCGTCGCCGGGGACGCCGCCCATGGCCGACTCGCGCGCCGCGGCGTCGGCGACGTCGCCGGGGG
>JAUIEF010000244.1 GCA_030428785.1 bacterium
CTCTCGTCGAAGGAGTTCACGCCGGCGATGGCGGCGGCGGTGTTCGAGGAGCTCTCGGAGCCGCGCCCCAAGCGTCGCTTCACCGTCGGCATCACGGACGACGTGACGGGCCTGAGCCTCGACTGGGACCGCACGCGCTCGTTCGAGCCGGACGACGTGCGGCGCGCGGTCTTCTACGGCCTCGGCAGCGACGGCACGGTCGGCGCGAACAAGAACACGGTCAAGATCATCGGCGAGGGGACGGACCTCCACGCGCAGGGCTACTTCGTCTACGACAGCAAGAAGGCGGGCAGCGTCACCGTGAGCCACCTGCGCTTCGGGCCGCGGCCGATCCGGAGCACGTACCTCGTGGAGGGCGCGCAGTTCGTGGCGTGCCACCAGTTCGGGTTCCTCGAGCGCATCGACGTGCTCGAGCGCGCGGCGCCCGGCGCGACGGTGCTGCTCAACACGGTGCACGGGCCGGACGAGGTCTGGGACCGCCTGCCGCGGCCGGTGCAGCAGGAGGTGCTCGACAAGGGCCTGCGGCTGTGGGTCGTCGACGGCGACCGCGTCGCGCGCGAGGCGGGCCTCGGCCGGCGCATCAACACGGTCATGCAGGCGTGCTTCTTCGCGCTGTCGGACGTGCTGCCGCGCGAGGAGGCGCTCGAGCGCATCAAGGCCGCGATCCGCAAGACGTACGGCAAGCTCGGCGAGTCGGTGCTCGAGCGCAACGAGGCCGCGGTGGACCGCGCGCTCGACGGGCTGCACGAGGCGGTCCTGCCGGGACGTGTCACGAGCACGGCGGAGCGCATCCCGCCGGTGCCGGAGGACGCGGACGACTTCGTGAAGAAGGTCACGGGGCTCATGATCTCCGGGCACGGCGACCTGCTCCCGGTGAGCGCGCTGCCCGTCGACGGGACGTTCCCGACGGGCACGGCGGCCTGCGAGAAGCGCGGCATCGCGCAGCGCATCCCGATCTGGGACCCGGAGGTGTGCGTGCAGTGCGCGCTCTGCGCGCTCGTCTGCCCGCACGCCGCGATCCGCACGAAGGTCTACCCGGCCGACGCGCTCGCCGACGCGCCCGACGCCTTCAAGAGCGTGCCGTGGCGCGAGAAGAACCTGCCGGACCATGCGCTCACGGTGCAGGTCGCGCCGGACGACTGCACGGGCTGCGGCCTGTGCGTCGAGGTCTGCCCCGCGCGCAGCAAGGAGGTCGCGAAGCACAAGGCGATCGACATGGAGGACAAGGCGCCGCACCTCGAGCGGGAGCGCGTCGCGTGGGACGTGTTCGACCGGCTGCCGACGCTCGAGCCGGGTCGCCTCGACCCGACGACGGTCAAGGGCAGCCAGGTGCTCGAGCCGCTCTTCGAGTTCTCGGGCGCGTGCGCCGGCTGCGGCGAGACGCCGTACCTCAAGCTGCTCACCCAGCTCTTCGGCGACCGGCTCGTCGTGGCGAACGCGACGGGCTGCTCGTCGATCTACGGCGGCAACCTGCCGACGACGCCCTGGACGAAGGGCGCGGACGGCCGCGGGCCGGCCTGGGCCAACTCGCTCTTCGAGGACAACGCGGAATTCGGGCTCGGGCTGCGCATGGCGTACGAGGAGCGCGGGCGCAACGCGCGCCGGCTGCTGCGGGCGCTGCGCGACCGGCTCGACGCGCCGCTCGTCGACGCGCTGCTCGAGCGGTGCGACCGCGAGCCGGAGGCGATCGCGCGGCGGCGCGAGCAGGTGGCGGAGCTGCGCGACGCGCTGGGCGGGCTCGAGACGGATGTCCCCGACGCGCGCGAGCTCCGCGAGCTGAGCGAGGGCCTCGTGCCGCGCAGCGTCTGGATCGTCGGCGGCGACGGCTGGGCCTACGACATCGGTTTCGGCGGGCTCGACCACGTGCTCGCGTCGGGGCGCCGCGTGAACGTGCTCGTGCTCGACACGGGCGTCTACTCGAACACGGGCGGGCAGGCGTCCAAGGCGACGCCGCGCGCGGCGGTCGCGAAGTTCGCGTCGGGCGGACGCGGCACGCGCAAGAAGGACCTGGGCAGCATCGCGATGGCGTACGGCGACGTGTACGTCGCGCAGGTCGCGATGGGCGCCCACCCGCGGCAGGTCATCCAGGCGATGACGGAGGCGGAGGCGTGGCCCGGGCCGTCGCTCGTCATCGCGTACAGCCACTGCATCGCGCACGGGCTCGACATGAGCCAGGGGCTGAGCCACCAGAAAGCGGCGACAGCGACGGGCTTCTGGCCGCTCTACCGCTTCGACCCGCGGCGCACGGCGCGCGGCGAGAACGCCTTCCAGCTCGACAGCGGCCGGCCGCGCAAGCCGTTCGAGAGCTTCGCGGCGACGGAGGGGCGCTTCGCGGTCCTTGCGCGCACGGACCCGGCGGCGAGCGAGCGCCTCCTGCGACGCGCGCAGCAGGACATCGACGAGCAGTGGCACTGGTACGAGCAGATGGCGCGGGTCGACCGGTCGGCACGGGGCAACGGCGGCCCGCCGTCGGCGAGCGGACCGCCCGACGCTCCACCACCACCCGCACCCGCCGGCGCCGGCCCCGTGAAGGAGAGCACGCCATGAGCGCCCCCGACCTGAGCACCCGCTGGCTGGGCTTCGAGCTCCCCCACCCGCTCGTCGCGTCGTCGTCACCGCTCACGGGCGACCTCGCGTCCTTGCGCGAGCTCGAGCAGGCGGGCGTCGCCGCCGTCGTGCTGCCGTCGCTGTTCCAGGAGCAGGTGGAGCACGACGCGACGCTGCGCATGGCGCTGCACCACACCGGCATGGACAGCACGCCCGAGGCGAGCGGCTACTTCCCGGTCGGCGCGGTGGGCGCGACGGGCCCGCACGCGACGCTCGAGCTCGTGGAGAGCGCGCGCGATGCGCTCGCGGTGCCGGTCGTCGCGAGCCTCAACGGCCTCACGGACGACGGCTGGGCGAAGTACGCCACGCGGCTCGCCGACGCGGGCGCGCAGGCGATCGAGCTCAACCTGCTCACCGTGCCCGTCGACCCCGACGTCTCGGCGGACGACGTCGAGCGGCGCATGGCGGAGGAGGTCGCGGCGGTCGTCGGCGCGGTGTCCGTGCCCGTGACGGTGAAGCTCGCGCCGGCGTGCACGGCGCCGGTGCACCTCGCGCGGCGGCTCGTCCTCGCCGGCGCGCGCGGGCTCAGCGTGTTCAACCGCTTCCCCGAGCCGGACATCGACCTCGAGACGCTCGAGGTCGTCCCGCGCCTCGAGGCGAGCCGCCCGTCCGAGCTGCGCGCCGTCCTGCGCTGGACCGCGCTGCTCTCGCCGCACGTCGACGTCTCGCTCGCGGCGACCACCGGCGTCCACGCGCCCGACGACGTCGTCAAGCTGCTCCTCGCGGGCGCGGACGTCGTCATGAGCGCGTCGGCGCTGCTGCAACGCGGCGCGGGACAGATCGGCGTGCTGGTCGACGGCCTGCGGCGCTGGCTCGCCGACCACGAGTACGCCTCCGTCGAGCAGATGAAGGGCAGCATGAACCACGCGCACTGTCCCGAGCCGCGGGGGTTCGAGCGGCTGAACTACATGCGCGCGGTCGCGGTGACGGCGACGCCGGAGGGATTCGGGTAGGCGCGGGGACGGAGCCGGATCCGGGCCGCGACCGTGTCCGCGCCGAGGGCCGCAACGTCTCGGCGACCGGTCCCGGATCCGGAAGCGGGAAGCCGGACCGGGAATCGGGAATCCGGAAACCGGATCGACGACCCGGACCCGGACCCGGATGCGGGATCGGGATCCGGAGCTGGAACGGATACTTCGATCCGGAGGACGGTCGCTCGCGGGCCTCCGGACGGAACGGCGACCGTCGCGTCTCCCACGCTCCTCGGCGCGCACGCGCACGGTGCCAGCGGTCGACAGGAACGGACGTGCTAAGTTGCGGCCGCACCGACGGGGAGATCACCGTGCTCAGCCTCACTGTCACCGCCGCGATGCTGGTCCCTCTCGCCCGGGGTCCGGCGGCCGCGCCTACTGGGCAGCCGCACGCGATCGCCGTGGAAGGCGAGTCGGGCGAACGGCTCGACGCGATGGCGGTCCGCATCGCCGACACGGTCGATTGGCTTGCGAGTGACGCGCTCGAAGGACGGTACGCGGGCAGCGAGGGCGGTCGCCGCGCGGCGGAGGGCCTCGCGTCCCGTCTGGATGCGATCGACGGGGTCGAACCGGCGGGAGTCGACGGCTCGTGGTTCCAACCGTTCACCGTGGCGGGGCTGTCCCATGAGGCTCGGTGCCGCAACGTCGCGGGGCGCCTGCTCGGCCGACGCACGAAGGGTTCAGAGCCTTCGACGATCGTGCTGGGCGCGCACTACGACCACCGCGGTCGCACCGACACCGACGACGAGGACCCGGTCTTCAATGGCGCGGACGACAACGCGTCCGGCTGTGCAGCGGTCCTCGAGATCGCCGGGCTCCTTGCGGCGGGAGACCGCCCCGAGAGCGACATCCTCTTCGTGTTCTTCGACGCGGAGGAGGTCGGTGTCGGCCTCGGCATCAACGGCAGCGACCACTACATCTCCGCGCCGCTCGCCCCCCTGGACGAGACGGCGCTCATGATCAACTTCGACATGGTCGGACGGCTGACGGGCGGACTGCTCATGGTCGGCGGCACGGGGACGTCCGCGGCGTTGCCGAACTTCGTCGCCGAGGCGTCGACGGGCACGGGGCTCCGGATCCATGAGCTGGCCACCGGGATCGCGGGCTCGGACAACCTGCCGTTCTTCGAAGCGCGGATCCCGGTGCTCTTCGTCTTCACCGGCTTCCACCGGGATTACCACGAGCCGACCGACGAGGCCGGGCTCGTGAACGTCCACGGCATCGCTCGGGTCGCCGACTTCGCCGCCCGGCTCGTCCGCGCGGTCGACCGGCGTCGCCACGACCTGCCGTTCGCGGCGGACACCGAGGAGATGGACGTGAAGCCCGACTGGTCGCCACGCCTCCGGCTCGGGGTCACGTTCGAGAAGGCCCTGTGGTTCCGCATCCCCGCGAAGGTCTCGGACGTCGAGGAGGGGTCTCCCGCCGGTGCGGCCGGACTGCGGGTCGGCGACGTCGTCGTCGAGATCGACGGCGTTCCGACGCCGGACCACCAGACGACGGAACGCCTGCTGCGTCTCGACGACCTGTCGCCCACGGAGCGTGAAGCGTTTACGCCGCGCCCGATGACGCTCCGCGTTCACCGGGACGGCTGCCGCGACGGCATCGAGCACGAACCGGACACGGCCTGCGACACCGTGCTCCGCTGCACACCCGAGCTGCGCTGAGCGGAGCCAGCCTCCCGATGCGCCACCGCCGGAGTCCCGGCCCCGGAATCGGTTTCGGCTTCGGTTTCGGCTTCGGCTTCGGCCCCGGTTTCGGCTTCGGCTTCGGCCCCGGTTTCGGCTTCGGCTTCGGCTTCGGCTTCGGCTTCGGCTTCGGCTTCGGCTTCGCGCCGCCGCCTCCGGCGGCGGCGCTCCGTTACTCCCGCCGCCCCGTCAGCCGCCGCTTCACCCCCCGCAACACCCCGCGCGCCGCGAGGTACGCCGCCCCGCGCGCCGTCCCCAGCGTCGCGAAGACCTTCGGCTCGCGGAGGTAGTACACGTCGAGCCGCGGCAGCAGCAACGGGTCGTCCGCCGGCTTCGCCGTCCCGAGCCTCACGGTCACCGCGCCGCGGTAGCGCTGGCGCGTCGCGGCGACGACGGCGTCGTCGAGGTCGCCGTAGGGGTAGGCGAAGCTCGTGACCTGCTTGCCGAGCTGCTCCTCGAGCACGGCCTTGCTCGCGTCGAGCTCGGAGGCGACCTTCTCGGCGCCGACGTCCGGCAGGTGCGGGTGCGACACCGTGTGCGACGCAACCTCGACGCCCGCGTCCGAGACCTCGCGCACCTCGTCCCAGCCGAGGAGCGGCAGGCGCGGGACGTCGCCCTGGCCCGGCCAGTCGCCGGCCTTGCCCGCCCAGCCCGTGACGACGAAGACCGTCGCACCGAAGCCGTGCCGGGCGAGCGCCGGGACGCCGCGCTCGAGGAGGTTGCGGAAGCCGTCGTCGAAGGTGATGACCACCGGCCGCTCCGGCAGCGCCCCGCGTCCCGCCCACGCGTCGAGCAGCGTGTCGAGCCGGATGCCCGTCCAGCCGCGGTCGGCGAGGATCGCGAGGTGCTGCTCGAAGGCGTCGGGCGCGACGGAGATCACGGAGCCCGAGTCGTCGAGCGAGTGGTACGTGAGGATCGGCACGGGCGCGCGGCTCATCGACCGGCCCTCGCGTCGAGGAGCTCGTCGACGATCCCGAGGTAGCGGTCCATGTGGACCTCTTCCGTCCAGTGCTCCTCGTAGGCGGCGCGGGCGCGGGCGCCGAGCGTCGCGCGCAGGTCGGCGTCCGTGCGCAGGCGCTCGATGGCGTCGCGGCAGGCGTCGATCGTCTGGAACATGAAGCCGGCGCCGCTCGTCTTCACGAGCTCGGGCGTCGCGCCGAGGTCGCGCACGATGGCCGGCGTGCCGCGCGCGAAGCCCTCGACGGGC
>JAUIEF010000245.1 GCA_030428785.1 bacterium
GGGCCGCCGAGGAACTCCTGCTGGATGATCGGCGTGAGCTCCTTGAACGTCTGGCGCGCGACCGTCTGGCTGTACGACGTGCGCAGCGTGACGTCCTCGTTCGGCCGGTACTCGAGGCCGATCGACGGCAGCACGTCGTCCTGCTCGAAGTCGACGTCCGCCTGGCCGGGGCCCAGCGCGACGGGCGCGGTCGCGTCCGGCGGGAACCAGGTGGCCAGCTCCTCCGCCTCGTTGACGATGCTGATGTCCGTGTCCTCGAAGCGCACGCCGCCGACGATGTTCCAGCTGTCGCCGACGGGCACGTCGACCATCGAGTACCAGGCCTTCACGTCGAGCTCGCCCTCGTAGTCGACGTCGAAGAGCGACTCCGTGATGGGGTGGTCCTCGCCCGGGAAGGACTGGCTCCAGAACTGGTCGAACGGGCCCTCGAAGGTCGCGCCCGCGTCGCCGAAGTTGCTGTAGCTGTCCTGGTTGAACGAGCGGTCGACCTCGTCGCTGAACATGCCGAACTTGAAGTAGCCCTCCTCGTCGTCGAGCTCGAAGGGCAGCTTCAGGTCGACCGCGTACTGGTCGCTCTCCTCCTCGATCTCCTTGAAGATGCGCTGGAGGTTGCCGAGGTTGAAGTTCGCCGCCGGCTTGAACTGGAAGTGCGTCGGCGGCGTCGTGAACGGCGGGACGAAGGGCGGGAAGCCGGGGTTGAAGGACGCCGGCAGCCAGAGCGAACCGAACTGCCGCTTGTCGGGCTGGTCGAGCGTCGCGCGGCTGTGCGACCAGCTCCAGTCGATCTCCGGCGCGCCGAACTGCAGCCCGATCGCGTCGAAGCCGTCCGTGTCGAGCGTGTGCTCGCCGCGGAGCTGGAAGGTGCTCGTCGTGCGCTCGGTGTGCTCGAGCGTCTCGGTGCGGATGTACGGCGCGGCGGTGATGTCGTTCGGCGTGTTGCCGGGACCGGTCGGGTCGTTCGGGTCGTAGCCCGGGAAGAAGTAGCGCTTGCCGCGCGTGTCCTCGGCCAGCGTCGCCGTGTCCTCCTCGGTCGTCGTGTGGAGGAAGGTCGCGTAGAGCTTGTGGCGCTCGGTCTCGATGCCGAACGTCCCCAGGCCGCCGTACTGCGTCGTGTCCGACGACTGCGTCACGTCGAACAGGCGCGTCTTGAAGTCGTCGCTGCCCTGGTTCTGGGTCTTCTGCGGCACGAGCCCCTCGCCCGGCACGTCGATCCAGTAGGAGTCGTCGCGGCCGTCGTCGAAGAAGCTGTAGTCGCGCTCGTAGAAGAAGGTCGCGAAGCCGCCGATGGTGACGTCGTCGTCGAGGTCCTTCTTGCCGCCGGCCGAGAACGAGTACTTGCTGTCGTAGTGCGGCGCGTCGTCGAAGTCGACGCCCACGTCGCCGCGCCAGTTGTCGCCCAGCTTGCCCTTCTGGATCTTCTCGGGGCCGCGGTCGAACGTGAGGTAGTCGCTCTCGCCGCGCACGTTCTCGTTCCAGCCGCCCTGCATCTTGAGCTGGAAGATCCCCTCCTGCGGGATGCTCTTGAGGCGCACGTCGACGGCGCCGCCGGACGCGTCGCCCTGCTGGTCCGGCGTGAAGGTCTTGGTGACCTGGATGCTCTCGATGACCGCCGACGGGAACTGGTCGAGCTCGACGGCGCGCTTGTCCTCGTCGGCCGTGGGCAGCTTGACGCCGTTCATCTGGCTGCTCACGTAGCGGTCGGGGAGGCCGCGCACGACGGCGAACTTGCCGTCCTGCACCGACGCGCCCGACACGAGCGTGAGCGCGGCGGCCGCGTCGCTGGCGCCCGCCTGGCTCATGAGGTCCGCGCTGATCGAGTCCATGAGCGCCGGGCTCTCGATGCGCAGCTCGAGCAGCGCGGCCTCGGTGCCGGCGCCGCCGCCCAGGAAGTCCTGGACGACGAACTCCTCCATCTCCGTGAACTCGCCGGCGAGCGAGGCGTCGACCTCCGCGAGGCTGCCGGCGCTCACGACGACGTCGGCGCGCACGGAGCGCACGTAGCCCTGCTTGGAGAACACGAGCGTGTAGGTGCCCGCGGGGACGTCCGGGATGACGTAGTTGCCCTGGTCCGTGGTCAAGACCTCGACCCCCGTCTCGACCACGAGGACCTTGCAGGCCGGGAGCGGCGCGTCGAAGTCCTTGTCGAACACGATGCCGCGGATGGACCCGGTGGCGTCCTGCGCGGCGGCGGGCGACGCGCAACAGAGGAGGAGCAGCAGCCCGAGGACGTACCTTGCGGGGGGGGTGACCATGTCCGGTCCGGCCTCTCCAGTCTCTTCCGATCGAGGGTCATGCGCTTCGTCGAGGTGCCGCAGGAGTGCGCCGCCCGGAACCGGGGGTGCGCGGGGTCCTGCGTGGCGGCCGGATCGACCACCGGTGGTCAAGGCGGGGACCGTATGACCGGCGTGTGAGGATCGGAGGAGGACGGAGTGCGATTGGCGTGAGCGGTCCCGAACAGTGCCGTCAGGCGCCGCTCGGCGTCGCGGCGGCGGGCCCGGGAGAGCGGGTCGTCGCCCAATAAAGGAAGCGGCCCCGACCCGGAGTCGTTCCGGGTCGGGGCCGCGCGGCCCGTCGGGCTCGGCGACGCGCGGCTCAGGCGCCGGTGCGGCAGAAGCAGCTCCCGGGGAGCACGGTGTCGCTGCGGGCCCAGGCCTGCTCGAAGCGCGCCTGCACCGCGGCGGCCTCCTCGGTCCGACCGAGCCCGCGCAGGCACTCGGCGAGCCCGTGGAGCGCCCAGCCGTTCTCCGGGTAGCGCTCGAGGTTGCGCTCGTAGACGGCGGCGGCCTCCTCGTGGAGGCCCTGCTCCGTGAGGAGCGCGCCGAGGGCGTGGCGCGCGGGCTCCATCCAGCCCCAGGGCTCGTCGTAGTTGAGCGCCTCGTCGAGGGCGACGGCCTCGCGCAGCTTCCCGAAGGCCTCGTCGTACGCGCGCTCGCGGTAGAGGACCTCTCCCTCGAGGAGCGCCTCCGCGACGTCCAGGATGCGCGCCACCTCGTTGTTGAAGAGGAGGCGCGTCTCCGGCACGGCGGCCTTCGCGGCGAGGAAGCGCGCCTGCTCGGCGCGCGCCTCCTCGACCCGCCCCAGCGACGCGAACGCGAGCGCGCGGGCGTAGCGGTACACGGCGCGGGCCGCGAGCAGGTCCTCCCGCGGCTCGGGCTCCTCGAGCAGCTCCTCCCAGAGGCCGAAGCGCACCATGACGTGGTAGGGCGTCGCGATGAACACGTCGAACATGTCCGGGTACTGCTCGAGCAGCGCGTCCGGGATCTCGCGCACGATGCGTCGCGCGTGCTTCATCGCGAGCGCGCGCCGCCCGTCCCACATCGCGCCGTACGCGACGAAGTGGTCGTTGTGCACGCGGTAGCCCGTGTAGATGTTCTCGCGGCCGGCGTGCCGGACGAAGGCGTCGTCCGCGGCGACCGCCTCGAGGTTCACGCGCACGACGTCGTCGTAGCGGCCGGTCCACACGTAGACGTGGCTCGGCATGTGGACGAGGTGCCCGAGGCCGGGCGTGAGCGTCTCGAGCCGCTCGGCCGCGGGGACGGCGCGCGCGACCTCCGGGCCCGCCTCGAGCGCGTGGATGTAGAGGTGGCACAGCGCGGGGTGGTCCGGCCAGCGCTCGAGCGCGGGCTCGAGGACCGCGCGCACGGGCGCGAGCTCCGGCGCGGGGACGCCCTCCGGGCTCCACAGCCTCCACGGCGCGAGCTGCATGAGCGCCTCGGCGGTGAGCGCGGCGACGTCGGCGTCGTCCGGGTGCCGCTCGTGCACGCCGAGCATCGCGTCGGCGTACGCGCGGTCGAGCGGCGCGCGGTCGGCGGGCGCCGGCCACGCGTAGCGGCGCGCGAGCGCCTCGACGAGGTCGCGCTCCACGGGCGACGCCCCGTCGACGCGCGCGAGCGCCTCCTGCACGGCGTCGTGCGCGGCGCGGCTCGTCGCGTCGTCGAGCACCGGGGCGTTGTAGTTCGGGCCGAGCGCCCAGGCCTTCCCCCAGAACGGCATCGCGGAGTCCGGGTCGAGCGCGGCGGCGCGCTCGAAGCAGCGCACGGCCTCCTCGTGGTTGAAGCCGTAGGCGAGCGCGAGCCCGCGGTCGAACCAGGTCTGCGCGTCCGGGTCGGGCGTGCTCACGGCGCGGTGGACGACGCCGATGTCGTAGACGACCGGCGTCGCGGAGCGGAGCCCCAGGCACGCGGACAGCGAGCCCAGGACGAGGATCGGGACGAGGGGGAAGGTGCGCATGGGGGACCTCTGCGTGCGGGTGGTCGGGCGGGCCGGGATCGGGATCGGGAGCGCCCCGCGGGAGCCGGAGGCGGCGAGTCGCGTCGCGATCGCGGGCGCCGCCGTCCGGGGATCCCCGGGACGTACCCCCCGTGGCGCGGTCCGGGTCCGGCGAGCGCCAGGAAATCCGCGGGATCCCGCGCGGGGCCTCCGCCGCTCCTCATCCCCGGCTCCGTTGAGGTCGCCCCGACGGCGTTGCATAACGGAGGCGCACCGGAACCCCAGGGAGAGAGTCATGTCCGCATCGCGCAGCTTCGCGTCCGTCGCCGTCCTGCTCCTCGCCGCGCTGAGCGGTCCCGCCCTCGCCGGCGGCGGCAGCATCGACGCCACCCTCGTCGTGGGCCAGACCCGGCCCGTCAGCTTCAGCCCCGGCTTCAAGCTCGACTGCAAGCACGACATCACGATCACCATCGGCGACGAGGACGTGCTCTGCGCGGTGAACCCGCCGGCGGCGAGCAAGGGGACGACCTTCAAGTTCGAGGCGAAGAAGCCCGGCCTGGTGAACGTCGTCGTCGAGTACTCCGCGAGCAACCCGGGCTGCAGCGGGTTCGCCGCCGTGCGCCGGAACATCCTCGTCACGGCCGACCTCAAGCAGATCGGCAAGGACTTCAAGCTGTCCGCCAAGCAGACGCAGCAGCTCGTGAAGGCCAAGCTCAAGACGGCGAACAAGCTCTTCAACCAGGAGCTCAACCAGATCGTCAAGGACTACCAGAGCGGCGAGTACGACTCGGTGGCCGAGGCGACCTCGGCGGTCAGCGCGCTCAAGTTCGGGCTGTGGATGTGGGTCGCGAGCAACATCAGCGACTGCCTCGGCGACCTCTCGACGGACGCCAAGCTGGCGCTCACGGAGCAGGCGGTCGACGAGCTGCTCTCCGAGATGCAGCTGGGGAGCTGCGACAGCCTCTTCGACGATACGGTCGACTCGTCACGCCAGGGCTTCGAGGCCTTCACGGCGCAGGTCGACAAGAAGGCCGAGAAGGCCGTCAAGAAGATGCAGAAGATGGAGACCGGGAGGGAGACCCACGTCACGCTCTGGACGAACCACTGGAACGTGGGGCTCACGAACCTCTCCGGCCCGGACACGGGCACCGGCCCCGCGGACGGCGAGGTCGGCGCGCGGTTCGTGCTGGGATTCGGGTGGCGCGAGACGGACGAGGAGGGCCTCACGCTCTCGCTCGGCTACCACGGCACCGTCGTGGGCGACCCCTCGCAGTCGGCCGTGCAGGTCGACATCGCGGGACCCAACGGCTACACGCGCTCGGCGGAGCACCCGCTCGAGGTGCTCGCGAACATCCTGGCCGGCAACAGCCTGGACAGCAAGCTCTCCGCGGCGGGCGCGACGGGCACGGACTCCGACGCGCTCGTCGGCGCGACCTTCGCGATGTCGCTCATCCCCGAGGAGGGCGGCGGTCTCGAGCCGGGCAGCTACCGTCTCGAGGTGCGGTACCCGGACGACGTGAACCCGGCGCAGACCTGGTTCGTCACCGTGCCGTAGCGGCCCGTCAGCGCGACGTCGGGAACAGCCGCGCGAGCGCGCGCTCCGCGAAGGCGCGGCGGTCGGCGTCCTCCGACGCGGCGGCCTCGCGCAGCAGGCGCTCGAGCTCGTTGCGGTGCCGCGCGCCGTACTCGACGAGCCCGGCGATCGCGAGCTCCTGGACGGCGGCGTCGCGGCGTGACGCGGTGCGCAGCAGGCGCGCGACCGTGTCCGTCGCGTCGTCGTCGTCCGCGCGCGGCACGCGGACGCGGTCCGGCCAGTCGGTGCGCGTGAGCAGCGCGTAGGCGTCGTCCGCGGTGTCGTCGCGGACGAGCAGCTCGTCGAGCGTCTCGAGCGCCTCGGTCGCGAGGCCGTGCGCGATCATCCAGCGCACCTCGGAGAGACGCGCGTCGCGGTCGTCGCGGTCCGTGCGGCGACGGCGGTCGCGCAGGTCGTCGAGCACGTCGCGCTCGAGCTCCGTCCAGCGCACGTCGCGCGCGTCGAGCTCGCGCCGGCCGCCGCGCGTCCGCACGATCCAGCGGCCGTCGCGCAGGCTGGCGCGACCGCGCAGCACGGTGCCGTCGTCGAGGCCGACGAGCCGCGGGCGCTCGGCGTGCAGCGGGACGGCGGGGGCGCCGCCGGC
>JAUIEF010000246.1 GCA_030428785.1 bacterium
CCGTGAGCGGCTCGGGCGCGGGCGGCAGGTCGAGCGCGCCCGTCGCGTGCACGTCGGGGCGCGCGGCCGTGAAACGCGCGAGCTCCTCGTCCGTCACCCCCGTGTCGAGGAGCACGAGCCGGCGCAGCTCGGGCAACGCCTCGGCAGCGTCGAGCACGGCGTCCGTGACCGCCGTGCCGTGGAGGTTCACGTAGGCCAGGCGAGGAGACCCGGAGAGGAGCGCGAGCACGTCGGCGTCCGCGACGCCGGTGCGCTCGAGGTGCAGACGCACGAGGTCCGGCAGGGGCGGGAGCGCCGAGAGGGCGCCCGGGGGGACGGTCCGTCCCGCGAGCGAGAGCTCCGCGACGCGGTCCGCGAACCGCGCGGCGGCGCCTGCGGGAGCGGACGACTCGTCGTCGAGCGCGGCCGCGAGCGCCGCGGCGTCGAGCGGGTCGGCCGAGCGCGCGAGGTCCACGCGCAACGGACCGGTGGGGTCGCCGGTGACGGGCGTGATCCGCGCGCCGGTGCGCGCGCGGAGGTCGTCGAGCGCGTGCTCGGCGTCGGCGCGGGCGGTCTTCGCGCGGTCGGCTTCCTCGGCGAGGGCCGCGAGCGGCGCGCCGGCTTCGATCCACACGCGCAGCGCGTCGAGCTCGTCGGTCGTGAGCGGCGGCTCGTCCTCGGGCGGCATGACGTCGAGGTCGTCCGGCGGCAGGGTCACGCGGAGCCAGAGCTCGCCGCCCGCGGGGTCGTCGGCCGGGACGACGGAGCGCAGCCCCTCCTCGGTGTCGAGGCGCAGGCGACCCTTGGACTTGTCCGGACCGTGGCAGCCGATGCACCGCGTCTCGAGCACGGCGTAGGCCGCGGCCGTCACGCCCGAGGCGGCGACGTCGCCGCCCGGGAGGACCGCGCCACCGTCCGGCGCGGCGTCGGAGAGGTCCCCGGGGGCCGTCGGCGCTCCCGGCTGCTCGGCGACGACCGGGACGTCGGCGACCTCTTCGCCGTCGGACGCACCGACGTCCGGCGTCGCGTCACCGTCCGACGCGTCCCCGCCGTCCCCGTCGTCACCGCCGCCGAGCGCGTCGAGCACGCCCTGCTGGAGGAGGCCCGCGAGCGGGTCGTCGCTCGTCCCGTCGGTGGCCGTCGCGGCGTCGCCCGGCGTGCCGGAGCCCGTCGCCTCGCCGGCCGGTGACCGGTCGCCCGGCGCGTCGCCCCGCGGATCCGGCGTCGCGTCGTCGGGGGTCGTGGTCCGCGCGTCCGGCGCGGCCCCGCGCTGCGCGTCGTCGCCTCCGTCCCGCGTCGCGTCCCGCCGCGCCGCGCGGTCGGCGAAGCCCAACGGCTCCGCGCCGAGCCAGCCGGACACCGACTCGGCCGCCACGTCGAGCGCGCCGAAGACCTCGACGGCCTGCGCCGGCGCGTCGTCCGTGAGCCAGCGCGACCCGTGCGTGAGCGCGCCGCCCAGGTGTCCCGCGAGCGTGCCGAGCGCGAACACGAGCAGCAGCAGCACGCGCCGCGCCGTCGCGCCGCGCCCGCCGCGCGTCCAGAGGTCGATGACCGCGACGACGCCCCACGCGACCGCGAACGCGATGCCGAGCCGCCGGTGCGCGTCGACGAGCCGCTCGGCGCCGCCGCCGTCGTGCTCCGCGAGCCACCAGCCCGTCGCCGCCGTGACGCCCGCCGCGAGCGCCGCGACGACGTGCAGCGTGCGGCGCATGCGCACGAGCCCGACGCCGCGCGAGAACAGGCACGCGCCCTCGACGAGCGCCGCCGCGACGAGCAGGCCGATGGGCACGTGGAGCACGAGCGGGTGCAGTCGACCGAGCCACGGGAGGAGTTCGGGTGGGTTCATGCGAGGACCTGGCGGATGGGTTCGGCGCCCTCGACGCCGACGAGCTTCTGGTCGAGGCCGTTGAAGAAGTAGCTGAGCCCGTTCGGGTCGAGGCCCATGAGGTGCAGGATCGTCGCGTGCAGGTTCCTCACGTGGAAGCGGTCCTGCACGGCCTTGCTGCCCAGCTCGTCCGTCGCGCCGACGCTCGTGCCGCCCTTCACGCCGCCGCCGGCCATCCACATCGTGAAGCCCCACGAGTTGTGGTCGCGGCCCGTGCCCTCGGCGTACTCGGCCGTCGGCTGCCGCCCGAACTCGCCGCCCCACACGACGAGCGTCTCCTCGAGCAGCCCGCGCTGCTTCAGGTCGGTGAGCAGCCCGGCGATGGGCCGGTCCGTGCGCCCCGCGTGCTTCGTGTGGTTCACGACGAGGTCGCCGTGCGCGTCCCAGTTGTCGTCGTTGTGGCCGCCGCCCGAGTAGACCTGGATGAAGCGCACGCCGCGCTCGACGAGCCGCCGCGCGAGCAGGCACTTGCGACCGAAGTCCGCGGTGACCTCGTGGTCGAGCCCGTAGAGCGCGCGCGTCGCCGCGGACTCCTTCGACAGGTCGACGGCCTCCGGCGCCGCGGACTGCATGCGGTACGCGAGCTCGAACTGCTGGATCCGCGCGGTGAGCTCCGGGTTGCCGGGGTGCGCCGCCGCGTGCCGCGCGTTCTCGTCCGCGAGCTGCCGCAGCACCGACGCCTGCCTGGCGGCGCCGGCGGCCCCGCCCGGCGGATGCAGGTCGAGGATCGGCTCGCCGTCCGTGCGCAGCTGCACGCCCTGGAGGCTCGCGGGCATGTACCCGGCCGTCCAGTTCTTCGCGCCGTTGATGGGTCCGCCCGTGCGGTCGAGCATGACGACGTAGCCGGGCAGGTCGTCGTTCGCGCTGCCGAGCCCGTAGTTCACCCAGCTCCCGAGGCTCGGGTGGCCGCTGATGAGCCGCCCGCAGTTCATGTTGAGAAGCCCCGACCCGTGGATCGGGCTCTCGGCGTACATGCTGTGCACGAACGCGATGTCGTCGACGCGTTGCGCGAGGTTCGGGAAGAGGTCGCTGACCCACTTGCCGCACTCGCCGTGCTGCCGGAACTTCCAACGCGGGCCGACGACGCGACCGCCGGGGCGCTTGCCCTGCCGCCCGAAGGTCGGCACGTCGATCGTCTTGCCGTCGAGCGCGTAGAGGCCGGGCTTGTAGTCGAAGGTGTCGACCTGGCTCGGCCCGCCGTACATGAAGAGGAAGATGACGCTGCGCGCCTTGGCGAGACGGGCGGCGAGGTCGGCACGGGCGGCGGCGTCCTGCGCGGCCGGGTCGGCGACGGGTCGCGCGTTCGCCGCCGCGCCGGGCGGGGCGCTCACGGCGGCGCCGACGCGCGGCACCTTCGGCGCGAGCGGGTTCGACGTCGCGCCGTCCGCCGCGAGCGCCTGGCCGCGCAGCCACGTCGGCCCGAGCAGCCCGGCGAGCGCGACGGAGACGAAGCCGCCGCCCGCCTGCCAGAGCAGCTCGCGGCGTGAGTGCGGAGGTCGCGTGTCGCGTGGGTCGTCCATCAGCTCAACCACAGGAACTCGTTGAGGTTGAAGAGCAGCAGGCAGAACGCCGCGAGCGCCTCGTCGTCCGACAGCATGGGGCCGCCGTCGCGCAGCCCGCGCATCCACGCCGCGTAGCGCGCGACCTCGTCCGGATCGGCCGGACGACCGAGCGCGAGCTCGATGCCGCGCTCGATGCGCCGCACCTCAGACGGGGCGTCGCGTCCGTCACCCACCTCGTCGGCCAGCCGCGCCGCGAAGCGCGCCGCCTGCTCCTGCACGAACGCGCCGTTGAGCGTCATGAGCGCCTGCGTCGGCACGTTCGTCGGGAAGCGCACGGCGCACGGCAGGTCCGGGTCCGGCTGGTCGAAGGCCTCGAAGAGCGGCACGCGCAGCGAGCGCTTCGTGAAGACGTAGAGGCTGCGGCGGTGCGCGGGGTCGCCCGGCACGGACGGCCACGCCTGGTCGGGACGCGACGCCGTCGCGAGCACCTCCTCGGGCAGCGGCGGGTACACGCTCGGCCCGCCGCGCGCGCGGTCGAGGTCACCGCTCACCGCGAGCACGGCGTCGCGGTACTGCTCGGCGGTGAGGCGCCGCGGGTCGGCGCGCGCGAGGAGATCGTTGCGCGGGTCGGCCGCGCGCGCGGCGTCCGTGCCGTCGCTGTCGCGCCGCCACGCCTCGCTCGTGAGCAGCAGCCGCAGGAACGCCTTCGTCGACCAGCCCTGCTCCACGAACGTCAGCGCGAGGTGGTCGAGCAGCGCGGGGTGCGTCGGCCGCTCGCCGAGGCGCCCGAAGTCGCCGGCGCTGCGGCACAGGCCGCGACCGAACGCGACCTGCCACAAGCGGTTGCCGGCGACGCGCGCGGTGACGTGACGGCCGTCCGTGACGAGCCAACGCGCGAGCGCGAGGCGACGGCCGGTGGACGCGGCATCGGCGGGCGCCGTCGGCACCGTCGGCGGCGCACCCGTCGCGCCGTGCAGGAACGCCGCGGGGACCGACGGCGCGACGACGTCGCCCGGAACGTGCGCCGAGCCGCGCAGCAGCACGTGCTGCTCGGGCGCGGACGCGCCGCGCTCGACGGCGACGAGCGCGGGGTACGCCTCGGCGACCGGCTGCGCGAGGAGCGCGTCGCGCATCGCGAGCACGCGCAGCGCCTCGTCCCGGGCGTCCGGGGCGAGCACGCGCTCGGCGTCGAGCCGCAGCCGCTGCAACCACGCGCCCTCGTCGTCGGTCCAGCCGGAGCGCAGCCCGACGTCGACGTACTGCCCGCCGCCCGTCTGCCGGCACGACACCGCGATCACGTTGCTGCCGACGACGAGCGCGTCGCGCGCGGACCGCGGCAGCTGCACTTCGCGGTAGTCGCTGCGGTAACCGCGCGCCTCGAACGCGAGCACGCCGTTGATCCACACGGCGACGTCCTCGTCGTGGTGCACGCGGAGCACGACGCCGCGCGGCACCTCGAGCAGGCGGAAGCGCGTGCGGAGCTGGATGCGATCGCTCGCCCAGCGCGTGCCGACGCGTGCGCCCGGCGTCCCCTCCGTGCCGAAGCCGCCCGGCGCCTCGGGCCACGCCGCGTCGTCGAAGCCCTGGAGCTGCCAGCCCTCGGGGGGCTCGCCTTCGAGGTGCCGCCAGCGCGTGCGCTCGCCGGAGGTCTGTCGAACGCGCGGCACACCCTCGTCGAAGGCGGTCGCGTCGAACACGAGCGGCCACGAGACGTCGAGGGGGAGCGCATCGGGGTCGCGCTCCAGCTCCCGGGCCAGACGCCCCGCCTCTTCCGCGTCGAGGCACACGGTGGCGGCAGACGGCGCCACCGCCGCGCGCAGCGTCGCGAGGTGCGGCGCGAGCGCCTCGTCGAGCTCCGCGAGGCGCCGGTCGCGCTCGATGCGGTCGAGCACGCCGGGGGCCGGCGGGTCCGCGACGTCGCGCGTCACGCCGCCGCCGAGGTGCTGCCCGAACGCGTCGCCGCCGTAGCCCGCGAGGTTGTTGAACCAGGCGGTGAACCCGTAGTACTCCGCCTGCGTGACGGGGTCGGCCTTGTGGTCGTGGCAGCGCGCGCAGCCGAGCGTCGTGCCGAGGAACACCTGGCTCGTCGTGTCGACGATGTCCGCCAGCTCGTCCGCCGCGGCCTGCGCCGGGTCGGCGGGCTCGTCGTCCCAGGTGCCGAGCCGGTAGAAGCCGGTCGCGAGGCGCGGGTCGCCGGTGGGCGGCGTGGCGAAGGGCGCGCCGTCGTCGCGCGCGGTCGCCTGGCCGTCGTGCGGCGCCGAGCCGTCGTCGCGGGTGTGCGTGCCGTCGTCGGACGACCACGCCCCGCCGCCCTCCGCGACGAGCTCGTCGCCCGCGAGCTGCTCGAGCACGAAGCGGTCGTACGGCATGTCCGCCTGGAACGCACGCACGACCTGGTCGCGGTAGCGCCAGACGTTCGTCTTGGCGCCGTCGCGCTCGTACCCGTTCGTCTCCGCGAAGCGGACGAGGTCGAGCCAGTGGCGCGCGAGGTGCTCGCCGTAGGCCGGGTCGGCGAGCAGGCGGTCGACCTCCGCGGCCCAGGCCTCCTCGACGCCGAGCGCGCCGATCGCGGTCTCGAACGCGGCCAGCTCCTCGGGCGTCGGCGGCAGGCCGGTGAGCGCGAACCGCGCGCGCCGCAGCCACGTGCGCGGCGGGGCGAGGGGCGCGAGCGGCACGCCCGCCTCGCGCGCGGCGGCCGCGAGGAACGCGTCGACGGGGTGCGGCTCGGCGGCGGGGGTGGCTCCAGGGGTGGCCGCGCGCGAGGCGTCGTCGGCGAGCTCGCCGGCCGCGTCGCGCGCCCCGCGCCCCGGCACGGGCACCGGCTCGAGCGGCCGGTACGCCCACCAGTCGAGGTCGGCCGACGTGATGCCGGCGTGTTCCTCGCGCGGGTGGCGCGTCGCGTCGGCGAGCACGCCGTCGTCGCCGTCCGGCCACGGCGCGCCCGCGAGCACCCACGCGCGGAGCAGCTCCTTCTGAGCGTCGGGCAGCTCGCCGTCCGGCCAGGCGGGACCG
>JAUIEF010000021.1 GCA_030428785.1 bacterium
GTGCCGCCGGCCGTGCCGCTCGTGCCGAGGCCGCCCGGACCGGGTCCGGCGCCCGCCGTCGGCGGCGGCCCGACGTCCGGCGGGATCGCGCCCGGAGGCAGCCCGGGGAAGCCCGCCTGGAGCCCGCCGCCGAAGTTCGCGGCGAAGAGCGTGCCGTCCCCGGCGGGCGACACGACGAGCGCGCGGTGGATGCGCTGTCCGTACACGTCGCGCTGCCGCCAGGTCGTACCCCCGTCCGTGCTCGCGTAGAGCCCGGTGTACGCGGAGACGAAGACGACGTCGTCCGCGCCGTCGAGCACGACGGAGAGGTCGGCGTAGTGCTCCGTCGTGAGCGGCGAGAGCGGGCCGAGCCCCGCGACGTTGCGCGTCCATGGCGCGCCCGGCCCGGGCGAGCTCCACGTGCCCTCCGAGCGCGTGATGCAGACGCGCGAGCCGTCCGAGAGGACGACCATGTCGCGCACGGCGAGCTCGGTGAGCGACGCGACGTCGGGCGAGAACGTGAGGCCGCCGTCGACGCTCGTGAGCACGCCCTCGATCGACTCGACGCCCACGGAGACGAGGCCGTCGACGTCGAAGTCCGGCGACGGCGCGATGGCGCGACAGTCGTCGGCCAGCGCGAGCACGGGCGTCCAGGTGTCGCCGCCGTCGGTCGAGCGGTGCAGCGTGTGTCCCGCGACGAAGAGCACGCTCGGCGAGCCGTCGCCGCCGCCCGCGAACGCCACGCGCTCGAGCTGCGTCTCGACGAGTCCCGTGTCGGCGGGCGCCCAGGTCGCGCCGAAGTCGACGGAGCGGCGCACGCCGAGCTCCGTCGCGGCGACGAGCGTGCCGTCCGTCGGGAAGTCGGGCGAGATCGCGAGGCCGTAGATGCGCTGCGTGTCGAGGCCGGTGACGGCGGGCACGAGCGTCTCGCCGCCGTCCGTGCTCACCCAGACGCCGCGGCGGCGCGTCGCGACGAAGACCGTGCGGTCCGCGGCGAAGTCCGGCGAGTAGCGGATGGCCGTCACGCCGCCGTCGAGCAGCGGGTGCGCGCGCTGGTCCCAGGTGAGGCCGTCGTCCTCGCTGCGCATCCAGACGAGGTCCTCGGAGAGCGTCGCCGCGGCGACGAGCGTGCCGTCCGTCGCGTGGTCGGGCGAGGGCTCGACGACGCCGAGCACGTCGTGCGGGGTGTGCGCCGTCGCGGCGCCGGCGAGGAGCGCGAGGGCGAGACCCGCGGCGCGCGGGCGGGCGGCGGGCCGCCGGGACGGCGGGCGCGCGGCGGCGACGGGACGGCGGAGCACGGCCTTCGGGGTCCTCGGGGGTCGGCCCGGGCCCCCCGGCCCGGTCCGTTCCAGCGTATCCCGGGCCCGGCGATCCGGGGAGTGTCCGACGGGTCCGCCGTCGTCGTCAGCCGTCGACGGGCAGCCCCTCGGCGAGCTCGAGCGGCACGACGAAGCGCGGGACCTCGCGGCTCACGACGTCGAGGCTCGTCGCGAGGCGCCACGCGCGACCGCCGCGCGCGGCGGAGAGCGTCGCCGGCTCCCACGGACGCTCCGACACGTCCGCGCAGGGCGCCCAGCCGGCGACCACGCCCGACGGCGAGCAGAAGAGGATGACGTCGCGGTCGTCGGGGAACGGCTCGCGGTCGTCGATCGCGTCGAGCGCGCGCTCGGCGGCGGACGTCGCGGGCGACCCGTCCGCGTCCGACGCGCCGGCGGCCACGGCGGCCGCGACGCGCTCCGCCTCGCGGCGCGCCCGGCTCCGGCCGGCGGCGCGGTACGCGAGGACCCAGGTGCCGGCCGGGAGCGGCGGGCTCGCGAGCGCTTCGGTGGTCGTGAGCAGCCCGAGGACGACCGGCGTGTCGCGCGCGGCGCGCCGCAGGCGCTCGAGGCCGGGGCGGGGGGATCGCGCGGCCGGCGCGAACGCGAGCGCGCGGTGCCCGGTGACGATCGGCAGTCCGCTCGCGTCGTCGACCGTCCACGACTCGGCGGCGACGATGTCGTCGAGGTCGAGGAACTCGGGCGTTGGGAAGGACGCGGGCCGCGCGCGGCGCAGGGCCGTGACGATCGCGTCGCGCCCCGCGACGGGCGAGCGCGCGCCGCGGAAGCCGAGCGCCGCGTCCGAGTCGTCCGGCGCGAGCGACAGCCGGTAGTCGATGCGCGACTGGTCGCGGGTCGAGACGAAGCAGCCGCCCTTGGCCACGCGGCGCTCCGGGTCGAACTCCGGCGTGAGCAGGAGGTCGCGGGCCTTGCCGGCGCGGAACGGCACGGGGCGGAACCCGGGGTGCGCGACGTAGGGCGTGTCGACCCACTCGAAGACGTTGCCGACGAGCTGCAGCGCGCCGAACGGGCCGGCGCCCTCCGGGAAGGCGTCGACGGCGACGGGCATCGCCGGCGGCGCGCCGCCGTACTTCGCGACGCGGGAGTCCCACGCGTCGCCCCACGGCCAGCGGCGCGCGTCGTCGCCGCGGGCGGCGCGCGTCCACTCGGCCTCCGTCGGCAGGCGCTTGCCGCACCACGCGAGGAAGTCCTCGACCTCGTGGAGGTCGATGTTCGTGACGGGGAGGTGCTCCTGCCCGGCGGGGATGACGCCGCCGGGCCAGCCGTACTCGACGAGCGTGTCGGACGGCGCGCGGTCCGTCGCCTCGAGGTACGCGCGCCACTGGAGGTTCGAGACCTCGGTGCGGTCGACGAGGAAGGTGTCGACGGGCACGACGTGTCGCGG
The DNA here is from genome assembly GCA_030428785.1 of bacterium. Taxonomy (GTDB): domain Bacteria; phylum Planctomycetota; class B15-G4; order B15-G4; family B15-G4; genus JAUIEF01. The sequence goes on from JAUIEF010000021.1 coordinate 2,701, forward strand.
CGTCTCGGCCGCGATGATCGTCATCTCCGCCTGGGAGTCCTGTCCGAGGCGCGCGATGTCGTCGGGGTCGGTGCCGACGACCGTTTCGCCGCCGGGCACGAGGACCATGCCGTCGAGGTCCTCGTCGCGGGTGTCGGCGACGAAGACGGCGTGGACGGCGAGCTCGGGGACCGGCGCGGGCGCCGTGGGCGCGTCGTCGACGGGCGGGGCCGCGGGCGTCGCGTCGGTCGGGGTCGCGGCGAGGGCGGGCGCGTCGGGCGTCGCGCGACGCTCCGGCGCGAGGTCGGCGCGGAGCCCGTCGCCGGGGGCGCGCCCGTCCGCGTCGGGCGTCGACGTGTCGTCCGACGTCGCGACGGACCGCGTCGTCGTCGCGCGCTCCGTCATCGGCGCGTCGAGGTCGGCGGCGACCCACGCGACGACGCCGACGACCACCACGGCGGCGGTCGACCAGCCGGCGGCCGCGAGGCGCGACATCCGTGCGGCGCCCTGCGTCGCGGCGGTCGTCGACTCGCCGACGCGCCGTGCCGTCGACGCGCCGATCCACACGAGCGCGACGGCGCGCCAGTCGGCGCTCGTGCCGCTGTACACGCCGTCGAGCCGGTCGCCGAGCTTGCCGAGCGCGCGGCGGAGCTGCGTGCGGACGGTCGCGTCGGACGAGCCGAGGCGCGCGCCGATCTCCGCGGGGCTCAGCTCCTCGTAGAAGCGCAGCACGACGACGGAGCGGTACGGCTCGTCGAGCGCGAGCACCGCCTCGGCGACGCGCCGCTGGAGCTCGATGCGCTCGAGCGCGGTCTCGGGCGGCGGCGCGGCGCCGTCGTCCGCCGCGCCCGCCGCGAGCTCGACCTCGGCCCGCCGCGCCTCCTTCCGCGCGGACCGTCGCACGACGTTTCGAGCCACGGTCCCGAGCCACCCGCGCAGGTTCCGCCCGTCCTTCGGCGGCGACCGCAGCGCGTCCCACCACGTCGCCTGCACGACCTCGTCCACGGCCTCCTCGCCGCGCACCAACCCCCGAGCGACCCGCCGCACCCACGCCTCGTGCCGCAGCAGCTCCTCGATCCCGATGTCCGGTGTGTGTTCCATGCCCGGTCAAGTCCCGCCGTTGCGCGGACGCGACGACGAAATCCGGCTGCGCGTCGCGCGGTCGGTCGTCAAGGCACGACGGTGGGCGCGACGACCCGGTCGAGCTCGGTGTCCGCCTCGAGGTTCACGGTCGGGGCGCGGTCGATCACGCGGCGGGGCGCGTCGACGAGACGGCGACGCCCCCGCGACCAGGCCGACGCCACGACGTGGTAGCGGCCCGCGGGGAGCGCGGGGAACCGGAAGCGGTCGCCGTCGACCACGCCGGGGAAGGAGGTGCGCGCCGAGGGCGGGCGGCGGTCGCGGGCGAGCGCCGTCACGGCCGCGCCCACGCCCTCCGGCCAGCCGTCGGGGAGCTCCACGTGCCCCTCGAGCGTGAAGCACCAGTCGACGGCGAACTCGACGTGCGTCGCGCCGACCGGACGCACGGAGACGTCGACGTACTCCTCGTGCGGCGGGTCCTCGAGGCGCAGCCGCACGACGCCGGGTGACAGCGCCGGGAAGGCGAACCGGCCGTCGTCGTCGGTGGCGACGGCCGCGCCGGACACGCCGTACAGCCGCACACGGAGCCCCGGCACGGGCGAGCCCGTCGTCGCGGTGACGAGGCGCCCCGTGAGCGATGTGGCCACCGGCGTGACGAGGATGTCCCGCGTGACGTGCTCGCCCGGCGTCACGACGATCAGGACCTCGCCGCTCCGCGAGCGATCCTCGCTCAGGGCGGAGAACATGAGCGCCCGCGGCGCGTCGCCCTCGAGGTCCGGCTCGAAGCGGAAGCGATCCCCCGGATGGAGCATCGACGAGAACGGTGAGAGCCGGGCCGGTCGCGGGTCGGCGTCCTCGGTCGTCGCCGTGACGCGACACGAGACGGGCGCGCCGGTCTCGTCGAGCGTGCGACCCTCGATCACGGTGACGGGCGACGCGTGCGTGAAGTCGACGCGCCGGTCGTCGCCCGCCGAGACGTCGAGCTCCACGGCGTCGGCGCCGTGCGTCGAGATGCGGTACGTCCCGGGCGCGAAGCCCTCCTCGACGAACAGCCCGGTCTCGTCGGTGACCACGGAACGGCCGCTGAAGCGTCGGCCGGGTTCGAGCCGCGTCACGGTGACGCTCGCGCCCGCGGCGGGGAGGCCGTCGTGACGGAGCACGAGCCCGTGCACGCGGGCGGTGTCGCGGTCGCGCCGGACCTCGAAGACGAGCTCCTCCGACTCGCCGGCGCTCAGGCGGAGTCTGCGCTCGCGGTCGTGGTCGTCGCCCCGCCGGCAGCCGATCCACCACGTGCCGGGCGGCAGGTCGGTGAGACGATAGGTGCCGGCGAGGTCCGTGCGCGTGACGCGGCGGTCGCGCCAGCCGTCCCGCGAGGGGCGGGCGTCGACGACGACGCCGACGACCGGTTCGCCGTCCCGGTCGAGCACGCGGCCGGAGACCGAGGCCGTCGCGGCCTCGTCGTCGACCCGCGGTGCGGAGGCCCCGAGCGAGAGCAGCGCCAGGAGCACGGCGAGCCCCCGGTGCCGCATCCCGTACCCGGCGCGGCCGGGTCCTCGGTCCCTTTCCGTTGCCATGCGGTGCATGATGCACTCTAGGAGGCGGCGGCGCCGGGGAAACGTCGACGGTCCGTCGGATGAAGAGGAGGCCCTCATGAGGTGCGTCGCAGGACCGGGAGCGTTCCCGGCGGTGCTCGTGCTCGTCGCCCTGCTCGGCGTGTTCGCGCGCGCCGCCGAGGACGACGAGCCGCCGCGGCTCGTCGAGGCCCTGTGCACCGGACGTGTCGTCGTCGCGGAGGGATCACCCGCCGGCGCGGAGGTCTGGCTCTTTCCCGCGGAGGCCGTCGTCCGGGCGCTGGATCTCCCGCTGCCGTCGCGTGGGCGCGTCCACGTCTCGCGCGCGCCCCTCGACGACTGGCCGGATGTCGCCGCGCCGCTCGACTGGCCGTGGCGCGCGCTGGTCGGCGACGACGGGCGCTTCGAGTTCGCGTTCCCCAGCGTGCCGGGGCGCATCGCGAACCAGGGCGCCGTCCCCGACGAGACGCCCACGGTCGTCGTGCGCCGTGAGGGCTGCGTGACACGCGAGGTCGCGGAGCGGGTGCGCGAGGTCGACCCCGGCCTGCACGTGCTGGGGCTCGGCGCGGTGGCGCTGCCGCCGGAGGGGCGCCTCGTCGGTCAGCTCGTCGACGCCGCCGGAGCGGGTGTCGAGGGCGTGGTCGTCCGTCGCGTGCCGGGCGCGCTCTCGCCGTGGACGGAGGCGGTGCTCGCCGCGTCCCACCCGCGCGCGTATCTCGAGACCTGTCGTGCCGTGACCGACGCCGCGGGGCGCTTCGAACTGCGTGCCTTCACGTCGAGCCACGACGAACGCACCCGGCCGTCGCTGCTGATGGACCACCCGCTGTTCGAGCGGCGAGAGGTGCCGCTCCCGGACGTGCCCGTCGGTCGGGTGGTCGACCTGGGTCGCGTCACCTTGTCGCCCGGCGCCTCGGCGTCCGGCACGGTGACCGACGAGCGCGGTCGTCCCGTCGCGGGCGCGGCGTTGCACGCGGGGCCGGAGCCGGCGCGCCGGTTCGGCGCGTGTCCCGAGTACTGTGTCTATCCCGAGGACGACACGATCCTGCTCGACGTCCGCGAGCGGCGAGGGGTGTCCGCGCGCGCCGAGACGGACGCGGCGGGTCGCTACCTGCTGGCGGGCGTCCCGCCGGAGCACCCGTGGATGTACGTCGTCGCGGACGGCTTCGAGCCCGCGTGCGTGCGGGTCGACGAGGCCGGCGACGTCGTGCTGCGCGACGAGGCGACGTTGGACGTCACGGTGGTGGACGACGCGACGGGCGAGCCGATCCCGGGGGCGTCGGTCGTGGCCGAGCGCCTCCCGATCGAGGTGTTCCCGAGCCTCGGGGTGCCCGTCGAGGTCGAGCGGCTCGGGAGCGGCCGACACCTCGTGCACCGCGCGGGGCGGGTGCACACGCGGCTGCACATCTCCGCCGACGGTTTCGGTTCGCGTGCCGAGGGTGTGCCGGGCGTGGAGACGGGCGCGTCGCGCGACGTCGAGGTCCGGCTCCACCGACAGGCCGCGGTGTCCGGACGCGTGTTCGACGCGGACGGTGCGCCGCTGACGTCGTTCCAGGCGTGGGTGCTGCCCACCGATCGCGATCCGGGTCGTGTCGCGCCTCCCACGTTCGACGGGCGCGGAGACGCGTGGTCGTCGGAAGGTCTCGATCCGGGGGCCTGGACGTTGCGCGCGGAGGCCGGAGGCAAGGTGCCCTGGTCACGGGAGCTCGTGCTCGAGCCCGGCGAGCGTCGCGTGCTCGACATCGTGCTCGAGGACTACGTGCCGCTCGCGGTCCGCGTGCTGGACGAGGACGGTGAGCCGGTGTCCGGGGCGCGTGTGGTCGCGCGCGAGGTCGGCGGCTCCGGGTTCCCGCGCATCACGACCACGTCCCGCCTGCTCGTCGGCCCGGGGGACTACGTCGTGGACTCGCCCGGCGCCGCCGCGGTCGACGTCACGGTGGAGCGGGGCGAGTCTCCCACGGTGACGCTGGAGCTGGGGACGGCACCCGTGCTCGAGCTCCGCGTGCTGCGCGGCGGACTGCCGGTGAGCGGCGACCATCCGCGCCTCACGTCGCTCGACGCGCGGCGACCGTTCTCGCAGCTCGCTCCGGGGACGGACGAGGACGGTCGGACGAGCGCGCAGCTGCCGAGCGCGGGGCGTTGGGAGATCCGTCCGCAGTCGATGCCGGACGAGGTGGCGGCCGTCGTGGACCTCGCGCGCGGCGAGACGCGCGAGCTCACGGTCGACCTTCCGGCGGGTGCGACGGGTGCCGCGGTGGTGGAGCTCGAGCTGCGCGACGAGGACGACGAGCCGGTCGAGCGCGCGCGCGTGGAGGTCCTCGACGGCGAGCGTGTCGTGATGCGCGCGTCTTCCGACGGCTCGGGTGTCGCGCGCTTGCCGGGGCTCGCCGCCGGCACTCATCGGGTGCGCGTGTCCGGTCCGGTGCTCTCCCGCGAGGTCGAGCTCGACGCGACGATCGAGCCGGCGGACCCGACGCGCGTGCGCGTCGACCGCGGCGCACGGCTCGAGGTCACCTACGACGCACGGGGCACCGATCCGCGCGACATCCGCTCGCTCCGCCTCATCCACGAGGCGACGGACCGGGAGATGTACCGGACCACGGTCGACGACGGTCGCTCCCTCTTCACGGGTCTCGAACCCGGCCGCTACCGACTCGAGCTCGGCCTGATCCGCCACCGCGTGACCGGCATGGCCTTCATGCCCCCCACCTGGCACGTGCTCCGCCACGTCGACCTCGACCTCGCCGACCACGAACACCGGAAGGTGTCCCTCCGCGACTGACTCCCGCGAGCCGATGTCCCGCCGAAGGCGGGACGAGGCGCCCCCCTTCACTCCCGCCCCTCGGGGCGGCAGGGCGCGGCTCGCCTCAGGACACCGAGGCGCGCGACCGACGCACTCCTGGTCGGCGAGCGCATGCGCGTCGCTGCGCGGCCCGAGCGTCGCGTGGACGTTCCCCGCTCTCACCGGTGTCGCACCTTGACGGGTTCGCCGTTCCGCCTATACTCATCGCCGTCACGTCGGGACACAGGCCCGGCGACGACTTGACCCATCATCTGCTCGTCAATAGTCTCCCGATGGCCCGTCTCCTGTTGAGGATGATCCTGACCGTCGCTCCGTATCTCGTTGCGGCTGCCGTGTCGGTGGCATGCTCCGACGGTGAAGGTCGTGTCGAGTCGGAGCTGCGGTCCGCCGAACTCACGGACCGGGAGTCCTCGGCCGTCGATGCGTTCGTGCGAGCGTTGCTGCACCACGGCGACTTCGATTCCATGAGGGTGCGGGTCGGGCACCTGGCACCACCAGAGGCGCTCGTCGAAGTCTGGAGGCGGGATCACATCCCGATTCGCGCCCGAGGCGATGACGCCGACGCGACGGTCGACATCACGATCACGGCGGACGAGGGTGGGGAGGAAATGACCTTGTGTGCCGAGCACGGCGGACGATGTCGTGAGATCTCGATCGGAGAGTTGCGCCTGGTGGGTGGTCGCTGGAAGGCCGCGGTCTCGGATGTCGGCATCGGGTGTATCGACCCGTAGTGTCTACTCTCGCCGTCTCGGCGGCGTGTCGACGAAAGGAAAGTGAAATGTGTCGTGCGGTCATCTTCGTAGGACTCTTCGTCGCACTGCTCTCTGGGCGTTCGTCAGCGCAGGTCCCGATCGGTCCACCACCGCCGGGACTCCAGAACCAGCTCTCGGCGCTGGCCAACGCCGCGGGGCCGGCGCTGACCTACGACACGACGACCGGCACGCTCAACGGGCACGTGGTCAAGAGCGGGGACTGGTCGAACAACGAGGTCGGGCGGAAGCTTCGCGGAGCTGCGAATCCCAACGGGGAGCTCTGGTTGAACGAGGCCCTCTGGATCGACAAGAGCTATCTCATCGGAAGCGAAGCGTTCTTTGCGTTGAGCATCAGTTTGGGCGATCTGACGACGCTCCTCCACGAGCTGAATCATCACGAGTACCTGGAGGATTTCGCGATCTGGCTCGCTCCGCCGAACGGGAACGGCATCAAGCTGGACTGTGACAAGGGCGGCAGGTGTGCTCACGCCGTCGTCCACCAGGGCACCGCGGACGACCTCTGCAAGATCGCGAGCTGCACCGAGGGTCTCTCACCTGAAGAGCTCGAGAAGCTCAAGGAGCGGGCGAAGAAGGCCGCGAAGGCGTGCCGGCGAAGCGCAAAGCGGTGCAAGTGCGACATCTTCCCGTCTCCCTTGATGGTGCCGAGTTGCAAGCCCGAGGGGTGGGACGGTACCTGCCCCGAGAACTGCTGAGAGATACAGGAGAGTGTCATGTTGAGATTCGTCCCGAGTGTGATCGTCTCCGGCGTCCTTCTTGTCTCGAGCGCGTCTGCTCAGTCCGTTCCTCTGCCGGAAGAGCTGGAGGCCGTCTTCACCACGACGATCGGAGATACGATCGTCCACGACTTCACCGGCGGGAAGCGCGTGCGCGGGGATGTCACTTTCGACAACATGGAGGGCACGCAGTCCGTGTTCATCCGGTGGATCGCCGAGAGTGATGATGGGGCCTATCCGGGTGTCCTGGACCAGGAGTTCACGGTCTCGTTCAAGCCGACGGGAGTGTGTCGGAAAGCGGGGCAGGGTGACAGTCTCTTCGTGGTCGGCTGGAACGAGCGCCGATCGGAAGTGATCATCGAGCGCTGGGACTTCACCTTCTCCTTGTTCGGCCAGGTTCCGCACATCCCCACCGGAGCGACCGTCAACGTCGCCGTGGCTCCTTCGCTTGTGCGGCACGAGTACGCCTCCTTCGCCTCGGTCACTCCTGCGAAGGGCATGCTCTACAATCACTTCGGCGGGACCGTCCTTTTGCTCCTGGGCGATCCCGTGCACGAGATCGTGAGCGTGGAGGACGGTCTGGGCCCGGTGACGTTGTTTCATGCCGGGGCTGGTAGCGGCACGCTGATAACCGACCTCGACACCATGAACTCGATCACCGGATGCGTGCACCAATCGCTCGGTTTCGTGGGGATTCTCACATCGAGTTATGCGTGGGACGGCACGTATCCCGGTGACTTCGACGACGAAGAGTACATCCTCATCATCGACACGGATTCCGACGGGGTCTTCGAGGCAGTCCAACAAGTGACCGGGATGGCGTCCCTCCAGCAGGTCGTCGGACAAGGCAGCTGGGATCAGTCGTATCAGTAGCGGAGCGGCTGGAGCCGACGCCCGGATCGAGGTGAAGCCGGTCGACGACTGACCGGGCAAGCATCTAGTGTCCGGCGCCGGAAGTTCGTAAGCAAAAAGCAGCCACGAAGCCTTCGGGCGCGGCTTCGACGACCTCCACCGTGAAGTAGGAAGTGCTGTGTTCGTCGGAGGCGAGCGTGTCGCCCTCGAACTCGCGGCGCCCCTTCTCCATCTCGACGCGGAACATCGTGCCGACATCGAAGGTCCGTGCGAGATCGACGAACTCGGGCGGCGCCTCCTGCGCGGACATGAGGCCGACCGCGAGGCTCAGCACGATCGTGATCGGGACGTGACGCATGAGGATCCTTCTTCCGTCCGGGGAACGAGAGCATAGGCGACCTCTGGGAACCGCCGCGAGCGCGCCGCACGAGCGATGGGTCCGCACCTCGAGACCATCGTGCAGAGCCTCGGGCAGGAGGTGTGAGGCCTGGTCGCCACCGCGGAGGACGCGTACGAGGCCGCCGAGTCCGACCCACCCGACCTCGTCCTGATGGACGTGCGCCTCGACGGGGGCGCGGACGGCGTCGAGACCGCTCGCGCGCGCCACGGCTGCGCCGTCGTGTACAGGACGGCCTCCGCCGACCCGCGCGCTTCTCCGGCCTCGTGGCGGCTTCAGAGGGCGAGGGCTTCGTGTCCAAGCCGTTCACCGGGACGGCGTGCGCAGCGCCATCGTGGACACGCTGGGTCCCGGCGGGCGCGCGCGTCCCGCCTGGGATCGCGAGGCCGCGCTGCCCGCCCGCCGGCTGCACGCGCTGGGCGTCGCCCGGCACCTCGGCTGCGAGGCGCTCACGCTGGATTTCCTCGTGCAGGTGGTGCCCGGCATGCTGGAGTCCCGGAGCGCGCCGCTGACGGAGGCGCCGCGCAGCGGGCGCATCCCGGTGGACGGTGCCCGACGGTTCGCGGAGTTCATGGACGGGGTGCTGGGACGAGCCGCGCCGGTCGTGACGGTCGCGGGCTGCGGTCAACGCCCGAGTGCGCGTTCGAGCAGCTCAACTGGTCACCCGCCCATTCGGTCACCCAGCCGGAGTGACGCTTCGATCCTCGCCCCACGAGCCGATGTCCCGCCAAAGGCGGGACGAGGCGGCCGATCCATCCCCTCCCTCCCTCCCTCCCTCCCATCCACTTCACTCCCGCCCCCCGGGGCGGGTGGCGGGGTGCTGAGGTGGCGCGGGGTGGTGTCCGGGCCTGCCGGATCCAGGAGGATCACCGGAGGCGATGCCGAAGCATCGCCGAGGATGAGCCGACGCAGAGCCCGGCGCGTCCGGGCGCCGCCCCGCGCCGCCTCAGCGCCCCGCCGCTCGCCCTCTAGTGAACGTGTCGGTGCTCGATCTCCTCGGAGGTCGCTTCGCGGACCTCCTTGATCTCGACCTCGAAGTTCAGGGCCATGCCGGCGAGGGGGTGGTTGGCGTCGAGCTTGACGGAGTCGTCGTCGACGCCGACGACGGTGAGGATGTGGATGCCGTCGTCGCTCTCGGCCTGGAGCTGCATGCCGATCTCGATCTTGACGTCGGGGGGCAGGTCGCCGCGGGAGACCTCGGTGATCATCTCCTCGTTGCGCAGGCCGTAGGCCTCCTCGGGGGGGATGCGCACCTGGAGGGAGTCGCCGGAGGTCTTGCCCTCGAGCTCCTTCTCGAGCCCGGGGATGAGCGAGCCGACGCCGTGGACGTAGGCGAGGGGGGCGCCGCCTTCGGAGGAGTCGAGGACCTCGCCGGAGTCGCTGGTGAGCTTGTAGTCGATGGTGGCGACGGTGTTCCGGGTGATCTGCACGTCTCGCTCCTGGGCTGTCGGGGTCGCGGGGGCGACCATAGCAAGGCCCCGTGGGGGCGTGCAGGGAAATGCGGGAGTCGCGGCGGCGCGCGGCGGAGGCGGTGTCGGGGGGCGTGGCGAGGTCGGTCGGACGCGGCGTCGCGGGTCGCCCGGGAGCGGGGGCGCGAGGGGGCCGGGCGGAGCGGGCATCGCGACTCCGGACCGGTGGGTCCGCCTCGATTCCCCGAATGAACGGCTCGTGAGGGGCGACAAAAGGAGCGGGACGGCTACGATGCGGGGATGCCCACCACCCACCACTACGACATCCCGTGCACCCTCGGCCTCGAGGGAGCGCTGGCGGACGAGCTCGAGGCGCTCGGCGCGGAGGACATGCGGACCCGGCGCGGCGGGGTCGTCTGCACGGGCGACCTGACGTTCGGGTATCGCGCCTGCCTGTGGCTGCGTTCGGCGATCCGGGTGCAGCACGTGCTCGGCGAGTTCGAGGTGCTGCAGGAGAAGGACCTCTACGACGAGGTGCGCGCGCTGCCGTGGGAGCAGTGGATCACGCCGGACGACACGCTCGCGGTGCACGCGACGGTGCGCGACAGCGTGTACACGCACGCGGGCTTCGTGGCGATGCGCGTGAAGGACGCGATCGTGGATCGCATCCGCGCGCAGGAGGGGCGGCGGCCGAGCGTCGACAAGAAGACGCCCACGCTGCCGTTGCACATCCGGCTCAACAAGGGCAAGGCGAGCCTGGCGCGCGACTTCGCGGGCGAGAGCCTGCACAAGCGCGGCTACCGGCCGATCCAGGTGAAGAGCCCGCTCAACGAGGCGACGGCCGCGGGGCTGCTGCTCACGGCGGGCTACGACGGGACGGGGTTGTTCGTGGACCCGATGTGCGGGTCGGCGACCTTCCTCGTCGAGGCGGCGTGGATCGCGATGGACCGCGCGCCGGGGCTCGACCGGCGGTTCGCGTTCACGAACTGGCCGGACTTCGACCGCGACGCGTGGCACGACATCGTGGGCGAGGCGCTCGACCGGATCCGTCCGGAGACGGAGGCGCGGTTCATCGGCGTCGACCGGCACGCGGGGGCGCTGACGCTCGCGCAGGAGGCGGTGGACGCGGCGGACGTCGGCGCGGTGGTCAAGCTCGAGAGCGGTGACGCGGCGACCTGGCGTGCGCCGCGCGCGCCGGACTGGGTCTTCACGAACCCGCCCTGGGGCGAGCGCCTCACGGAGGACGTCGAGGCGAGCTGGGCCGCGCTCGGCGAGTTCCTGCGGAGCTGCCCCAGCGCGAACGCCCACGTGCTCTCCGGCAACAAGGAGCTCACGAAGTTCCTGAAGCTCAAGGCGGACAAGAAGTGGGAGGTCCGCAGCGGTCCCATCGACTGCCGGTTGTTGCGGTACGTCGTGCGCGAGAAGGCGACGAACGGGACGCCCTGACGCGCGGGGTTCCGCGTCGGTCGAGTGTCTGACGGTCCGAGCGAGGTCGAGGGAGGTCCTCCCGGCCGACGGCCGCTCGGGAACGGTGGCTCGCTGCCTGCGCCTGCGGCTCGTCTCCATGTCGTCCGGGAGGACCTCCCTCGACCTCGCTCGGCGGCTGGCTTCGCGGGTGGGGGCGCTTCGGGCGTCCCGCGTGGATGGGGGAGACGGTTGCGTGGGCTCGGTGGAGTCGCGGGCTGTAACGCGTGGTTCGCGTCGACGACCAGGGAGCGTTCGCTGGTGGGTTGACGGGCGTCGTCGGGACGTGCAGGTTGTGCTCCCGGACGCGGCGCCTGTGCGCGCACCGGATTCGTGATCCGAGAGATCCCACCCGTTCGGCCCCATTGAAGCGCGGCTGGCAGGACCTGCGGCCGCCCCGAGCGTGTGGGATCCACTTCTTCCGGGGGAGCGCACGTGGGTCGGTACGCGGTGCTGCTCGACGGGGGATTCGTGACCAAGGTGCTGCGTCGCCGGCACGGTCGGTTCCCCGCGGCCCGTGACGTGGTGGCGGAATGCGATCGCATCCAGCAGCTCCCGCACTGGCCGGCCACGAACTCCTGCGCATCTACTGGTATGACGCTCCGCCCGCGACGGGTGCTCTCACGAACCCGCTCGACGGAAAGCGCATCGATCTCGCGAGAACCCAGCAGTACGACGAGAACAAGTCCCTCCAGGACGCGCTCGAACTGACACCGCACTTCGCACTGCGGATGGGCGTGCTGGACGTCAGGGGCTGGCGGATGGCCGGTGGCAAGCTCTCCAAGGTGGCGAAGCGCGCGGGTCAGGGCTTGCAGGTGGCGGACATCCAGCCGGACATCTCGCAGAAAGGTGTCGACCTTCGCATCGGCCTGGACATCGCGCGACTCTCGCTGCGACGCCTGGCGGACGCACTTGTCGTCGTCACGGGCGACAGCGACCTGGTGCCGGCGTTCAAGTTCGCTCGTCGCGAAGGCCTCCTCGTGTACCTCGATCACCTCGGCGCGAAGTCGGTCATGCGCTCACTGAAGGTGCATGTCGACCTGACCCTCTAGGAGCTCGCTCGACTTCCTCTCAGGCGAGCTCAGGGCGCGTTACCGCGCCTCGAGTTCCGCGATGAGGTCGGCCATGACGCGCACGGCTTCCTGGAGCCAGGCGTCGACGCGACGCGGGCGGTCGGGGTCGTCGACCTCGGCGGAGTCCTCGTCGGCGTCGTCCGTCGTGAGGTCCTCGGCGTCGTCGAAGGGGCCGGGCTCGTCGGCGGGGTCCTGCTCGACGTCCGGGTCGCCGACGACGTGGCTGTGCGGGTCGGCGTCGAGGAGCTCCTCGGCGGTCGCGGCGTCGAGCGGCTCGGGGTAGCCCTTCGCGGTGCGCCACGCGGTGAGGATGGCCTGGCGGCGCTCCTCGTACTCCTCCTGCTCGCGCTGGCGGACCTCGAGGCTCAGCGGGACCGTCGTGTCGGCGCGCACCTCGCGCAGGAGGTCGAGCTCCTTGACGAGCAGCTCGAGGTCCGGGTCCGTGCCGACGCGCGCGGCGCTCCTGCGGCGCAGCTCGGGGATCGCGGCGGGGATGACCGCGTCGTCGCCCGGTCGCTTGCGCAGCGGGAGGCCCTCGATGACGTCCCACGCGAGCGCGCCCTCCATGGAGCTCTCGCCGATCTCCTCGGGGTCGTAGGTCGCGGGCAGCTCGATGTCCGGCGTGACGCCCGCGTGCTGCGTGCTCTCGCCCGTGACGCGGTAGAACTTCGCGATCGTCACGAGCAGGCGGCCCGTGCCCGACTGCGTCACGGCCTGCACCGTGCCCTTGCCGAACGTGCGCTCGCCGAGCACGAGGCCGCGGCGGTGGTCCTGCACGGCGGCCGCGACGATCTCACTGGCCGACGCGCTGAGCCGGTCGACGAGCACGATGAGCGGGCCGGTCCACACCGCGCGTCCGCTGCCGCGCAGCACCTGCACGTCGCCGCGCGCGTCGCGCACCTGCACGACCGGTTTGCTGCCGAGCAGCAGCCCGGCGAGCTCGTGCGCCTCGGTGAGCGAGCCGCCGCCGTTGCCGCGCAGGTCGAGGATGACGCCGTCGATGCCCTCCTCCTCCATCTCCGCGAGCAGCCGCGCGACGTCGCGCGTGCCGCTCTTGAAGTCGGGGTCGCCGGCGCGCGCCGCGTCGAGGTCCATGTAGAAGGCCGGCAGGTCGACGACGCCGATGCGCAGCGCCTCGCCGTCCGGGCCGAGGACCTCGGGGAGCACGTCGTCGGCGATCGCGCCGTCGTCGCGCAGCTCGATGCCGCCGCCGCGTTCGCTGCCCTCGACGAGCGCGACGTCGTCCTCGCCGTCGACGCTGTAGATCATGCCGCGCGCCGACTGCTCCTCGAGCTTCACGCGGTCGCGCACGATGTCGATGACCGCGGGCGGCGCGCCCTCCGGCGCGTCGGCCTCCATGACCTGGAGCCGCACGATCGACCCGCGCTCGCCGCGGATGATCTGCACCGCGTCGTCGAGCCGCCAGCCGACGATGTCGACCATCGGCCCTTCCTTGCCTTGCGCGACGCCGACGATGCGGTCGTTGGGCTGGAGCCGCCCGTCCTGCTCCGCGGGTCCGCCGGGGATGATGCGCTCGACGCGCGCCCACTCGCCGTCCGGTCGCAGCAGCGCGCCGATGCCCTCGAACGACAGGCTCATCTGCATGTCGAAGTTGTCGGCGAGACGCGGCACGAGGTACTGCGTGTGCGGGTCGTACGCGTCGGTGAGCGCGGTCATGAAGAACTGGAAGATGTCGCGCTCGTGGTACTGGCCGACGCGGCGCAGCTGCTCCTGCTGTCGCTCGAGCAGCCGCTCGCGCGCTTCGTCGCGCGTGCGGCCGGCCATCTCGAGGCCGAGGATCTGCGACGCGAGGCGCTTGCGCCAGTAGTGGTCGAGCTCGCCCTCGGTCTCCGCCCAGGGCGCGTCCTCGCGGTCGAGCTCGAGCTCCTCGTCGGTGTCGAGCGGCAGGTCGGAGAGGTCGCCCTCGAGCACCTGCACGACCCACGTGAGCCGCTTCACCTGCCGCTCGTGGTAGCGGTTGAACATCGTGAACGCCGGCTCGAGGTCGCCCTCGCGGATCGCGTCGTCGAGCGTCGTGCGCCACGGCTGGAACGCGTCGATGTCGGCGCGCAGGAGGATCGCGCGGTTCGGGTCGAGGAACTCGACGTAGTTGTCGAAGACGCGCTCGGAGATCGTGTCGTCGACGTCGAGGCCCAGGTAGTGCGCGCGCGGCAGGCGGCGCGCGAGCTGGCGCGCGTCCTCGGACTGCTCCTCCGTGGGCGTGAACGGCTCGACGACCGCGTCGTCGTCGCCCGCGACGGGCGGCAGCGCGACGATCGGCACGACGCCCGCGACCTTCGGCTCCGACGCGCTCTCGCTCCCGGTGACGAGCGGCCGCGCGAGGACCACCGCGACGAGCAGGGCGGCGAAGGCCAGGAGCGGCGCGAGCAGGGAGGCGCCGCGCTGACGACGCGCGGCGGTCGGGTCGGCACCGGTCGTGGGCATCAGGTGCTCCGGGGGCATCGGGGGGGCCGGGGACGGCGGGAGAGGTCGGGCGGGTCGGCCCGGCGGGAGGCCCGGCGCGCGTCCCAGGATAGCGCGCGCGCCGCCGCGGTCGGGCGGCGGATCGGCGGCGGGCGGCCCGGGCCCGGGCGTCGGACGGCCCCGCCGCCGCGCCCGGGAGTGCGCGACGTCGGCGGCCGGCCGACGTGACGCGGACATTACCGCAGGCGTTGGACGGCCCCGCGCGCGTTGCGGCCCTCCCGGAGGCGGCGTAGGTTCCAGGTGGGACCACGACATGCGCATCCTCCTCGTCGAAGACAGCGAACGACTTGCCGGATCGATCCGGGCCGGCCTCCGCCGCCTGGGCCACGCCGTGGACGTCGTCCACGACGGGCCGCGCGGGCTGAGCTACGCGCGGAACAACCCGTACGAGCTGCTCGTCCTCGACATCCTGCTGCCGGGCATGACCGGCCTGGAGATCCTGCGGCAGCTCCGCGCGGACGGCGCCGACACGCCCGTCCTGCTGCTCACGGCGAAGGACACGGTGGAGGACCGCGTCGACGGACTGCGCGCCGGCGCCGACGACTACCTCGTGAAGCCCTTCGCGTTCGAGGAGCTCGCGGCGCGCGTCGAGGCGCTCGGCCGACGCGCGGGCGGCCGCGCGACGCCGCGCCTCGAGGTGTCGGACCTCGTCATCGAGACGGCGGGCCGACGCGTGCTCCGCGGCGAGCGTGAGCTCGACCTGTCGCGGCGCGAGTACGCGCTCCTCGAGTTCCTCGCGTCGCGCTGCGGCGAGACCGTCTCGCGCATCGAGATCGAGGACCACCTCTACGACGAGCAGACGCTGCCCATGAGCAACGTCGTCGCGTCGACCATCTGCGCGCTGCGCGACAAGCTCGAGGCCGACGGCGAGCCGCGCCTCATCCACACGCGGCGCGGGCTCGGCTACGTCATGCAGGAGCCGGACGCGTGAGGTCCATCCGACGCGAGCTCCTCGGCGGACTGCTGCTCGGGCTCGCGCTGCTCGTGGCCGTGGTCGGCGGGACGTTGCGCGTGACCCTCGCCGACGCGCTCACGGAGCAGTACGACCGCGGCTTGCTCGCACGCGCGGAGTCCGTCGCCCTGCCGCTCGAGCTGCACGAGCTCGAGGGCGACGACGGCCCGGAGATCGAGTACGACTTCCAGGCCGACGCCATGCCGTCCTTCGTGGGCGGTCCGCACGCCGAGTACTTCGACCTCTGGCTCGCCGACGGGGAGGAGTACGGGCGCAGCCCGAGCCTCGGCCTCGAGAACCAGATGCCGCCGGCCTTCCCGGCGACGTCGACGCCGCGCTACCGCGACCTCGCGCTGCCCGACGGGCGGCCGGGGCGCGCCGTCGAGATCACCGTGCCCGTGGGCTTCGACGACGACGGCCCCGACCTGCCGGAGGAGCTCCTGCCGCGCATGACGTGCGTCGTCGCGAGCACGCGGGCCGACCTCGACGCGCAGCTCGCGTCGCTCGACCTGCGGCTCGCGCTGGCAGGCGCCGGCGTGCTGGCGCTCGCCGCGCTCGTCGTGCTGTGGGCGGTGCGTCGCGGGCTCGCGCCGCTGCGCCGCCTCGACCGGCAGGTGGCCGCCGTCGACGCCGCGCACCTCGACGCGCGCATCGATGTCGAGGGCGCGCCGGCCGAGCTGACCGAGACCACGACGCGACTCAACGAGCTGCTCGCGCGGCTCGAGGACGCCTTCGCCAAGGAGCGGCGCATGACCGCGGCCATGGCGCACGAGCTGCGCACGCCCATCGCCGAGCTGCGCAGCGCGTCCGACGTCGCGCGTCGCTGGCCCGACGACGCCGAGCTCTCGCGCGAGCTCGCGGACACCGCGCACGACGTGGCGCTCCGCATGAGCGAGGCCGTCGAGGCGATCATGCACTGCTGCCGCATCGAGGCCGGGCAGGAGCGTCCGCAGGTCGAGCGCATCCCGCTGCGCGACCTGCTCGACGAGCTCTGGCGCCCGCACGGCGACGCCGCCGACGCGCGCGGCCTCGCCTTCCGCAACGAGGTGCCCGACGACGCCGTCGCCGTCACCGACCGCGGGCTCCTCGGACTCGCGCTGGGCAACGTCCTCTCCAACGCGGCCTCCTTCGCCGACGGCGGCGAGGTCCGCGCGCGCGTCGAGCAGAACGGCGCCGGCCCGGAGCTCAGCGTCTCCAACGAGGCCCGCCACCTCGTGGACGACGACCTCGCGCGCATGGCCGAGCCCTTCTGGCGCAAGGACGCCGCCCGCACCGTCGGTCGCCACAGCGGGTTGGGACTCACGCTCGTCACGAGTCTCACCACCGCGCTGGGCTGCCGCGCGCGACTGGGACTCGAGCAGGGACGCTTCGTCGTCCGCGTCGGCATCCCCGGGGGGGACTGATCCGCGGACGTGCAGGTGCACGGCCGACGCGGACGTGTGACGTGGAGGCGCACGGCCGACGCGGACGTGTGACGTGCAGGTGGGCGAGCGCCGAGCGCGCGCGCTCGGGGGGCGACCGGACTGCTCGCCCTGCCGGCGGGGCTCGAGCCGCGGCTTCGGGAGCGCGTGAGCCGGAGCGGCGGACGCGGGCACGGGGCCGTCGCCGCACCGGGGTCCCGTCCTCGTCCCCGCAGGCCGTCACGAGGTCATGCACGGGGGCGGATCACGTGCACGACGGGCCGTGCACGGGGGGCCTTTCACGTACGCGTGGGCCGTGCACGGGGGGCCTTTCACGTACGCGTGGGCCGTGCACGGGGGCCGTTCACGTCCACGTGGGCCATGCACGGGGGCCGTTCACGTACGCGTAGGCCGTGCACGGGGGCCGTTCACGTGCACGTGGGCCGTGCACGTACACGTCCACGTCCACGGTTCAGTCCCCCCCGTCATCTCCCCGTAATCCAGGCCCGGGCGAGGTCGAGGTAGTCTTGAGGACCCGCCGGGCGATCGCCGGCGGTCCGTCGTGAAAGGAGTCCCCATGATGCCCACCCGGACGATCCTCCCCGCCCTCGCGGCCGGCCTGGCCGCGGTCCTGTCGCTCGGCTTCGCGCCCGACCCCGTGCCGGTGTTCAGCGCCCCGACGACGCTCACGAATCCCTACGCCCCGTTCGAACCCGGCTCCGTGAAGGTGTTCCGGGGTCGCTCGGAGGGCGCCAAGACGACGACGCTCCGTCGCCACCTGCCGGAGACGCGGCTCTTCCCGTGGAACGGCGGCATGGTCGAGACGGTGGTCGTCGAGGAGCAGTCGTTCGAGGACGGCCAGCTCGTCGAGGTCTCCACGAGCTACCTCGCGCAGGACGACGACGGCAACGTGCGCTTCTTCGGCGAGGTGTCGCTCGAGTACGAGCAGGGCATCATCGTCGGGCCGGAGCCGGACAGCTGGCTCGTCGGCGGGCCCATGCCGGGCGACCCCGAGGAGGTCCAGTCGGTGGACGACCCCGCGATGTTCATGATCGCGGACCCGCAGGAGGGCGACGTCTTCTCGCTGCAGGACCTGCCGGATGCGCAGGAGACGTACACCGTGGTCAAGGTCGGCACGAAGGTGAAGACGCCGGCCGGTCGGTTCAAGAGCGCCATGCGCGTGCTCGAGACGAACGACCTCGAGCCGGGTCCGCCGGAGTCCGTGTGGATCGTGCCGGGCGTCGGCATCGTGCGCGAGAAGGGCCGCAAGGTCCGCAACACCCTGCTGGCGACGAGCCTCGTGGAGGTCGCGCCGGAGCCGCTGGACTGACCCGAGGCGGACGGAGCATCATCCGGGGGAACCCGGAGAGAGGAGGACGTCGATGCGCGTGCTGATCCTGTCGGTGGTGGTGCTGGTGATCGGGGGCCTGGGCGCCGCGGTGCTGTGGGCGCGCGCGGAGGCCGCGGAGCAGCAGGCGGTCACGGAGCGCCTGCGCGCGGAGGAGCTCTACGCCGCCACGCTCGCCGCGGAGCTCGCGGACGACGACGCGGACGACGCCGACGAGTCCGAGGAGGTCGTGCCGCTCGCGGACGTGCCGGAGTTCGTGAAGCAGGCGGCGCGCGACGCGGTGCCGGGCCTCGTGCTCGACGAGGCCGAACGCGAGACGGAGGGCGGCGCGGTGCACTACTGCGTGCACGGCACGCTCGACGGCGAGTTCGTCGAGGTCGAGGTGGGGCTCGACGGCGCGGTGCTCGAGATCGAGCACGGCGACGACGAGGACGACTGAACGTACCGGCCGGCGGCGGCGTCGCGCGCCCGACGGGCGTCGCGCCTCCCGCGTCGTCGCCGCCTCCCGCGGTCACCCCCCGCGCACGAGCACCTGCGCCTCCGCGAGGACCGGCGGGAAGTCCTGCGGCGGGGCCTCCTCGCGCCGGCGGAACGGGTTATCCTGGATGTTCACGAGCTCCCAGTCGGCGCCCTGCTCCGCCTGCGCGAGCCAGCGCTCCGCCTCGTCGGGCGCGCCGAGGCGCTCGAGGATCATGGCGACGTACGCCCAGTCGAACGGGTTGCCGCCGTCCTCGAGCTCCATGGACGTCTTGAACGCCTCGAGCGCGTCGCGCAGACGGCCCGCGCGGTAGAGCGACGTGCCGTAGGTGTTCCACGTATTGCCGTCGTCGGGTGCCAGGTCGAGACAGCGCTCGGCGACCTCGACGGCGCGCTCCGCGTCGCGGTACGGCTCGGGCGCCGTCGCCAGGAACCACGCGAGGTTGTTGAGCTGCAGCGTCGGGATCGGGCTCACGGCGAGCGTCTCGTCCATGATGCGGATGGCGATGTCGTACCGGCCGCGGGCGAGGAGCACGTCGGCGAGGCGCGCGAGCATCCAGCTCGAGATCCAGTCCTCGTCGGCGTAGCGCGCCTGGAACGCGATGCAGCGCCGGATCATGTCGTCGTACCGCTCGAGCTCGAGCATCATCCGCAGCATGGGCACGAAGATGTTGCCCGCGGCGGGCTTGATCGCGTGCGCGGCGACGAGCCGGTGGAGCCCGCGCTCGTGGTCGCCCCGCGCGCCGTACGTCATGCCCAGCTCGGCGAGCAGCAGCGCGTGGTCCGGGTGCCGGCCGCACGCGGCCTCGAGCATGGGGATGACGTCGAGGTTGTGGCCGAGCAGCTCGACGGTCTGCACGAACATGAGCGTCGTCTCGGGCGGCCAGGTCGTCGGGTCCGCGGTCGCGACGATCTCCTCGAGCGCGAGCCGGTCGTCCGCGAGGACGGCGCGCCGGATGCGCTGGCGCCACGGGTCGGGGTCGACGGCCAGCGCGAGCTCGATGAGGTGCCGGAACGCGGCGGAGTCGAAGCCCTCGGTGTAGAGCCGGAGGCGCGCCCACTCGTCGAGTGAGCGGGCGAGGACCTGCGCGTGCCCCGTGTCGAGGATCGCGCGCTCGACGTCGGCGGCGTCGGCGGCGAGGGGCTCGATGCCGTATGCGCGGAACGCGGCCTCGTACTCGCCGTTGCGTCGGTCGGCGATCTCGTCGCCGGAGCCGTCGTGCCGCGCCGACTGGATGCGGTCGAGCTCGGTGAGCAGCGCGTCGAGCCGGCCCTGCTCGACGGCCTCCTGCTCGGCGGCGCGCCGCGCGTCGAGCACCTCGGCGCGCAGCGTCGCGACGCGGTCGCCCAGGTCGGGCGGCGCCTCCGAGCTCGCGGCGAGCACGACGTCCGCCTGGTCGAGCGCGACGAGCGCCGCGGCGTAGTCGCCCTCGCCGAGCGCGCGGTGCGCGCCCTCCGCGACGCCCATGACCTTCGCGCGCACCTCGTCCTGCCTTCGGAGCTGCGCCGCGACGGCCTCCGACTCGGCGGCCGCGCGCTGCGCCTGCTCGTCCTTGACCGCGCCGTACGCCCAGCCGCCGCCGAGCGTCGCGGCGAGCACCGTCGCCGCGAGCGCGAGCGTCAGCTTGCGGCGCTTGCGCTCCTGGACGACGCGCACCGCGGCCTCCGCCGCCTCGAGCTGCGCCTTGCGCGCGGCCTCCTCGCGGCCCGCGAGGAAGTTCTGCACGAGCTGCGCGAGCGCGCCGGCGTGCGCCGGGCGGTTCGTGCGCGCGGGCGACAGGCAGTGGAGCGCGACCTCGACGAGCGCGGGGTCCGCCTCGCAGGCGGCGAGGCGCTCCTTCGCGTCGTCGAGCATGGCGCGCGCGGCCTCCGTCACGGGGCGCTCGTGCTCGCCGGTGTACGGCGGCCGGCCCGTGAGGATCTCGCACAGGATCGCGCCGAGCGCGAAGACGTCGGTGCGCTCGTCGAGGCGGTCGACCTCGCCCTGCGCCTGCTCGGGCGACATGTACGACGGCGTGCCCATGACCGAGCCCACGAGGCTCTGGCTGCCGTCGCCCGTCGTGCTGCCGGAGCGCACCGTCTCGATGAGCGAGACCTGCGTGTCGACGCGCGCGGCGCGGCGCTCGTCCTCGACGCCGCCCTCGCGCAGGACCTTCGCGAGCCCCCAGTCGACGACCTGCACCTCGCCGAACGCGCCGACCATGATGTTCGCGGGCTTGAGGTCGCGGTGGATGACGCGGCGCGCGTGCGCGTACGCCATCGTCTGGCAGACCTGCTCGAAGATGCCGAGGAAGCGGCGGCGGTCGTCGGTGGGTCCGCTGCGCTCGGAGAGCAGCGCTGCGAGCGTGCGGCCCTTCACGAGCTTCATCGTGAAGTACGGGCGGTCGTCGTCGAGCAGGCCGAGCTCGTACACCGGCACGATGCCGGGGTGCTGGAGCTGCCCGCCGATCTGCGCCTCCTCGACGAAGCGCTGGAGGATGGACTCGGAGTCGGCGTGCTCCTCGAGGAGCACCTTCATGGCGACGTCGCGGCCGAGGTCCGTGTCGTGCCCGCGCAGCACGAGGCCCATGCCGCCGCGCGCGATCTCGCCGAGCACCTGGTAGTTGCCGCGGCCCATGGGGACCTCGGCGGCGGGGCCGCGCCGGCCGGCGACGACGGGCGACGCGCCGTGCCGGCTCTCCTCGTCGCGCAGGTGCACGCGGGTGTTGCGGCCGGTGCGGTCCTCGATGAGCTGGAGCACGCTGTGCTCGGGCGCGCCGGTGAGCGAGCGGCGGCGGATCGGGCGGCCGCCGTGCGCGGTGGGCGCGGAGAGCGGGGGCTCGTCGTCGCGGGCGCGGCGCGGCGAGGCGGGGTCGTCGGCGGGGCGGTCGGCGTCGCGCGCGCGGCGGGCGTCGTCGTCGCGACCGGCGCGGGATCCGAAGCCCTCGGCGAGGCCGCGGTCGAGGGCGTCCTCGTCGAAGGGCGCCTTCTCATCGAGGGACTTCTCGTCGTCGCGGCGGGGGGCGTCGGGGGCCATGGGTCGGCTCCGGGGGGCGGGTCCGATGCCGGGTTCCGGCGGGCCGCCGTTCTCGCGGCGGGAAAATCGGGGAATCTCCGGCGGCCGCCGCGCGCCGGGTGCAGGCCGGGGCGCGGGCGTCGGGCCGGGTCGGCGCGGCGCGCCTCGTCAGCGCAGCAGCTCGAGGAGCGCCGCGCACTCCCGGTCGACGGCCTCGCCGCGCGCGCCGCCGCGCTCCTCGAGCTGCTCCGCGACGACCGCACGCAGCGCGGCCGCGAACTCCCGGCGCGCCCGCGCGTACTCGTGGTGGAGGCCGGCGGGCTCGACGTCCCAGCGCGCGGCGACCTCGCGGATCGGCAGGCCCTCCTCGAAGCGCAGCCGGAGGAGCTCGACGCGTCGTCGCGCGCCCTCTCCCGCGGCCTCGGACTCCGCGCGCTGCCGCTCGGCCGCCGCGCGCATGACGCCGCGCGCCCACTCGCGGTCGAAGACGCGGCTCGCGGGGTCGTGCCCGTCGGGCAGGTCGAGCGTCTCCGGTGAGTGCTCGTCGCGTCGCGCGCGGGTCGCCGCGTCGCGCGACTCCCGGCGCCGGGCGACGTTGCGCGCGACGCCGTAGAGGAAGCCGCGGAAGTCGCGCGCGCGTCCGCCGTCGTGCCGCGAGAGCGCGCCGCCGTCACGGAAGCACTCGACGAAGACGTCCTGCACCGCGTCGTCGAGGTCGTGTCGCAGCGCGTGTCCGGACCAGCGCGCCGCCAGGTACCGACGCACCGGCGACTCGTACGCGCGGGCGAAGCGCTCGCGCGCGTCGCGATCACCGCGCGCGGCGGCCTCGATGACGGTCCAGCACGTGTCGTCCGACATGGCGGTCGGGATCATACGCCCCGCGGGAACGGGATTCTTTGCAGGTCGATGTCCGCTGCGCGCCCCCGTGCGCGCTGTGACCCCCGGGCGCGTCACCGGCGCGTCCGACACGGGAAGAGGGCCGGGCGTCTCGACCGACGCGCCGCCGCATCCCCGGACACCACCCCCGCGGCCGCGCTCTCGGGTGCCGACCGCACGACAGGAGCGTTCCCTGCCATGACCTCTCCGTACACCGACGGTCGCCGCCCGGCGTCCGTGCCGCGCGGACTCCGCGCGCTCGCATCGTCCGCCGCGCTCGGCGCGGCGCTGTTCATCCCGACCGCCGCCGCCGGCGATCTCGAGTTCGAGAACGTGCACGGCGGCGTGCAGCACGCGATCCACATGGCGTCGGACGGCGAGACCGGCTGGATCGCCGAGGACGGCGGACGCATCCGCTTCTCGGACGACGGCTTCTCCACGTGGACGTTCCAGACCACGCCCGACACCGCGCGCGTCCAGCTCCGCGGCATCTACTTCATGGACGACGACACGACCGGCTGGGCGGTCGGCGACAAGCACACCGTGCTGTACACGACGAACGGCGGCACGACCTGGACGCAGGTGGCGTCGTCCAACCTGCCCGACTGGCCGGAGGAGCCCGAGGACCAGAACCTCTGGGACGTCCACTTCATCGAAGTCGAGGATGAGAGCGAGGAGGCGCAGCTCTACGGTTGGATCACGGGCCGCGAAGGCGTGTTGTGGCTGAGCCGCGACGGCGGCCTGACGTGGGAGTCGGAGCACAACGCGTACACGTCGTCGCCCTGGCTGGGACACCTCTTCAAGACGGAGGACCGTTACGGAGTCTGGTTCACAGACGACGGCGCCGGGACCTACCACGGCTACGTCTCGGGGGACTGGGCCGCGGTCATGCACTGCGAGTTCTCGGCGACGTACGACTCGAACGACCCGTTCTGGGACGGCATCTCCTACTGGGACGTCCTGAGCGTCCCGGGCAGCGGTCCTGTCTACCAGCCGACCATGGAGGACCAGCCGAACATCGAGCTCTACGACGTGGAGGTCGACTCGAGCGGTGACGGGTTCGTCGTCGGCGGTGTCGGGACGAACTGCGGCCGCGCCTACGAGATCAGCAGCTGGACGACGGTGACGTGGGAGCAGCTCGGTGTGAACAACCCGTCGCCCGTACCGCCTCCCGCGAGCTGTCCCGCGAACCTCACGACGGCGGGTTCGACCCTCTACGCCATGGGCCTGGTCGGCGACGGGCGCGGGCTGGGGGTCGGCTACGCACGCAACTCGTGGCGCTCGTCGACGTCGTCGACCCTCTGGGAGTCGACGTACCAGGAGCTCCCGTCGGGCGACCCGGTCAAGCCGCCGATGTACGGCGGGACCGCGGTGAACACCGACTACTTCGCCGTCGGTCACTTCGGCGCGATCATGCACTCGTCGAACGCGACCTCCACGACGCCGACGTGGTCCTCGCTGCACGACACGGAGACCGCACGGCCGAAGGCGCTCGAGTTCATCAGTGCGTCGACGGGCTGGTTCACCGGACAGAACGGCCGCGTCGACAAGACGACGGACGGGGGCGCCACGTTCACGGAGGTGTACACGCCGGGCGCCGTCCTCTCCCGGTCGATCGACTTCACGGACGCGAACAACGGCGTGGTCGTCGGTCGCGAGGTGGGCACGACCGACGTGCCGTTCGTCGCGTACACGCACGCCGGCGGTGATTCGGGCGAGTGGACGGAGGTCACGGACTCCGGGGACTTCCCCGACCTGAGCGCCTACGCGTCGATGAAGCTCGACCTCCACGAGGTCGTCATGGTGGACGCCGACGACGTCTGGGCGGTCGGTGATCACGGACTCGTGCTCGTGAGCGACGACGGCGGAGAGACCTGGGCCGACGGTGACGGCTCCGACGACATCGGGACCGTCGATCTGCGTGGCGCGGCCTTCCTGTCGGCGAACGCCGGCGCGGTCGTCGGCGCGAGCGGCGGCGCGTGGCTGACCATCGGCTCGGGCTGGGTGCAGATCCCCGTCAAGAAGGCGGGCGGAGCGACGTTCACGGGCACGCTGCACGACGTCGCGGTGCGCAGCCCCGACACGGTCATCGCCGTGGGCGACGAGGGGCGCATCTTCGTCTACGTGCCGACGGCCGGGACGGTCGGCGAGTTCCAGCAGGTCTACCAGGCGTCGTCGCAGTCCGCGCTGTTGACGGTCGAGCTGCGCGCCGGGGACATCGACGTCTTCGCGGCCGGAGACGAGGGCGTGTTCGTCTGGTACGACGGCAGCTGGAACGAGCCGAACTCGCTCACGAGCTACGAGATCACCGATCTCGCGCTCATCGGCGACGACGGCGCGCTCATCTCGCACGCCTACCAGCTCCACCTCTTCGAGGAGGTCCCCTGACCTCCTGAGGGCCGGGAGTCCCTTCCCCGCTCCCGACCTCTCCTCTCGGTCCGGGGAGTGGTGGCGCCGACGTGCCGGCGCGCCGCTCCCCGGGCCATTTCTCGTCGGGGGCCTCTCCCGTCAGGGCGCGACGACGATCTCGTAGGGCTGCGTGACGTGCAGGCGCTGCGCCGGGTCGAGCACGACGGCTTGGAACCAGAGCGTCTGCCCCGCGAGGCCGTAGCCGGGCGGCACGTTGAACGCGAGCTCGAAGGTGCCGTCCGGGTCCACCGGCACGACGGGGAAGCTGCCCGGCACGCCCGCCAGGAACCAGAACTGGTCCATGTCGGGGATGGGGATGCCGAAGTCGTCGTCGATGTAGCCGGGTGTGCCGGGCGCGACCTGCTTGGTGAAGCTGAAGAAGAACTTCACGAACGACACGCCCTGCACGCCGAAGCGCGCGTTGCTCAGGCGGATGTTCACCGGGCCGCCCTCCGCCGTCTCGACGCCGAGGTCCGTGAGCCACGGCCTCTGGAACTTGCTCGGCGTCGTGCGGTGCACGTAGCGCGGGTCGGAGAGCTCGTCGCGGATCATCTGCACGAGCGTGGGGTTGTTGCCGATGCGCGCGTCCCACCAGAACGGCCAGCCCTCGACCGGCCAGTTCCAGTCGATGTAGTTGAAGGCCTTGATGCGCGGGTTGTCGCGGACGAGCTGGAAGAACGGCCCGAACCAGCTGTCCCAGTAGACCTGCGCGGCGGCGGGGCTCGGGTCCGTGATGCCGCCCGGGATGATCGCGCTCGTCTCGCTGAGGATGACGGGCTTCTTCCATTTCTCGGCGAGCTGAAGCATCGTCCAGAGCGACGCGTTGTACGGCAGCGTGCTGCCCGGGCTCGGCAGGATGCTCTGCGGCGAGAAGAGGTCGATGCCGATCCAGTCGACGTACGCGTCGCCCGGGAACCAGAGGTCCTCCTTGGCCATGTTGAGTCCGCCGGCCTGCCCCGCGCACCAGATGAACGCGGCGTTGTCGACGCGCTCCTGCCGGAAGATGTCCACGATGCGCCGGTACGACTGGATGTACGGGTCGCCGGGCGTGTAGTGCGACGCGTCGGGCTCGTAGCCGGGGCGCACGAGAACGGGCTTGTCGAAGTTGCGGATGATGCGCGCGAGCTCGGTGATGACGGGGTCGAGCGCGCCGGTGGGGATGATGGTGTCCCCGAAGATCGACTGGTACTCCTCGAAGTTCACGCTCACCTCGGGGAGCAGGCCCTGCTGCGCCTGGAGCCACTCGCGCAGCGGACGGAAGTGGTGCTTCTCGAGCTGCTGCCAGGTGAGCGTGCCGTCGAGCCAGAGCTTCGGGTAGCGGTCCCACACGCCCGTGTAGCGCTTGGTGATGTACGGCTCGAGCGCGGGGTCGGCGATCGTCGCGACGTAGTCGTCGAAGGTCGTCTGCCACTGCTGGCCGGCGCCGTGGATGACCGTGCCGTCCGGGGGCTCGAACTTCGCGCCGTCGTGGGCGAGGACCGGGAGCGTGAGGAGCAGGAGGGCGGCGAGCGCGCTGTGCACCGTCATAGGCAAGGGGGGTGGAGCGCGGCACTCGCGGGACGTGACGCGAGGCCTGCGACAGAGGGAGGAGGGGGAGGAACTGATCGCTGAGAGGCCACGGACGTCGGGTCGGCCTTGCCCAGACCGACGTCGAGCCCGTGAGCCGTGCTGCACCCGGCGGCGATTCTAGGGGGGATCCCCGAACCCCACAAGACGCCCCGCGCAGAAACTTTAAAGAAGGCTCACGTGGGCGTCCGGAGCCTGTTCCCGCGCTGCGGCGGGGCGGGGCGCCAGGCGAGGATCGTGAGGTCGTCGGGCTTGCTGGGGACGCCCTCGCCGGCGGGGCCGGCCATCCGCTCGTGCGAGAGCCGGACGAGCTCGGCCACGCCCTTGCGCAGCGGCCCCTTGCGCGCGACCTCGACGATCTCGGGCACGGCGAGGTTGTCGAACAGCCCGTCGCTCGCGAGGAGCAGCGTGTCGCGGGGAGCCATCCGGACGAGCGGCCCGACCTCGATGTGCATGCTCTCGACGCCGAGCGCGTTCGAGATGACGTGCCGCTCGTGGTGCGACATGGCGTCGTCGGCGTCGAGGATGCCGGCCTCGACGGCGTAGCCCACCGGGCTGTGCGGCACGGTCGCGTGCTTGAGCAGGCCGCGCTGGCCCATGACGAGCGCCATGGAGTCGCCCGCGTGGTAGACGCGCACGGTCGTGCCGATGAGCTCGACGACGAGGAAGGTCGTCGCGCCGCCGGTCTTCGTCTGGATGGCTCGGTTCGCGGACTCGAAGGCGTCGAGAATGCCGTCGCGCAGCTCGCGGCCCGTCTCGCGCGCGGTGGTCAGCGACTTCGCGAGGTGCGTCACGGCGAGGCCGGACGCGCGGTCGCCCTCCGCATGGCCGCCGGCGCCGTCCGCCACGGCGAGCACGCCGCTGCGCCCGTCGAAGTGGAGCGCGGCGGCGGAGTCCTGGTTCGCGGACTCGCGCTGCGGCGAGCGGTGCGTGTAGACGACGGCCGTGCCGCCCGCGAAGTCGACGAGCGCGGGCGCGTCGAGGTCCTTGGCCTTGAGCACCCAGGTGTCGTCGGGGCGGGTCAGGTCGAGCGGTGCGGCGGGCGTCCGGGCGTCGGTCGGCGCGCCGGGGGCGGTCGCGCCCGGCGTCGGCCCGCCGTTCGGCGCGGGGCCGCTCCCCTTGCCCGCGCCGTTCCCCGTCCCGCCTCGTTCACCGGCCACGCGTCGCGCCTCCGCGGCCCGTGCGTCCCGACCCGCGTCCGCCCGGCGGCGGCTGTCCCGTGCCGCACCACGGGCAGGTGTCCCACAGGTCCTTCGCGAGGCCCCAGCCGCAGCGGCGGCAGCTCGCCTTGCTGCCCTCGACCTTCCACGGCTTGCTCGTCTTGCGGCGGCACCACGGGCAGTAGCGGCTGAACGGCACGAGGTCGCCGCGGCAGTGCGTGCACGTGCCGGCGTAGCGACGGTCGGTGAAGCTGCGCGTGCTGAGCGGGCCGATCGCCGGGCCGTGGCAGCTCGCGCAGAACGTCCAGTCGAGCTTCACGCCGCGCGCGCAGCGCGGGCACGCGGCCGGGTAATCGGTGCCGCCCTTGTGCTTCTTCACGTCGCGCGCGCACCACGGGCAGGTCGTCATGCGCTCGGACACCGGGCCGCGGCAGCGCGTGCACTCGTGCTTGAGCTCGAGCGCCTTGCCGAACTCGTGCTTGCACTGCTTCTGGCGCGCGGTCTTCCAGTCGACCTTGCGCGTGCGCGTCGCGGCCTTGCGGCCCGCCCTCCTGCGCGGCGGCTTGTGCGGCGCGAGCCGGCGGAAGGCCGCGAGCATCTTCGTCGCGTCGGCGAAGCGCTCCGTCTCCTCGACGGAGAGCGCCTTCTCGAGGAAGCGCGGCAGGTCCGGGTGGATGCTCTTCACCTTCTCGGTCCCCGGCAGCGGGACGTGGTACGGCCACACGGGCAGCTTGCCGGAGAGCATGCGCCAGATCACGAGTCCGGCCGAGAAGACGTCGGAACGCAGGCTGGGGCGGCCCATGGCCTGCTCGGGCGCGATGTATCCGACGGAGCCGGTGCCGCCCGCGGAGAGCGTGCGCTGCGCCACCTTCGCGATGCCGAAGTCCGCGAGGCGCAGCTTGTCGCCGGGGAACAGCAGGAGGTTGTCCGGCTTCACGTCGCAGTGGATGACCTTCTTGCGGTGCGCGTGGTCGAGCGCCGAGAGGATCTGCTCGGACCACTCGAGCGCCTTCTTCGTCGCGATGCGCTTCTTGAGGCGGTCGTGCAGCGTGCTCATGCCGAGCGGCTGCACGATGACGAAGTGCTCGCCGACCTGCATCGCCGTCTTGATGGGCACGATGTGCGGGTGGTCGAGGCGCGACGTCATGCGCGCCTCGCGCCGGAAGTCCGCGAGCGTCTCGCGGTTCACGAGGTGGCTGTGCGGCACCTTCAACGCGACGCGGATGCCCTCGACCGTGTCCTCCGCCTCGTACACGGCCGCGAACCCGCCGGCGGCGACGCGCCGGATGATCTTGTACTTGTCGAGCTTCTGGCGGGCGCGGAACACGGGCGGCGGTGTCGGGTGGGCGGAAGCCCCCGATGGTCGGACACGCGCGGCGGGGGAGCAAGGGGCTTGCGGTGGCGCGCGGGCGGCGGGGCGCGGTACACCGGTCGCTCCCGGGAGGACCCCGCCGTGCACGCCGACACCCGCGCCTACAACGCCGAGCAGTCGCCGGCGGACAAGAAGATTTGCGCCCTGCTCGCGAAGACCATCGACGCCGCGCTGCCCGAGGCCGAGAACAAGGTCTGGCACGCGCACCCCGTCTGGTTCCTCGAGGGCAACCCGGTCGTCGGGTACTCCAAGCTCAAGGGCTGCGTGCGCCTCCTCTTCTGGAGCGGGCAGGGCTTCGCGACGAAGGGCCTCGCGAAGGAGGGCAAGTTCAAGGCGGCCGAGGCGCGCTTCACGACCGTCGACGAGGTCGATGTGCCGCTCCTCGAGCGCTGGCTCGCCGAGTCCCGCGACGTGCAGTGGGACTACAAGAACATCGTGAAGCGGAAGGGGCGGCTCGAGCGGCTGAAGTAGGCGGCGGCGGGGCCGCGCGCGGCGATCGGCCGCCGGGCGGCGCGATCCAGCGACCCGTCAGGGCGTGACGGCGAGCAGGCCGTTCGAGAGCGTGATGCCGTGCGGGCTCGTCGGGTCGGCGACGAGCATCTGGAACCACACGGACGTCGCGGACGGGATGCCGGCGGGCCAGCTCACCGTGCCCTGCACGAAGCCCTCGGGGCCGGACGGCACGAAGACCTGGTTCGCGAACGGGAACGCCTGCACCGTGCCGCCGATCGCCGGCAGGGGCGTCGGCGCGAACGAGATCCACGCGAGCATCGCCGTGTTCGCGGGCGCGCCCTTGAGCGTGAAGGTCGCCGGGCTGCCCGGGTCGAGCGGCCCGTCACCGCCGAACTGCGGCGAGCCGCCGTCGCCCGCGGTGCCGCCGGCCAGCTCGGTCCACGGGCCGGGCGAGAGGTCGAAGAGCCACGCCGAGCCCTGCTGGAACGCGCCGGCCACGGTGAAGCGGCTCGAGCTCCCGAGCACGAGGTCGCCGCGCAGCGCGACGCAGCGGCCGAAGCTGTCCTGGGCATCCGTCTCCACCGGCGCGAGCGTCTGCCGCTCCACCCAGTCGGCGCCGCTCCAGCGGAACACGGTCATCGAGCCGCCGTTGAGCTTGCCGTCGATGTCGTCGTAGAGCGAACCGGCGACGAGCGTGTCGCCCTCGACGAAGACGCTCGTGCCGAACTCGTCGCCGCTCTTGCCCGCCGCGCGCACGAGGGTCTGCTCCGGCGCCCACACGGAGCCGTTCCAGCGGAAGACGTCGACGGCGCCCTGCGAGGGGTTGCCGTCGATGGCGCGGCGCGACGAGGTCACCGCGAGCACGTCGCCGTCCACGTCGAGCTCGTCGCCCCAGCCCTCGGCGAAGGTCGGCGTCGCGGAGACGAGCACCTGCTCGAAGAGCCAGTCCGCGCCGTTCCAGCGGAAGACGTAGACCGCGCCCGCGCTGTTGCCGGCGATGTCGTCGCCGATGGCGGAGACCGCGATCACGTCGCCGTCGGCGGCGACCGACGCTCCGAACGAGTCGAGGCCTTCGGGGACGCCGGGCTTGTGGAGGACGGTCTCGGGATCCCAGGCGGCTCCGTCCCAGCGGAAGACGCTCACGGAGCCGGCGAAGGTCTCGCCGTCGATCTCGTCGTTCTCGCCGATGGCGAGCACGTCGCCGGTGAGCGCGAGGGCGCTGCCGAAGCGGTCGCCGTCCAGCGGCTCCGCCGAGACGAGCGTCTCGGCCTCGAGCCAGTCGACGCCGCTCCGGCGGAAGATGCGCACGGAGCCGGCGTTCGCCTCGCCGCCCACGGGGTCCTGGAAGGCGGCGACCGCGAGCACGTCGCCGTCGAGCGCGAGGACGCTGCCGAAGCTGTCGTCCGCCTCGCCGTCGGAGGCGGTGAGCTGGCCCTCGTCGACCCAGGTGCCGCCGACGTTCCGGAAGACGACGACCGCGCCCTGGTCCTCCTCGAGGCCGACGTCGCGGGAGCCGGCGGCGAGGAACAGGAACTCGTCGTCCATGACGAGGCCGGGCCAGCCGCCGCCGAGGCCGTCGCCGGCGGCGCCGTCCGGGTCGAGGAACTGGAGCTGGGTCTGCGCGGCGAGCGCGGGCGCGGCGAGCAGCAGGCCGGCGGCGAGCGCGAGGCGGGGGGCGTGGCGCATGAGGGGGTCTCCTTCTTTCCGGGTGTGTAGCGTACCGCGAGTTCCGGGTTGCATGTCTCCGGGCCGCGGCGCGGCTGGCGGACGGCCGGGGCGAGTTGGGACCATGGCCGGCCCGCGCATCCCGGAGCTCCCGCCATGTCCCGTCCCGCGACCCGCCTCGTCCCGCCGATCGGGGTCCTCGTCCTGCTCCTCGCGCTCGTCCTCGGGGCGCCGCGGGCGGGCGCGTTCGTCGTCCAGGACGGCGATCACTCGCCGCGGGACGGCCATGACCACGCCGCGCCGCACGACGGGCACGACCACGACGGGGCGCATGACGACGACCACGACGGGTCGCACGCCGACGCCGACGGGAGCGCGGACGACGCCGACTCCGCGGACGACGCCGCCGACGACGGCCCGCCCGACTTCTCCGCCTTCATGTCGCTCTCCGAGCTCGACGAAGGCGGCCCGCGCGGCCTGCGCGTGAACGACCCGCGCGCGTGGCCCGGGTACACGCTGCTCCAGCCCATCAACAGCAACTCGATCCACCTGATCGACATGGACGGCGAGGTCGTCCACACGTGGGACGTGGGCGCCGCGCCCGGCGCGTGGTCCTACCTGCTGCCGGACGGGAACCTGCTCGTCGCGTCGCGCATCGACGAGAGCCCGACGTTCCGCGGCGGCGGCATCGGCGGGCTGCTGCGCAAGATCGCGCCGGACGGCACGGTCGTCTGGGAGTGGCGCTGCGCGGACACCTTCCGCTGGCAGCACCACGACCTCGAGCCCCTGCCGAACGGGAACATCCTCGTCATCGCGTGGGACCTCGTGCCGGCGCGCGAGATCCTCAAGCACGGGCGCGACCCGCGCGAGGTCGACCGAGAGCGCGGCTTCCACGCGGACCAGGTGCTCGAGATCCGACCGGTCGGCGCGGACGACGCGGAGATCGTCTGGGAGTGGCACGCCAAGGACCACCTCGTGCAGGACTTCGAGGAGAACCTGCTCAATCACGGCTGGATCGCGGAGCACCCTGGGCGCATCGACGTGAACGGCGAGCACCGCAAGGACGCGCCGCTCACGGAGGCGGAGCTCAAGGAGCAGCAGGAGCTGCTCGAGGGCATGAAGGCGCTGGGCTACGTGGGCGGCTCGGACGACGACGCGGACGACGAGGGCGAGCGCAAGCCGGGCGACTGGCTGCACACGAACGGCGTCGACTACGACCCGGTGCACGACCTCATCGTGTTGAGCACGCCGCACTTCAGCGAGCTGTGGGTCATCGACCACTCGACGACGACGGAGGAGGCCGCGGGCAGCACGGGCGGTCGCTACGGCAAGGGCGGCGACATCCTCTGGCGCTGGGGCAACCCCCGTCGCTACGGCGCGGGCCAGGACGGCGACCAGGTGCTCCGCTACCAGCACAACCCGACGTGGATCCACGGCGAGGACGGGAGCCTGCGGGTCCTGGTCTTCAACAACGGCAAGGGCCGCGACGACGGCGACTACAGCTCGGTGGACGAGCTCGTCCTGCCCTTCGACCCGGACACCGGCTTCTCACGTCAGCCGGGCAAGCCCTTCGGTCCGCGCGAGCCGATCTGGAGCTACTCGGCGGGCGACGACTTCTTCAGCGCCTTCATCTCGGGCGCGCAGCGCCTGCCGAACGGCAACACGCTCATCTGCAGCGGCGCCGCGGGCCGCATCTTCGAGGTCACCCCGGGCGGCGAGGTCGTCTGGGACTACCGCAACCCGCTGGGCGGAGACGTCGAGCCGCCGGAGAGCGCGGGGCGCGCGCCGCCGTTGGCGTTGTTCCGGGCGGATCGGTATGGGACGGACGATCCGGGCGTGGCGGCCGTGCTCGGGAACTAGGCCGGTCTGCAGAAGCCGCGCTCAACGCAGCACGACGCGGAGGCAGAACTACCGTTCTGCGTGCATCCCGAGGTCTCTCCGTCACTCGACGTCCGTGCGTCGCTGCGTTAGCGTGTCGCACGAGATCGGACCGGCGGAGGAAATCATTGATGCTCGCGCCTAGCTACGCGATGCAATGCGTTCGACTTAGGCGGGTCCGGGGAAGCCGCCGAGCAACGGCAGCTCCACGCGCAGTCGAATACTAGTTAGCTTGACCATGACGAACGCAAACAAGGCGCCGTATCTGCTGCTCCCCTGGTCGCTGATACTTGTCTGGCTGGCCGTGTTCAACGCCATCGATGGCAATGAGCCTAAGGTGCTCTTCCTGTCCAGCACAGCAGCGCTCATGCTCACCGGAGCCTTGGTCGCCCGCGTGTTCCAGAGGTGGCAGGCCCTCGCCGTGACCTTGCTTCTCTTCGTGTCACTCCTCCTCCTCGCGGGCTTTCCGGGCAGGCTAGACCTCCCCGCAGAACTGGACGCAGACGCCGTCAACATCCTCGTGCGCGCAGGGAAGCAGCCAACACTTGAGGGGCGGGAGGCAGACCTGGGTCGTGCTGCAGTCTACCGCGCTATGGCGCGAGACAGCCGC
The DNA here is from genome assembly GCA_030428785.1 of bacterium. Taxonomy (GTDB): domain Bacteria; phylum Planctomycetota; class B15-G4; order B15-G4; family B15-G4; genus JAUIEF01. Next base: position 36,457 of record JAUIEF010000021.1, read on the forward strand.
CAGAGCAACCTCGCGTACGCCCTCCTGCTTCTCAACTGTTCCATCGGATGCGTATGGCACATGAGGCGGGTCATACTCGGCAAGCTAACACTTATAAGGCCCCCCGACGTCAAGGTGCAGACTCCACCGATCCCGGCAGGCCGGCGAGGTGACTGATGGCGGAGACGCGCACGCTCGCGTCTTCCCAGGCTCTGGCTTGGTTTCTGCAGTGGGCGCAGAGGACTCTGCGCCAAACACTTATCGAGGCTCGATGGCCGGGATCCCGGCAAGCCGGGGCGGCGTAGCCAGGCAGTCATCGCCCGGCGTCCTAGAAACTCATCGGTGCCCTCCTGCCGTCCCAGTCATGGGGTGCTGGTTCGACGTCGACCAGTTATCCGCGGGCTCGGGGGAGGGGCAGAGTCGGAGAAGCAAACAGATCGTGCGGGGAAGAGGAGAGCGGGCGTCCCATCAAGCGCGCAGGCTGCCGGGCCACTCGGCCCATGATCGCCGCGGTGATCGCATCACACGGAGGACGGCGCATCGTGTACGGGCTCGGCCCACGTGGCTCGAGTTAGATCTCTGGCTCACCCGCTCTCCCCGGTCAGTTCGTCGCGAGGAAGCGGTCGAGATCGAAGGGCTGCCGGCGCGCGAGCATGTAGTACACGGCGCGACCGAGCTTGTGCGCGAGGATGCTCAGCGACTTGCCTGCACCGTGCTTGCGCTTCAGCCGCTCGCGCAGCGCCTTGCCCTTCTCGCACTTCGCGATGAAGAGCACAGCGGCCTCGGAAAACGCCCACTTGAGATGCACGTTGCCCATGCGCCCGCCGCTCGTGCCGTGCTTCTTCCCGGCCGAGGACTTCGTGCCCTTCACCAGTCGCGCGTACGACGCAAACTCCTGCACGCGGTCGAAGCGACCGATGTCGTGGATCTCGTAGAGGATCGTCATCGCCAGGATCTTGCCGATGCCCGGCACGCTCCTCAGCCGGTGGAAGGCGCCCGCGTCGAGCTGTTTCGTGCGCCGCACGAGGAAGAGCTCGAGGTCGCGCAGGATGTCGTCGTAGCTGTCGAGCAGCGCGACGTCGACCTCGACCGTCTTCGCCGTGCTCACGTCCGCGAAGCCGATGCCGAGGCCCTCCCGGTTCGAGCGGGACGCGATACGACCGCCCGGACGCGCGAGGTTGTGCTGATGGTGGGTGTTCTCGATGTGCGCGAGCAGCTGGCCGCGCTTCCGCACCAGGTGCAGCCGCCGGCGCAGCAGGTCCCGCGTCGCTCGCATCCCGCACGGGTACACGTACGCCTTCGGCATCATCCCGCCCGCCAGAAGCACCGCGATCTTGTGCGCGTCGATCTTGTCGTTCTTCGACTTCGTCCCGTGGATCGCCTTCATGTACAGCGCGTGACCCAGCACGAAGGCGATGCCCTCCCGCTCGCAAAGGTCCGCGAGCCAGTACCACGTGAAGATGCACTCCACGCCGACCACCAGGTCCTCACGGTACGGCTCGATCGCCGCCAGGAACGCCGCCGGATCCGTCGCCATGTCCCGGTGCAGCAGTACCTTCCCCGCCGCGTCCACCACGCACACGTACATCGTCCGCGCGTGAAGGTCGATGCCAGACGTGTGCGCGTGGCGCGTCCTGTAGAATCGCATCCGGCTCCTCCTGGGTGGATGGGTTTCGTTGACCGCATCCAGCGTATCGGTCGGTCCGGTACGACCAGGAGGGGCCTTGGAGGAGGATCAAGCGCTAGCAGCGGACGGCGCTGCGCGCCGACCGCTGAACCGCAGATCCGTTAGCTTGGCCAAGGCAAGTCGATGATAAACCCCTCTGATCTGCCTCCCCGTCGATCGTTGATGCCAAGCCTTGTGAGCCGCGACTCGCGCATTCGCAAGCTACCGGCCAACATCAACCCAAGGCACCAAGCGATCCTTGACGCCATTCGATACTCGTGTGACATGGCAGGGCTTGCTTTCCACCGCCTCGAGAAGTCACTCGAGTTTCTGTCAGCCAACGAAGTGCCAGAGCGGGAGGCGCCTGGCTTCGTCTCCGCTTTCGCCGATGCGTGGATGCTCATCGACGCTGCGTCCCGTCTTCGACCCCTCGCAACGATGCTCCCGGGTTCGAAGGAGCTGCTTTCCGTCCAGAATCTGCTGACTGCAACTGGCGATGTGCGAGAGCTGAGAAACCGTGTTCAGCACCTAAACGCTCGAATCGACCGATTGGTAAGCCAAAAGGAGTCCGTGTGGGGTTCACTGTCCTGGGTGCTCCTCGACGTTGGCGCTGAACCTATCGGCGTTGCTCAGCACATCATCGTCTCCGGTACGGTAAGAAAGCATTTCGCAAAGCTACCGAGCCCTAGCGGCCTTACCTACTACAGTCAGCTGGATCGCATTACGCTCCGAGCTCACGACCTTGAGGTGCAACTGCACGAGGTAATGGACGCCATTGCTGTATACCTCATTGAGCTCGAGCGTATTGTGGGACCACAGCTTGAGCGAGGTGAGGGCGGGTCTCTGACGGATGTGCACGCAATCTTAGAGGGCTGCTTTCCGGGAGAATCCCCCAGTGAATAGCAAGCTAACCAGCGCTAGTTGCCGACCGGCGCTAACGCGCCGGACGGCAAAACCGCAGATCCGTTAGACAGGAGAGAACCGGCCTTGGTACGCGTACTGCCCGTTTGCTGGACTCGCTTCGCAGTGAGGAACATAGAGGTGGTCGCGAGTCTGGCGGGTGCCGCGCACTCATTCACCTTCAACAAGCATCGAGTTGAGGTCCGACTTCCCAAGGCGCCAAAGCGACCTCCCGGCTCTACCTCACACTGGGGGAACGATGACATCTACTGCTACACGTGGCGTGCAGCAACGATGAAGCCAATCTCATATTCCGTCAGCAGTGTGGAGGTCTTAGTCCATTCGAAGAAGAAGCTCTCGGTCGCAAAGGCGGCCATCGGAACCGTTCAGACCGATATGCACTCCGCCTCTAGGCGGAAGCTATTCGATACAACAGTAGCCGAGCTTCAAATACTTGCCGCCTCTGCCCTTGAATACTGGCTACGTGTACTGAGGTGGAAGCTAGACCTGCCGGCACTCGGTCAGCTGTCTCGATCCAGCCGCGAGACGGGGTGGTCTCCATATCTCCTCAACGAGGCCGGAAAGCGGTTTTGGTCGGGCAAACGAACAATCGTCGTTTCGATTGGTAAGCCGATCTCTAAGCCTCAATGGAAAAGACTGCAGGGGGAGTTGAGTCGCGAGCGCGATGCACCCGTGTTTGTTGATTTTTTCCACGACGGGACTCATCGCCTTGAGACAGGCGACTTGGCTGGCGCAGTTCTAGCGCTCGCCATTTCATGCGAAACTGCAATCCGGAGTGCCTTTCTCCATCACTTCGCACCCAACGCTACGAGTGAACAGGCGAAACTACTCAACCAAGTGTCGATCTCTAGGTTCCTGGATAGGCTGCATAAGCTCGGCCTGCCGCAACGATGGTCGAAGAAGATTGATCGAGCCGCACTGAAGAGACTCTTCGAGCAGCGCAATGCGCTTGCGCATCGCGGCGGCAGTCCTTCATTGGCGACTGCCGAATATAAGGAGATGTGCAGGGCCGCACGCCAACTTGTACAGAATACCGACGCATTCCTTGCATCTCCTTGAGGAGGCATGAGCACGGCGATGTCTGCGAGTGAACTTCGCGAAATGGCAGACCGGCTTGATCTCGCAGCCCAGAAGTATCAGGCAGCTGCAAGCGAGGTACAGTTGGATCGACTGAAGAACGCAGCGCGGGAGGTTGGCAAGGCATGGAGCGGATCGTGGCTAGGCTATCACGCAACTGTGTACTATAGAGACCTTCGCCCCCCTCCGCCTGGGGCGCACTTTAGCGCCGAGTGGGGGCTAAAGGACGTGATGAATCTTGGTTCGCGTGGAGAGTGGGAGGAATGGGATCCAGACGTTGTGCGTGCGTCATTGCTCGCGATGGCTGGTGATATAGACTTAACTGAGTTACGAGAGCTGTCGTCAGAAACGCGCGGTCTTCTCGACGAGTGCCGAGATGCCGTACAATCTATTTTGCAATCGGCGTCTGAAAGTCGGCCTGATAGCTACCTCGAACGGCTAGCCAAGGAAGCTGAAGGCACCGCAGCCTTCACGAGCGCGCAGTATCTTGAGTCGCAAGCCCCTAAGCAGTTTCATTCGCGCGACTCACTCGCAGCGCACCAAGGAATCCGCGTGCCACCTCATGAGTCGGTACAGGCAGACGTCTTCGCTTTGAACAGCCCCGCCAAGAACTGCGTGCGGCTCTCAGTTATGTGCAGGAAGGCAGCAAGCCATTTGGAACGCAGGGAGCAAAGGCGCGCCCGCGAGAGCCGAATTGGGACGAGCATTTTCATTGGCCACGGGAGATCTGCCCTCTGGCGGGAGCTAAAGGACTTCATCGATCAACGGTTGCAGTTGCCATGGGATGAGTTTAATCGCGTACCGATAGCCGGCATTACAAATATTGCGCGGCTAGTCGAGATGCTGGATGCTGCCGCCTTTGCCCTAATCGTTCTAACGGCCGAAGATGAGCAAGTTGGAGGAGGACTTCATGCCCGACAGAACGTCGTGCATGAAGTCGGCCTGTTTCAAGGGCGGATCGGGTTTACTAGAGCAATCGTCTTGCTTGAAGAAGGCTGTGAAGAGTTTTCTAATATCCAGGGCCTGGGCCAGATTCGCTTTCCTGCGGGGAATATCGCTGCATCATTTGAGGACGTGCGTCAAGTTCTCGAGCGCGAAGGATTGCTACGAGAAAGCTGACGATCTGTCTAACACTCGCTAGCAACGGATTCGCGCCCCGCCGCTGAACCGCAGATACGTTAGATCCCATGCAGCCTTGAACGGCAGCGCGGGTCGTCGCCGGTACGCTCCAAGGAATCAGCAAACCCCTTGGGAGCGACCCGATGGCCACGACCCGCAAGACGAAGGATACGACACGGCAGGCGACGCTGTACCTGGCTCTCGAGCTGGGCAACGGGAGCTGGAAGCTCGGCTTCAGCACGGGGCTGGGGCAGAAGGCGCGTGAGCGCAACGTGAACGCCCGACACGGGGACGGCGTGCTCGCGGAGATCACGGCCGCGAAGAAGCGCTTCAAGCTGCCGGCCAACGCGCGTGTGATGAGCTGCTACGAGGCGGGCCGCGACGGCTTCTGGCTGCACCGCTTCCTGGAGTCGCACGATGTCGAGAGCCTCGTGGTCGACAGTGCGAGCATCGAGGTGAACCGCCGCGCGCGTCGTGCGAAGACGGACCTGCTGGACGTG
>JAUIEF010000247.1 GCA_030428785.1 bacterium
CCGCGCCGGGCAGCGCGGGCAGCGCAACGGGGCGCCGCCAGCTCGCGTCCCCGGGCAGCGCCCGGGTCGCGACCTCGTCGCCCGCGGGGCCGACGAGCAGCGTCACGCCGACGCGCGCCGCCTCGCGCTCGAGCGCGTCGAGGTCCTCAGGCCACGCGTCGCGCGGCCCGTCGAGGCGCAGCCGGTCGAGCCGGTGCGCGGCGAGCGGCGCGAGCAGTCGTTCGAGGTCCCTCACGGACGGGCGCGCGCCCTCCCCGGCGCGCAGCGAGAGGCCGCGCGCCGGATGGTGCGGGCGGTCGTCCGTGCGCAGGCACGGCAGGCGGATCTCGCGCAGCGCGCCGCCGCGCGGGACGGCGTCCGCCGGCAGCAGGCTCGCGACGGCCGACACGGCGTGGTGCATGCCCTGCGCCGTCGCCGCGACGAGCCGCAGCTCCTCCGGCTCGATGCGCAGGCGGAAGCCCGACGGCCCGAACTCGTCGAGCCGCTCGGGGCGCAGCCGGAGGGCCCACTTGCCGAAGCGGTCGTCGCCCACGTCGCCGAGCTCGATGGGCACCTCGCGACCCGTCGCGCGGGAGAGCAGGTCCGCGAGGCGCGTCGCGACGGGGTGCGTCTCGACCGCCGTCGCGTCGACGACGACCGTCGTGTGCGCGCCGAGCAGGAACACGGCGTCGGCGCGCTCCGGCGCGGCGAGCGACGGGAGGGCGAGCGCCGGGTCGGCGGGCGGGAGCGCGGTCTCCTCTTGCGAGGCCGGGGCGGGTCGAGCGGGGGCGGTTCGGGCGGGAGCGTGTCGGGCGACGACGGGCGTCGCGAGCAGGAGCGCGAGCACCCCGGCGAGGACGCGCGGCGCCCACGCACGCGTGACGCCCGCCGCACGCGGGACGCCTTCGTGCGTCGCGCCGCGGACCGGTCCCGACCGCGCGCTCACCTCAGTCGACCACCCGCACGCCCTCGGCGGCGGTCCGGCGCGCGTAGGACTCGGAGAGCCGGCGCGTGATGGGGCCCGGCCGCCCCGTCCCGATCGGCCGGCCGTCCACCTCGACGACCGCGGCGAGCTCGCCCATGGTCCCCGTGCAGAAGCACTCGTCGGCGCGGTAGACCTCCGCCTGGCTCAGGTCGCGCACCTCGCACGGCAGGCCCTGCTCCTCGCAGATCTCGAGCACGGTCGCGCGCGTCACGCCCTCCGGGCACGCGACGGTGCGCGGCGTCGCGAGGCCCTCGTGCGTCACGAGGAACACGTGCGTCGCGTTCGTCTCGGCGACGAAGCCGCCACCGTCGAGCACGAGCGCGTCGTCGGCGCCGGCCGCGTTCGCCTCGAGCTTCGCGAGGATGCTCGGGATGAGGTTCGCGTGGTGGATCTTGGGGTCCATGACGTCGGGCCCGGGCCGCCGCACGGACGCCGTCACGAGCCGAAGCCCCGTCTTGTCGTACACGGGCACCTTGTGCTCGGCGAGCACGATGAGCGTCGGCCCCGACTGGTTGAGTCGCGGGTCCATGCCGCTCGTGATCTTCTCGCCGCGCGTGAGCGTGAGACGGATGTGCACGCCGTCGCGCATGTCGTTGGCCTCGAGCGTGCGCCGGATCTCGTGCACGATCTTGTCGCGCGACGGGATCGGCGAGAACGCGAGCGCGAGCGCCGAGTGCCGGAGCCGCTGCAGGTGCTCGTCGAGCTTGAAGATGCGGCCGTCGTAGAGCCGCAGGCCCTCCCAGACCGCGTCGCCGCCCTGCACCGAGGAGTCGAACGGACTGACGCGCGCCGCGTCGCGGTGCGAGAGCACGCCGTTCACGTTGACGAGCAGGTCGCGGTTGCGCTCGTCGAAGGTCTGGAGCATGGGCGGCTATCCGGGCCGGAGGCGGTGGACGTGCAGCCGACGGTAGAGGACCTCGCACGCGTCCGCCAGGGGCGCGAGGCTCGAGGGCAGCGGCTTGCGGCTGGGGCGGTACGGGCGGAAGCCCGTGGAGCGCAGCACGTCCGCGTACCAGTGCTCGGCCCAGCAGCCGTCCGTCTCGCGCGGGCCGGCGTCCCAGCGCAGCATGGACGCGTCGAACGGCACGTCGAGCCGGTCGCAGAGTGCGCGCAGGACGCCCTCCGGGTCGCCGAGCAGGTCCGCGCTGTCGACGACCGGCGGCGGCGCGCCGTCGCGCGCGAGCAGCCGCTCGAAGAGCTCGACCTGCTGCGGCAGCCCCGTGTCGAGCAGCCCGGGGCGCGGCACGACCTCGCACAGGCTCGCGAGCATGGCGCGCGGCTCGCGGACGAGGAACACGTGCGTCAGCCCGTCGAGCCAGCCGCGCTCGACGTCGGGGAGCAGGTGGTGCGCCATGTGCTTCTGGTAGAAGACCGACTTGCCCGCGGGAACCGGGCCGGTGAGCCACGCCGCGACCGCGCGCCAGTCCGTCTCGTGGCGGCGCTGGATCTCGTCGGCGCCGGGGTGGGGCGTGCCCGTCTCGCGCAGCCAGTGCGCGTAGAGCGGCTCGTCGCAGACGACCGTGTCGCCGCGGCTGCCGAACGAGCGCAGCAACGCCGTCGAGACGTTGCGCGGGCCGGACCACATCGCGATGCGTACCACGGCGGACATGGGCGCGGATGGTAGCAGGCGGCGGGTCGGCGGGGGACGCCGCCCGCGTCAGGGCGAGAGCTCGTCGAGCACCGCGGCGAGGGCGTCGAGGACCGCCGCCTGCTCCGGCGTGGGCGTCGGCAGGAGGTCGTGCTCCTCGAACGGGTCCGTCGCGAGGTGGAAGAACTCGAGCGGGTCGGACACCGCGGGCGTCGTCTCGCGGAGCTTGAAGCGGGCGTCCCGGACGGCGCGCCGGCGCATGGTCCACGGCGGCGGGCCGTTGGGCTCGAAGAGCTCCACGAACACCGTCGCGCGCCGCGCCGGCGCCGCGGGGTCGAGCAGGTGCGGGAAGACGGAGACGCTGTCCACCGCGGTGGCCGGCACGGGCACGCGCGCCATGTCGCAGATCGTCGCGAAGAGGTCCGTCACGCCCACGAGCGCGTCGACCTCCCGGCCCGGCGCGCGGACGCGGGGGCCGGCGACGATGAGCGGGACGTGGACGCCGAACTCGGACACCGTCCCCTTCGCCTGGGCGATGCCCGGGAGCGCGCCGCCGGGCGAGCCGTTGTCCCCGACGAACACCACCCAGGTCCGCGCGAGCACGGCGGGGCGGATGCCCCGGAGCAGGCGGCCGATCTCCGTGTCCATGGCCTCGATGGCGGCGCGGTGCTTCTGCGAGTCCGAGCTGCCGGCACTCACGGCGAGCGTCGTGAGCTCCGACGGCGGGACGTGGTACGGGGTGTGCGGTGCGTTGAACGCGAGCCACACGAACCACGGCTCCTCGCCCGCCTCCTCGATGACGTCGAGCGCGTCGTCGACCTGGTCGGTCGTGGCGTAGGTCCCCGTGACGCGCACCTGCGCGTTGCCCGACGCGTCCGCGAGGTTCTTGACGAAGTCGACGTAGGCGTCCGGGTCGCCCGGCGTCAGGTTGGCGATGGGTCCGCGGTGCGTGTCGAAGCCGTAGAGCACCGGGTGCTGGAACCCCGAGCCGCCCAGAGGCTCGATCAGCGCGAGGTGCCACTTGCCGACGGCCGACGTGCGGTGCGTGGGTCCCAGGACGTCGGCGAGGCTCGTCTCCGCGACGTCGCCCTCGACGGCGCCCGCGGCGCCGCCGCCGAAGTTGATCGCGCGTCCGATGCCCGTGCGGAACGGGTGCCGCCCCGTGAGGATCGCGGAGCGCGTCGGGCTGCAGAGCGGCTCGGCGTAGGCGTTGCGGAACAGGACGCCGTGCCCCGCGAGCGCGTCGATCCACGGCGTCGGCCCGTTCGGCACGACGTCGAGCCCGTACGCGGGCGTGCGCTCCACGCCCATGTCGTCCGCGACGAGGACGAGCACGTTGTCCCGCGGCGCGGCGCCGTCGCCCGGCACGACCGTGAGCGCGGAGGCGAGGAGGACGAGGGCGAGGGGCACGGCGCGACTCGAGGGACGCGTCCGAGCGTAGTGCCGATCCACGGATCCGGCGAGCCCCCGCGGGTCCGGTTCCTGCACCGGCTTCGGTTTCGGCTGCGGTTTCGGTTTCGGCTTCGGTTTCGGCTTCGGGTTCGGCTCCGGACCCCGGACCCCGGACCCCGGACCGCTTTCGACATCCGCCCCCCCGTCCGTCATCCTGCGGCCCATGTCCTCCCCGCCCCCCGACCGCGACGCGCTCTGCGACGCCTTCCTCGACACGGTCGCCTTCGACCTCTATCCGGTGCAGGAGGAGGCGGTCCTCGCGTGGTTCGAGTGCGAGGGCGGGGTGCTCGTCTCGGCGCCGACGGGGACGGGCAAGACGCTCATCGCGGAGACGGCGGTCTTCGAGGCGCTGAAGACGGGCACGCGGCTCTACTACACGACGCCGCTCATCGCGCTCACGGACCAGAAGCTCGAGGAGCTGCAGGACCGCGCGGAGGCGTGGGGCTTCGACCGCGACCAGGTGGGGCTGCTCACGGGCAACCGCAAGGTGAACCCGGACGCGCCGGTGAAGGTCGTCGTGGCGGAGATCCTGCTGAACCACCTGCTCGCGCACGAGCCGTTCGACGACGTGTCGGCGGTCGTCATGGACGAGTTCCACTACTTCAACGACCGCGAGCGGGGCGTCGTCTGGGAGCTGTCGCTCGTGCTGTTGCCGGAGCACGTGCGGCTGCTGCTGCTCTCGGCGACGGTGGGCAACGCGCTCGACTTCGTGATCTGGATGCGCGAGCAGCACGGCCGGCGGCTGACGCTCGTGCGCAGCGAGGACCGCAAGGTGCCGCTCGAGTTCGAGTGGGTCGAGGACAAGCTCCTCACGGAGCAGCTCGTCGAGATGGCGCAGGGGGACGGCGAGGACGCGCGGACGCCGGCGCTCGTGTTCTGCTTCTCGCGGGACGAGTGCTGGGAGATGGCGGAGCGCCTCAAGGGGCTGCCGCTCATCACGAAGGAGACGCGGGCCAAGATCGAGGCGCTCATCGAGGACGCGGGCGAGGAGCTCAAGGAGGGCGTCGCGAGCAAGCTTCGGATGATGCTCATCCGCGGCGTGGGCGTGCACCACGCGGGGATCCTGCCGCGGTACAAGTCGCTCGTGGAGCGGCTGTTCCTCGCGAAGCTCGTGCCCTTCGTCGTGTGCACGGAGACGCTCGCGGCGGGCGTGAACCTGCCGGCGCGCTCCGTCGTGCTCAAGAGCCTGCTCAAGGGCAAGCCGCGGGAGCGCAAGGTGCTGCCGTCGTCCGCGGCGCACCAGATGTTCGGGCGCGCGGGCCGGCCGCAGTTCGACACGCGCGGCTTCGTCTACGCGGTGGCGCACGAGGACGACGTGAAGATCCACCGCTGGAAGGAGAAGTACGACCAGCTCCCGGCGAAGAGCAAGGACCCGGGCATCCTCAAGGCGCGCAAGCAGCTCGAGCGCAAGCGGCCGTCGCGGCGCAAGACGGAGCAGTACTGGAGCGAGGGGCAGTTCCGCGCGCTCGTCGAGGCGGGGCCGGCGAAGCTGCGCAGCCGCGCGATGATCCCGTACCGCTTCCTGGTGTACCTGCTCACGCGGAGCGCGGACCTCGGGACGGTGCGACGCTTCCTCGCGAAGCGGTTCAACAGCGCGGAGCGGCTCGCGGGCTTCGAGAAGCAGCTCGACGCGATGGTCGACAACCTCGCGGCGCGCGGCTACCTGGCGCGCGTGGAGGGCGAGGACCGCGTCGTCGTCGACCCGTCCATCGAGGACCTGCTCGAGTTCCGCAGCATCGACCCGATGTTCGGCTGCTGGCTCGGGACGACGCTCGCGCCGGCGAGCGACACGGAGAAGCTCATGGCGCTCGAGGCGGTGCTCGACCTGCCGTGGCGCGTCGTGCGGCGCTGCGAGCCGCCGGTCGAGCTCGAGCCGGGGCCGTTGGAGCGCGAGGTGCTCGCGCCGCTCATGCTCTCGATGGGCATCGTCGTGGGGCGGACGGAGGCGGCGGAGGAGGAGCGCGACCCGCGCGACCGCTCGCCGTGGGAGGAGGAGGAGGAGCCGCCGCCGACCTTCCCCGAGATGCTGAAGATCGCGTTCGAGGCGGAGCTGCCGTTCCCGGAGGAGCTGCGGGTGCAGACCAAGTGGGTCGCGGGCGGCATCGCGGACGCGGGGGGCGACTTCCGCCGGTTCGTGTCGAGCCGGGACCTCGGCAAGAACGAGGGGCTCGTCCTGCGGCACCTCCTGCGGCTCGTGCTCCTCGCGGCGGAGTTCGCGGAGCGGACGGGGGACGCGGCCTACGGGGCGATCTCGCGGTCGGCCACGGAGGCCTGCCGCTCGGTGGACCCGCACCACACCATGACGCAGCGGTCGCAGCCGTGGGTCTCC
>JAUIEF010000248.1 GCA_030428785.1 bacterium
CCGCCCGCGCGAGCGTCTCGGGGTCGTGCGCGTCGCCGCAGGCGATCGTCGCCGCGAGCGTCGCGAGGAGCCAGCGGACCGCGCGGGTCACCGGCCGTCCCGCGCCTCCGCCGGCGCGACGAGCCGCGGCGCGCCGTCCCGGAACACGACGACCGCGCCGCCGTCCGCGTCGCCGCCGCGCGCGGGCGGCGTGACGCCGGCGACGCTCGTGCCGAGCAGCACCGCGACGTCGCCCTCCCCGTCGTGGAGCTGGACGCGCCCGGCCGTCACGTCGTCGGTGAGCTCGACGGCGTCCAGCGAGACGGCCGCCGTGCCGTCGCGCCGGAAGACGCGCACCATGCCGCCGTGCTCGTCGTTGCCGACGCGCAGCGTGCGCAGGTCGCCCGGGCCGAAGAACACGAGCTCGGCGCCCCAGTCGCCGGGCCGCAGGTCGACGACGACGTCGTCGCGCGCGTCGAGGAGCTGGAGGCGGTGCGTGCGGAGCGTGTCGTCGGCCGGGAGCGGCGCCAAGGCCAGGCCCGCGACGAGGACGAGCGCCGCGGCGGCGACGAGCCGCGTGCGGCGCAGGCTGCGCTCGAGGCGCGCGAGACGGGCCTCGAGCGAGGGTCGGGGGCGGGCGACGACGGACATGACGGACCTCCGGAACGGGCGCGGCGCGAGGCCGCCGGCGGGGCGGGCCGGCCTTCACCGGTGACGCTCGCATCGTACAGACCTCAAGCCGGGCATCGGCGCGGATCGATGGAACGGGAAACCCCGCCCCGCGACCGGCGACTCCCCATGTCCCTCGACCTCCCGCTCCGCTCCCTCCGCCGCCTGCTCGGCACGGTCATCGCCGTTCTCGCGATCGCGGGCGTCGCGTCCGAGGCGCACTGGTTCGCGTCGGGCACGGAGGACGCCGAGGACCTCATGCGCGCGCTCTCGCTCAGCGAGGAGCACAACGTGCCGACGTGGTGGTCCGCGCTGCTGCACCTGACGTCCGGTCTGCTGCTCGCGCTCGTCGCGCGCGAGGCGAGGCGTTCGGGCGCGCCGCACCCGCGGCGCTGGACGTTCCTGTCGCTGCTCTTCCTCTACATCTCGCTCGACGAGACGGTCATGCTCCACGAGGGGCTCAACCGTGTCATCCAGGGCGGGCGCGGCGCGTTCTACTTCGACTGGATCATCCCGGCGTCGGGCATCCTCCTCGCGCTCGGCGTCGTGTACCTGCCGTTCGTGCTCGACCTGCCGCGGCGCACGCGGCGCGACTTCGTGCGCGCCGGCGCGGTGTTCGTCGGGGGCGCGCTGCTCATGGAGGTGCCGCTCGGCCTGTGGACCGACGCGAACGGCTCGTCGAACATGGGCTACGTGCTCATCGACGCGGTCGAGGAGGTGCTCGAGATGATCGGCGCGTCGATGTTCCTCGTCGCGGTGCTGCGGCACCTCGCGGGCGAGACGGGCCGGGTCGTCGTGGACGTCGTCGATGACGTCGCGGCGGAGGTCCCGCCGCGCGACGACGGACCGACCGGCGACGACGGGCCGCAACGCGGCGGCCGCGTGCTCGAGATCGTGCGCACCGGGATGTCGCAGGGGATCGTCCACTCGCTCGCGGACTTCCGCCGCGCGCGCGACGACTGACCGGGCGTCAGCCCCCGGCGTCCTCGCCCAGGAGGCGCTCGAGCTGGTGGCGGTGGCGCAGCGGGTGCATGACCGCGTGCTCGAGCATGGCGTCGATGCAGTAGGGCACGCCCCAGCGGGTCTCGTAGGCGGGCCGGTCGGAGTCGGCCTCCGTGAGGTCGCGCAGGTGGACGTCCCAGGCGGCGAGCACCTCGTCGACGTAGCCGTCGACGCGGCGGCCGAAGCCCTCGGGGTCGGGGCGGCGGTCGAGGTCCGGCGGCGCGAGGCCGCGCTGCTCCTGGATCCACACGAGGTAGCCGGCGGCGCAGGCCGCGACGTGCACGAGGAGCGTCTCGCGCGAGGCGTAGCTCGGGTCGTCGGTCTCCGGCAGCGCGAGCTCCGCGGCGTCGGCGCGTCGCCAGACGTCGACGAATCGTCGCAGCTCGCGTGCGTGGAGCGTCGCGAGCGCCTGCGCGCCGCGGCTGGCCCAGGGGGTCGTGGCGTCGGTGGCGGTCATGTCGGTCTCCGATCGGGCGGTGTGCGTCGCAGGACGCGCGTCGGGCGCCGCCGCCCGCGTCGCAGCCCCTCGACCCAGGAGCCGAGCGCGAGGCCCGCGATGAGGAACGCGAGGATCCAGCCCGGGACATCCAGATCCCTCGTCACGGCCGCGTGGACCGCCGCCGCGACGACGAGCAGCTTGAAGCCCTGCCCCACGTCGTGGACGAGGCGCCGGTTCCGGGCGGCTCGAACGTCACCGGCGTGAGAGGTCCGTCGCAGGCGCGCGATCTCCTCGCGGGCGTCCTGCAGCTCGTCCCGGAGCCGACGCGCTTCCCACGCGGCACGCGGATCGCTGGGTTCGGCAGGAGGCGTGCTGTGGTCGACCATCTCTCTCCCGACGCGGCTTGCGGACTCCCCGCTGCGCGATGACCGAGGATACCGCAGGCTGCCGCGATCGACGACGGCGCCCCCCCCTGGCCCCGCCCGCGCCGCCGCGTACCATGGGCGCCCCATGTCGTCGCCCCCGCCCCCCGCGCCCGCCGTCGAGGGCGACGCCGCCCCCCGCGCGTCGCTCGTGCTGCTCGTCTACGCCGCGGCGGCCGTGGCGCTCACGTGGCCGCTCGCCGTCGCGTCGGGCACCATGCCGAGCACGCGACCCGACGCGCTCGTGAACCTCTGGAACTCCTGGTGGGTGCGCGAGGCGCTCTGGGAGCAGGGCCTCGAGCTCTGGCGGACGGAGCACCTGCACCACCACGTGGGCGTCGAGCTGGGGCGGCACACGCTCTCGCTCGTGAACTCGCTGCCCGGCAGCCTGCTCACGTTCGTCGCGCCGGCGGAGGACGTGTTCCGCTGGCTGACCGTCGCGCACTACGCGTTCTCCGGCTGGACGTTCTACCTGCTCGCGCGCTACGTCACGGGCCGCGCGGGCGGCGCGCTGCTCGCGGGCGTCGCGTGGACGTTCTCGCCGCTGCACCTCTACTTCGTGCCGCAGCTCAACCTGTCGACGCTCGAGTTCCTGCCGCTGCTCGTGCTCGCGATGATGAAGACCTGGCGCGAGGGCGGCCTGCGCAACACGCTGGGCGTCGCGGCCTGCGCGGCGCTGCTCGCGACGAGCGCGTCGTACTACCTCGTGTACGGCGCGCTGCTCGGGTTCGCGCTGCTGCTCGGCGGCCGTGCGTGGGCGCCCGACGTGCCCTGGCGGCGCGGCGCGGGCCGGCTGCTCGGCGCCGGCGGGCTCTCGGCCGCGGCCGTGCTCGTCGCGGCGTGGCCGCTCGTCTCCGCGGTGACGGCCGGCGCGCCGGCGCCGCTGAGCACCGAGCCGAAGATCGGTCGCTGGAACGACCTCCTCGGCTTCCGCTGGAACGGCGGCGTGGGCGAGATGCCGCTCGTCTCCTGGCCGACGATGCTCGGCTGGACGACGCTCGCCGTGCTCGCGCTCGGCGCACGCGGCGTCCTGCGTCTCCGCGGCCGGGGCTTCTGGATCGTGGTCGCGCTCGTCGCGTTCGTGCTGGGGCTCGGGAGCGAACTCACGATCGCCGGACGACCCACGGGCATCCCGCTCCCCCACGCCTGGATCGACGCGCTGCCCGTCTTCTCCATGCTCCGCGCGGCGCAGCGCATGCTGCTCCTCGTGCACCTCGCGACGGGCCTGCTCCTCGCCGCGGCGTGGGGCGACGTCGTCGCGCGGCTCGCCTCGCCGACGGCGCGCCGGATCGCGACGACCGTCGCGCTGCTGCTGTTCTGCGCCGAGCGCAACGCGGCGCCCGTGCCCGCCTGGCCCGTGCCGCACTCGACCGCGCTCGAGCAGCTCGCCGCGGACGACACGATCGGGACGGTCGTCGTCATGCCGTTCGCGAAGCCGGGCGCCGACGCGTGGCGCAACCTCGCGCAGATCACGCACGGCAAGCGCCAGCCCGGCGGCTACGTGACGAACCTCGCGCTCACCGACGACAACATCAAGGTGCGCAACGAGTGGGGCGGCGTGTCGCGGACCACCGAGCGCGGGTCGCCGATCAAGCTGCGCACGCTCGTGGGGCTGCGCGACATCGACGCCGTCGTGCTCGACAAGCGGCCGCCCGGCGACGAGCGCGAGCCGTCGCTGCCGGACCGGCTGCGCGTGCGCTGGGCGCCGTTCTGCCTGCTGCACGACGAGCTCGTCGTGGGCCGCCTCGACGAGGGGCCGTTCGTGCGCGAGGCGATGGAGCCCGAGCGGCTCGCGCTCTGGACGGAGGCGCTCGAGGAGGCGTACGGCGCGCCCGTCCACGAGGACGAGCGCTACGCGGTCTACCGCGCGGACTGACGCGCGGGGGCGGCACGCCGCGCCTAGAAGCAGCCCTGTCCGACGTACCGGTAGTCGACGACGTCGAAGCCGCCGTCGGGTCGCCGGCGGAGGATGCACTCGTCGATCTCCGCGGAAGACGGGCCGACGCCGTACACGCCGCCGGCGCGCAGGTCACCCGGCGCATCGGGGTCCGGGGCGAGGTCCACGACGAGCCCGCCGCGGTCCGGTCGGCGCACCGGCAGCCCGTCGCGCCGCCAGTGCGCGACGAGCCACGACGGCGCGCGCGCGGGCCGCCGGAGATCGGCGGCGCGCGGGAGCCACACCTCGAGCGGCGCGTCCTCCGAGTACCGCTCCGGGTGCTCGGCGAGGTGCGCCCGCACGAAGGCGTCGACGGCGCGCCATCGCCGGCCGCGCCGCGCGAGCGGATCGGGGCGGGCGTCGTCGAGCAGGCGCGCCGACACGACGGCCGTCGTGGAGACGAGCACGACGGCTCCCAGGAGGCGGATGATCGCGGCGCGGGTCACGCCTCCGACCGTACGCCCGATCCCGCGGACGCGCCACCGCGGGATGCCCGTCACGCGGGCCGCCGGGCGCCGCGCCTACCGCTTCGCGAGCAGGAGCGTCCGCGTCCGCGCGAAGGCGCCCATGCCGGGCAGCTTCGCGAGCAGGCGGCCCGCCCCCACCGCGCCGCGCACGAGAGCCCGCTTGGCCCCGCGCATGTTCCGCGTGCGGAAGTCGACCTCCGTGGCCGAGGGCACGACGTCGGCGCGCGCGTCCTCGAGCACCGTGAACCCCGCGTCACGCACGAGACGGTCGAGGCGCGCCGGCGCGAGCGCCTCGAAGGGTCCGAGGTTCGGGTCGGGCGCGAGCACGTACTCGACGCCGCCCGGGCCGCCGCGCCGCGCGTGGAGCCAGTTCGCGACGCCGTGGAACGAACGCGCGCTCACGACGCGCAGCAGCAGGCGGCCGCCGGGCGCAAGCATCGCGTGGAGGTCGGCGAGCAGCTCCGGCTGGCGCGCCGTCGGGAGCGCCTCGAGCCGGTGGAGCACGGTGACGCGGTCGAAGGCGTCGCGCAGCGCGGGGTCGACGCGCCCCGGCTCCCAGACGAGCGGCTCGCAGCGCACCTGCGCGGGGCAGCGCTTCGCCGCGAAGGCCGCGACGTCGGCGGAGAGCTCGAGCGTCGCCCAGCGGTGGCTCCGGTGCTGCCGCGCCATGGCGCCCGTGAACAGGCCGTGCACGGGCAGCACGTCGAGCCAGCGCGGCGCCTCGTCGTCGGGGACGCCGCCGTCGTCGCGGGCGCCCAGCCGGTTCGCCGCCTCGAGCGCGCCCTCCATCTCCCACGGGCGGCTCTTGTTGTAGCGGTTGCCGTTGAGCACGCGCGCCTGCTGGTAGTCGCGGACGAGCTCCAGCGTCCAGTCGTCGGGGCGCGGGCTGCTCGGGATGGGGCTGCCGCCGAAGTGGTTCCAGTGGACGACGTGCCCGAACGGCCGGCGGCGCGGCACCTGGGTCGGGTAGACCTTCGGCCAGCCCACGGCGAGCGCGGCGACGACCTCGCGGTCGGCGGGCAGCCCGAGGATGCGCCCCACCTCGTCGCGCGGCCCGAGCTGGTTGATCCAGAACGTGCCCATGCCGAGCGCGTGCGCGGCGAGCGACATGTTCTGCATGGCCGCCGCGGCCGACTGGACGTTCGCGTGCCCCTCCTCGCTGTACTCCTTGCCGTACGCGACGAAGATGCTCACCGGCGTGCTGAGCACCTGGAGCGAGAGGCGGCCGAGCTGCTCGCGCTGGTCCGGGTCGTCGACGACGACGAAGTCCCACATCTGCAGGTTGCAGGAGGTCGGCGCGATGAGCGCGGCGTCGAGGAGCTCGAGGACGACCTCGCGCGGGACGGGCCGCGCGGCGTCGAAACGGCGCGTCGTGCGACGCTCGTAGAGCGCCTCCCAGAGGTCCATCGCCGGGCGGTC
>JAUIEF010000249.1 GCA_030428785.1 bacterium
ATGTCTGCGGCCCATGCTCAAACAAGTCCTCGGGCCTTCGGCCCTGCGGGAGATAACTGCGCGTGGGCCGCAGACATGCCCTCACGTCGCATCCGGAACGGTTTCCACGGCGCGTCCGGCCCGTCGTGTCCTTCCTCGCTGCACTCCAACCGCAGCGCGCACGGTTGGGCTCCGCGCGGCACGGGGGACCGACGACGTCACGAGCTGGGAGACGCCCCGCGTCCCGGCCGTGCATCGCGCGTTCCGCGCTCGCACTCGTCGAAGGACCTCCGATCGTTCGCCGAGTGCCGGGAGTCCGTCGGCGTCGCGAACGGGGGCGTATCGCCCGCGGTCAGCCGTCACGTCGGGAGCGAAGCGATCCGACTTCACGTGGAGCGTGACGAGCCGAGCTGTGTTCTCGCGCGTCCTGTGCGCGGCGTCGGCTTCCGTTCCCCGACCCGCTCCATGCCGCCGACCCGCTCGCACGGATCGATGCGGTCCGTGCGCCCTCCCATCGACGCGTCTCACTCGCGTGACGATGTGAGCGCAGCGAGAGAGGTCGCGACGGGACGGACGCGCCGTGACCCGGGTTCCGTTTGCGACGTGAGGGCATGTCTGCGGCCCACGCGCAGTTATCTCCCGCAGGGCCGAAGGCCCGAGGACCTGTTTGAGCATGGGCCGCAGACATGCCCTCACGGTCGGCGCCACCACCGCCCCCCCAGCGCGTCCGGCCCGCCGCGCCCGACCGAGCGGAGCGCCACGGACTACTCGCGTTCGATGGGCCAGAGATCCCCGAAACTCGCGTCCCGCGCCGTGAGCAGATGCGGCGGCAGGTGCTCCATCGCCTCGCGCCACGACGTCTGCGCGTGGTCCTTCGCGCCGCCGGCGAACGCGAGGTTCGCGCGGAGCATCGCGTTCGCGCCGAGCTGCACGTGCCGCGGGCGATCGGGGAAGACGGTGTCGTCGCGCGGCGTGCGCTTCGTGAGCGCGTCGCAGAGCTTGACCCAGCCCTCGTAGCGGTAGCGGGAGAGTTCGCGCGGCTCGAAGCGCGCGGTCATGAACTCGAAGAACGGGTGGCCGTCGTGGTGCACGGGCGCGTCGGGTCGGTGGTCGAAGACGTGCGCTGCGGGCGCGAGGTAGTTCATCCAGACGGCGACGGGGTCGGTGACCCACGGGTCGTCGATGCCGAGGGCGGCGAGCTCGCGCGCGCGGGCCTCGACCTGCTCCGCGTGCGGCGCCGCCCCGCGGATGCCGACGAGCCCGACGATGGGTTCGTGCGGACGGACGTGCGGTCGCCAGAGCGTCGCCTCGGGGAAGACCTCGAGGAAGGTCGCGACGACGACGAGCAGCGTCTCCTCGTCGAGCTGGTAGACGGGGAGCCACTGGCAGAAGACGCCGCCGTCGGCGAGGCGCTCGCGCGCGTCGCGGTAGTGCTCGCGCGTGTACATGGCGGCGGCGGTCGGGCGTGTCGGGACGAAGAGGTCCTCGACGATGACGTCGTAGGCGTGCGGCGCGGCGCGCACGTGGTTGCGGCCGTCCTCGGTGACGAGGCGCGTGCGCGGGTCGGCGTGGACGCCGCGGTTCACGTGCGCGAACCACTCGGCGGCGACGTCGTGCACCTCGGGGACGATCTCCACGAGGTCGATCTGCTCGACGGGGTGGAGCAGGGCGCCGCCGGCGACGGTGCCCGTCGCGCTGCCGATGATCGCGACGTGCCCGGGCGCCGGGTGCAGGAGGAGCGGCAGGTGCGCCATGCGCTCGGCGAGCGGCTTGTTGCGCGAGTCGCCGAAGGTGTAACTGTCGTCGACCTTGATGCGCCGGTTGCCGTCAGCCGACTCGACGACGCTCACGATGCCCGTGGCGCCCTCCTCGAGCGCGAGCAGCGTCTCGCCGTCGCGCAGCACGACCGGGTCGAGCCGCCACGGGTCCGCGGGACCGAGACGCACGGCGGAGAGCGCGACGACGAACACGAGCGCGGCGCGCACGCGCGCGGTCCGCGGCCCGGAGACGCACAGCGCGGCGCCGGCGTAGAGCACGGCGAGCCAGCCGAGCGACGGCCACAGCCCGAGCCCGCCGAGCATGAGGAAGCTCCCGGCGAGCGAGCCGAGGATGCCGCCCGCGGTGTTCGCGGCGAGCAGCAGGCCGAGGCGCTCGCCCGCGTGACCGCCGTCGACGAGGCGGAACGTGAGCGGGAAGACGAGCCCCGCGACGAGGAAGACGAGGAAGCCGAGCGCGAGCACCCACGGCCCGAGCGCGCGGACCGCGAACGGCACGAGCAGCAGGAGCACGCCGACGGCGAGCGTCGACCCGCGGAGGAGCGCGGCGGCGCCGACGCGGTCGGCGGTCCACGACACGAGCGCGGCGCCCAGGCCGAGCCCGACGAGCACGAGCACGAGCACGAGCCCGTAGGTGTAGGCGCTGTGCGTGAAGAGCTGGCCCGACGCGTGGATGAGCAGCACCTCGAACGCGAGCACGCCGAAGCCCGACGCGGCGGCGAGCAGCAACGGCGCGCGGAGGGAACGCGGTGCAGCGGTGGACGCTCCGGACGACGCACCCGCGGTCGCCGCGTCGGCGGTCGACGCGCCGGCGGGCGTTCCGGACGACGCACCCGCCGTCGACGCGTCGGCGCGCGGCGCGCCGGCGGTCGTCTCCTTGCGCCGCGGCCCGCGCGGAGCCTCGGACCCCGCGGCCCGCGTCGCCGCGTCGGCGGTCGTCCCGACGTCGGCGGACGCCGGCCGGCGACGCGCGGCCGCCCACGACGCACCGCCCACGAGCAGGGTCACGCCGACGGCGATGCCGTAGGTCGCGCCGAGCCCGACGCGCTCGGGCAGGACGAGCGCGCCGAGCGGCGCGCCGAGCGCCGCGCCCAGCGTGTTCACCGCGTAGAGCCGGCTCCCGAGCCGGCCGAGGCGACGCCCCTCCCCCACGACCGCCGCCGCGAGCAACGGCATGGTCCCGCCGAGCAGCACCGACGTCGGCAGCATGGCGAGCAACGCGAGCCCGAGCTTGACCGCCGTGAACACCTCGCGCCGCCCGGCGAAGCGCTCGTAGAGTCCGGCGTAGAACGGGTCGTAGAGCGACGCGGCGAGCGGCACCCAGAGCGCCGACACGGCGACGCCCAGCTCGACGAGCGCGTAGGCCCGCAGCGGGTTCCGCGTCCGACGCGCGAAGCGCCCGAAGAGCGCCGCGCCGACGGCCAGCCCGCCGAAGAACGCGCACAAGGTCGCCGAGGACGCGTGGGTCGTGCTGCCGAAGAGCAGCCGGAACCAGCGGATCCACGTGCCCTCGTAGACGAGCGCGGAGACGCCGGACAGCGCGGCGAGCAGGAGCAGCAGCCCGTGGGGCGGACCTCGACGGGTCGGGGCGGACTTCGGGCGGGAGGGCATGACTCAGCGTATCCCGCGATCGCGGGGGCGGCACGCGAGACGTCGGTGGCGCTCCGCTCGGTCGGACGCGGCGGGACGGACGCGCTGGGGGGGCGGTGGTGGAGCCGACCGTGAGGTGACACATGGGCCCCGTGCTCAAACAAGTCCTCGGGCCTGCGGCCCTGCGGGAGATCACTGCGCGCGGGGCCCATGTGTCACCTCACGTCGCATCCGGAACGATTTCCACGGCGCGTCCGTCCCGTCGCGACCTCCCTCGCTGCGCTCACATCGTCAAGCGAGTGGGGACGCGTCGATGGTTGGGCGCACGGACCGTCACGATCCGTGCGAGCGAGGACGGCGGCATGGAGCGGGTCAGGGACCGGGAGCCGGCACCGAGTCATGACGCGCGAGAGAACAGCCCGGCTCGTCACGCTCCACGGGAAGTCGGATCGCTTCGCTCCCGACGGCACGGCTGACCGCCAGCGTTGCGTCCGCCGTTCGCGACGCCGACGGACTTCCCGTGCTCGAGGAGTCGTCGGAGGTCCTTCGACGAGTGCGAGCGCGGAACGCGCGATGCACGGCCGACACGCAGCGCCGTTCTCCCGCTCGTGACGTTCGTCGACAGCCCGTCCCGCGCGGGACCCGCTCCGAACGCGTGACGGTTGGAGTGCAGCGAGGAAGGACGCGACGGGCCGGACGCGCCGTGGTGATGGTTCCGTTTGCGACGTGAGGGCATGTCTGCGGCCCACGCGCAGTTATCTCCCGCAGGGCCGAAGGCCCGAGGACCTGTTTGAGCATGGGCCGCAGACATGCCCTCACGGTCGGCGCCACCACCCTCACCCCAGCGCGTCCGGCCCGCCGCGTCCGCCCGAGCGGAACGCCACCGACCCCACGCGCGCGAATCGTCAGCCCCCGGCGGCCGTCGCCACCTCCTCCGCGAGCGTGCGGATCGTGTCGGCCAGGGTCTCCGCGTCCGGCCCGCCGTAGAGAATCCCCTTCTTCTGCGCCTTGTCGACGGCCCGCTGGATCTGCTTCTCCACGACCGCGCGCGAGGCGTCGAGCTTCTTCGCGAGCTTGGCGGGGGACGGCTTCATGACGTCCTTGGCGTAGGCCGCGACGTCGCGTGTCCACTGGGCGCCGGCGGCGCGCAGGATCTTCGCGCGCAGCGCGCGGTCGGGCGTGTCGTCCGGGTCCACGCCGGTGCCGACGTCCTCGGCGACCTGCGCCAGCGCGTCGCGCAGCTCGGTGCCGAGCGTGATCGGATCCGTGACCGCGCACGAGCCGCCCTTCTTCGTCGCCTTGAAGATCGCCTTGCCGATCTTCAGCTCGAACTGGGCCGCGGCCTTGTCGAGGCACGCGTCGAGCTTGTCGCCGAGAGGGTCCTTCTTGGTCGGTTGCTGCGCGGACTTCGCCAGGCAGAGGAGCGCCTTGCGGCCGTACACCTTCGCGGCGAGCAGCTGCTTCTTCGCGCAGAACTCGGGGCCGACGCCCTTGCCGCCGCCGCCCTTGCCGACGTCGAGCACGACGTTGATCGAGCCGTTCACGCCGCCGATGACCGCGTTGCCGAGCTGGTACTTCGTCGCGTCCTGGACGATGCCGTCGTCCGTGCTGGCGTTCGCGCCGGTGAAGTCGAAGAGCGACACACTCATCGTGGGCCAGCCGGGCGCGGCGCCGTGGAGCAGGCGCGCGCTCTCCGTCGCGGGCGTCGACATGAGGTAGCTGTCGCTGACGGACGGGCCGGGGACGTTGTCGCCGACCTGCACGACGTTGAGGTCCTCGAAGCCGACGGGCAGGAAGAGCTCCGTGCTGTACGAGCCGATCTGCAACACCATGTGGGTGATGCCCTGCCGGTAGAAGGTGTAGGGAAGGATCCCCTCCTCGGCCTCGGGCGGCGTCGTGGACTCGACGCGCCAGGTGACCGTCGCGGACGCGCCGGCGACGACGCCGAGCGCCGCGAGGTCGGCCTGCGTCCCCGCGGGCGCGCCGCCCGCGATCGAGACGGTGAGGACCTCGCCGGTGAGGCTCGTCTGCACCTCCTCGGCGCGAACGGCGGGTGCGACGGCGCCGAGCAGTGCGAGGACGAACGACACCGCGAGGCGGCGGGACGGACGACGGGTGGTGCTGGTCATCGGGGGACCCTCTCTCTTCCGGGTGGAACTCGACGGCCAGCTTACCAGCCGCCGCGTGCGCGTGAGGTCGGTGGCGTTCCGCTCGGGCGGACGCGGCGGGCCGGACGCGCTGGGGTGGGGGTGGTGGAGCCGACCGTGAGGTGACACATGGGCCCCGTGCTCAAACAAGTCCTCGGGCCTACGGCCCTGCGGGAGATAACTGCGCGCGGGGCCCATGTGTCACCTCACGTCGCATCCGGAACGGTTTCCACGGCGCGTCCGGCCCGTCGCGTCCTTCCTCGCTGCACTCCAACCGCAGCGCGCACGGAGGAGGTCCCGCGCGGCACGGGAGGACGACGACGTCACGAGCTGGGAGACGCCCCCGCGTCCCGGCCGTGCATCGCGCGTTCCGCGCTCGCACTCGTCGGTGGACTTCCGACGGGACGCTGCGTGCCGGGAGTCCGCCGGCGTCGCGAACGGCGGACGTGACGCCCGCGGTCAGCCGTGCCGTCGGGAGCGAAGCGATCCGACACCCCGTGGAGCGTGACGAGCGGAGCTGTGTCCGCACGCGCAACGCCCGCGGCGGCGGCCGCCTCCTCTCGGACCGCCCCACGCCGCCGGCCGTTCCGCACCGGGCGGTTCCGGTCGTTGCGTCGACCCTTCCGACGCGTCTCACCCGCGTGACGATGTGAGCGCAGCGAGAGAGGTCGCGTCGGGACGGACGCGCCGTGACCCGGGTTCCGTTTGCGACGTGAGGGCATGTCTGCGGCCCACGCGCAGTTATCTCCCGCAGGGCCGAAGGCCCGAGGACTTGTTTGAGCATGGGCCGCAGACATGCCCTCACG
>JAUIEF010000022.1 GCA_030428785.1 bacterium
GCGGTTCTCGTCGGTCCTGACGGTCATGGACGGTCCTGCACGACGCCTGAGCAGGAGGACAGCCGGCAGCTGCACCGCGAGCTGCAGACGGCGAAGCGCGATCGCGCGAGAGTCACGAACCGCATCAAGGGTCTGCTCAGCAACCAGGGCCTGGTGATGGACCTGAAGGACGACTGGCTCGCTCGACTCGACACGCGCAAGCTCTGGGACGGCTCGCGTGTCGGCCCCGCACTGCGCGCACGGCTTGCGCGCGAGTGGAAGAAGGTCGAGCTCTACACCGCACAGATCGCGGAGCTCGAGGGACTGCGGAAGGAGCGTGTGAAGGCGGCCGCGGACGACGGCTCGCGCAAGGTGAAGCAGCTCTTCGAACTGAAGGGCATCGGGCTCAACAGCGCGTGGCTCTACGTCATGGAGTTCTTCGGGTGGCGTCGCTTCCGCAATCGTCGAGAGCTCGCGAGCCTGGCGGGGCTGACGCCGACACCGCACCAGAGCGGCACGATCCAGTGGGAGCGCGGGATCACGAAGGCCGGCAACCGGCACGTGCGCTCGATGGCGATCGAGATCGCGTGGGGCTGGCTGCGCTTCCAGCCGGAGAGCGCGCTGTCGAAGTGGTATCAGCGGCGCTTCGGCGGCGGCGGGAGCCGGATGCGGAAGATCGGGATCGTCGCGCTGGCCCGCAAGCTGCTCATCGAGCTCTGGCGCTACCTCGAGACAGGCGCGCTGCCGGAGGGTGCTGTGCTGAAGCCGGAGCTCAGGTACTGACCGAACAAACGAACGACGAAACGAACGCACTTGGAGTGAGCTGCAACGAGTGACCCGAGGGACACAGCCCGGAATGTCCGCCTGGTCGGCGCGCCCGACCGCACGTTAGAAGGGGCTTCCCGAAGTCGCTCCCCACCGCCGCGAGGCGAACAAGGGATGTGGTGTCCGGCGCACGCCGGCACGGATAGAAGGTCGTCCGGGGCATCCTCACCCGGACGGATCGGGAGCAGACCGGATCACTCGATACACGCACTCCACGGACAGCCGCGGAGGAGTATCATGGCCCGCTGAAGGACGGACGAACGGAACGAAGGAGCGTGCTCGGCGACGGGCACATAGAAGGTGGATCACGAGGTGTCAGAAGAGCGCAGAGCACTTGCCAGTCAGCACGCCCTGTGTGCGGCGGGTGTCGGTTGCCTCGCCGCTCTGGTCCTTCCGCTGACCTTCATCCAACTGAACGATTGGGTCAAAGTGCTCCGGGCATTTCCCGGGCCCATTGCCTTTGCGTTCGTTCTCGTGCTTCTGTTTTCTTGGGTCGCGGGGCCAGTGTTGCTCTCACGCGGCCCCAAGTGGTGGGCCTTCATCGCAAGAGGCATGGGCATTGCGTGGGCGGCGCTCGCGTTCGGTGCGTTCTGCGGCGGGTTTGCCGTGGGCATCAAGGCCGTCCCAGTCACCCTCGGCTGGGTGCTGCTCTTCGGCAGCTTGCCTGCGTGCATTATCGGCGCATGCACCGGACTCCTCCTCCGCCGCAGCGTGCTGGCAAACCACCTAACTGGCGCTAGCAGCGGACGGCGCTGCGCGCCGACCGCTGAACCGCAGATCCGTTAGACAGCAGAGAGATGATCCGAGGCGCGAGACAGAAGTGATGGAGTTTGCAACTGGCATGATCGGCCTCGTGGTTGTCTTTCAGGTGTTCGCCGTTGAGCGCCTGAGAAAAGAGGGGCGCCAGCTCGTGCGTCGCCTAGAGCAGCTGGAGCGCAAGCTCGAGTCCTCGGAGTCCCCCGTCGACCAGGCTGCCGCACAGTGACCAGCCTCGTGATACTTGTACTGCGCTCCGCGAGCTGGCCATCGTCGCGGCTGGGCGCGCTCTGTCTAACTGGCGTTAGCAGCGGACGGCGCTGCGCGCCGACCGCTGAACCGCAGATCCGTTAGGTCTCCAGCAACCATTCCCGTGCGCTGCTCGCGGAAGGCCGTGATAATCGGCATTGACGTCGCTCCGCTTGTGGTTGACGATTCGCGCTGCAAGTTTACCGAGCCTCGCGACCTGGCTCGCCCTGACATCTGTTCAACGATCTGGATCACATCCCATGAGACCCTCGTTCCCCGCGCTGCTCTTGGCTGTCCTCGGGTTCATCACATCGGCCCGGGCGTCCGACGAACAGATGATTCTCCTGGCGGTTGCCCAAGCTGGCGACAACTTTGGTGGAACGCAATCGAGCCTTGGTGGTCCAGGGATCGGTACGGACGGCGATTGGGCCGTCGCAGGCGTTCCATTTTGGGGGCCGTCGATCGGCCCTGGCGGCGCCGCGGGCGCGGCCGCGGTGTACTGGCACAACGGGACAAGTTGGCAATTCTACGACATCCTGCTGCCCTCGTCCGCTTGGTCCTCTGATTTCGCCGGTTGGAGTGTTGCGATCAGCGGTGACGTCATCGTGGTCGGTGTTCCTCGAGACGAAGTCGGTGCCGTCGCCAATCACGGGACTGCAGTCGTCTTTCGTCGAAACGCGACCACCTGGGTAGAGGAACAGATCCTCTCGAGGACCGGCGCGTCAACCGACGACTTCTTTGGCAGGAGCGTCGCGATCAGTGGCGACGTGATCGTAGTGGGCGCTCCTGGCGCGGATGTCGCAACCGTCTTCCGTTATAACGGAGTCACGTGGAACGAGGAGCAGCAACTCACCACGGTGCAGTTCGGGAACGGCTGGTTTGGGGACTCGGTGGCAGTCGACGGGGACACCGTTGCTGTCGGGGCTCCAGCCGCCTACGTAGGTGGGCCACCCGGCGGAGGCGGGATGGCCGGCGGCCTCGTAACGATTTTCCGATGGAGCGGGTCGATGTGGGCCGAGGAGGACGAGCTCGTCATCCTCGGCAGTTCAACCTTCGGCAGCTCGGTGTCGGTTAGGGGTGATCGCTTGGTCGTGGGCGCAGATGGATCGAGCGTTCCTGGTTCGGCAAAGGTGTTTCGCCGCAGCGGAACTACATGGATCGAAGAGCAAACGCTTTCGGCGCTCAGCATGGATCCGCAGTTCATTGACTTCGGCGTCGCCGTGTCGCTCGCTGCTGATGGCAATACGATCGCCGTGGGTTCCGCAAGTTCCGGTGCACAGGTCGGGAGCGCAAGTATCTTCCGCTGGACTGGTGCCGCGTGGGAAGCACGCCAAGTGTTCGAAGACCTTCAGCCGTCTGGCTTCGGAATGAGCGTTGCCCTCAACGGCAACCGCGTGTTGATCGCTGCGCCCGGGCACGACATTCCGTTCGGCCCCGGTGGCGTCGGCGCGGTCTATTCCTGCGGGCTCGCATGGACAGACCTTGGCGGCGGCACGCCGGGCATCAATGGAGTGCCCGGCTTGACCGGCTCAGGCAACCTCGTCGGCGGCGCTTCCGCCACGGTGTCCCTCACGAATGGTCCCCCGAACGCTCCCATGCTCGCCTGGGTGTCTTTCTCGCCCGCACCTTTCGCGGCGTTGGGCGGCACCATCTGGGCGTTCCCTTTTGCCAGCCAGCTCTTCCTGTTCGCAGACTCGAACGGCGACTTCAGCGCGACGACGCCGTGGCCTGTCGGTTTTCCAGCCGGCACCGAGGTGTGGTTCCAGTTCGTGCTGGAGGACCTCAGCTCGTTGCACGGGCTGACGCTCTCGAACGGAGTCGTCGCCACGACTCCTTGATCCCTCGAGGGCATGAGCGTCAGCGAGGTGGATCGGGACTGTGGTAGTGGGCTCCTTGAGCATCGTCAGCAAGGACGCTGGCGTTTGTAGGCGAGATGTGGGCGCTGCGGGAAGCCGATCCCCGTGCCTAACTATCGCTAGCAGCGGACGGCGCTGCGCGCCGACCGCTGAACCACAGGTACGTTAGCCAGACCGGCACCATGGACTCTCAGGACGATCCCATTCGCCATTTCGGCGAGATGAGTCGGTTCACAGCAGTCCTGAAGGCGCTTCCTGCGCAGATCCTCGACCACTCGTATTCGTACGAGTCGTTCGGCTCGTGGGCGGTGTCTTTCCGCTACAAGGGGAGGTCGCTCCGATTGGTTTTCGACGGGCGAGACAACGCCTACAGTCTGGCCTGTTCAGCGAGCCGGAAACCCCCACACTCATGGACCGTGGTCTGGCGCCGGCCTGGAGAGGAAGTCGCAAGTCCGTATGACGAGCGGATCATCGATGCGATCCGAGACGCGAACAGCGCTGTCTGACGCGCGCATGCAGCGTCCGGCGCTGACGCGCCGAACGGTAAGGCCTCGGATCCGCCAGGCGGCACAATGAGCGTGGCCAGAGCAGCAGCCCCATCGCAGTGGTGGCACCTTGGTAGTGGCGCCTACGCACTCCTGTGCGCCCCCGCCATCCTCGTCGCCGAGCAACAAGGGTGGCCAGAGAGACCGCTTCACTCGACGCAGCTCCTGGCAACGCTCGTCTGCCTGATGACCAGCGTGCGGTACCTCAGGTCGACGCGTGGTTGTTCGCTCGGGATCCGCCGACCGCTTGCTCTCGCAGTCAGTGTCGCATCGGGCCTGTGGGTCGGGTTCGTGTGCTTCGTCGTCCTCGTGTTCATGTTCTCGGGGGCGATGGATTGAGAGTCCGCCTGACACGCACGAGCAGCGGATGGCGCTGCGCTCCGGCGGCATCCGTGGAGAGGATGCCGTGGTAGTCCGGAGACCCCTCGCGTCGATCCTGGTGTTGCTGGTCGTGTCCTGCACCCTGCCCTTCGGGTCGGGTTGTTCCGCCAGGCAGCAGGTCTCGCACGTCATCGCCGATTCGGTCCGGGACTTCTCGGGTGTGCAGGGAAACGGCCGCTGGTCTTACGGCTATTGGGATCGGACCTCGGACCGAGACGGGGTCTACGACCCGGCCAGCGACTTCTGGCCGGTGGTCCATTTCGGCGACGACCCGATCAACGGTCTCAGCCGGCATCCCGAGTTCTCGACCGGCCAGCTCTGGTACCTCGAGGACGGGCGCTACTACACCTCGCTGTGGGCCGAGGGGGGGCATCCGCACGGCACGATGGACCTGGGCGCCCATGCCAAGGCTGACCACTGGGTCGTCCGGCGCTGGGTCAGCAGCGTGGATTCCGATGTCGAGATCCTCGGCCACGCCGGCAAGGTCATGCCCTGGGGAGAGAACTGGCGGGGCGACGTCCATTTCGAGATCGTCGTCGGCGGCACCAAGGTCTTCGAATCGGTCTCCGACGACGGTGGTGATGATTACTCCGTCAGGACCGCTGTCCAGGTCGGTGCTCCGGTCGACTTCCTCATCGGACCGGGTTCCGGAGTCGGTGTCATCGAGTTCACGGGGACCATCAAGGTGAGTCGAGGAGACTCGAAGTGAAGCTCCTCGGCGCTGCTCTCGGACGCTCGCAGCGGACGGAGCTGCGCGCCGCCCCCTGAAGCGCAGATCCGCAAGGCGACGCAACCGTGCATCACGTCCACATCAGGGAAGGCGTCGCGTCCGATCACGACGCCCTCGTCTCCATCGACGACGTCGCCCGGAACGAGCCCGCCCGCGTCTCCTTCATCGAACGCTCCCTGGCCTCCGCTCTGTGTCTCGTCGCGGAACGCGCCGGACGTGTCGTCGGCTACGGCGTGCTCGAGTACACGTTCTTCGACAACGGCTTCGTGTCGATGGTCCACGTCGCCGAGCCGACGCGTCGCCAGGGTGTCGGTCGCCGGCTCCTCGAGGCCCTGGCGGACCGCTGCACGACGCGCAAGCTCTTCACCTCCACGAACGCGTCGAACACGCCCATGCAGCGGCTGCTGGACCGCCTCGGGTACGTCCCCAGCGGCACCGTCGAGAACCTCGATCCGGGCGACCCCGAGCTCTTCTGCTTCCTCGACCTCGGCGAGCGCACCGGCTGACGACGGCTCGCGGTCCGCGCGGGCGCCGCCTGTCGCATTCGTCCAAGAGGGCGCCTGCGGAGGGCTGATACCCTCCTGGGCCGCCCATCGAAAGGGAGCCCCGCCATGCCGTCCCGCGCCCGACTCCTCGCGCCGCTCGTCGTCCTCACCGCCCTCACCACGGCGCTCACCGAGACCGCGGCGCTCACAGAACAGGCGCCCACCGAACCGGCGCCCCCCGCACCCGCCGACGACATCCAGGCCCTCGCCGGCGACTGGCTCTACGTGCGCGACCTCACCGAGGGCCGTGCCGTCGAGGACCAGGGCCCGCGCATGAACGCGACCATCAGGCTGCGCGTCGAGAAGGACGCGGTGGTCTGGGAGCGCCCCGGCGGCGACGAGCCGTTCATGATCGACGGCTCGGCCATCGAGGAAGCCCGCGGCGGCGCGACCACCCGCCGCCAGGGCGCGTGGAAGGACGGCGTGCTCGAGTACGTCGTCGAGACCACGCGCGACGAGGACGGCGCGGTGCTCATGCTCATCCACCGCGAGTTCCGCGTCACGCCCGAGGGACTGCACGTCCGCGTCGTCATGGACGACACGAGCAAGCCGGGCTCGCTGTCGCTCTACCGCCACCCCGACGAGATCGAGCTCCCCGAGCCGGCCCCGGCGACCCTCGCCGACATGGCCTGGCTGGCCGGCGCGTGGGTCGGCACGCGCGGCACGTCGTCCGTCGAGGAGCGCTGGGGCCCGCCGCGAGCCATCGTCATGCTCGGCACGTCGAGCACGGTCAAGGGCGACCGGCTCACCGCGTTCGAGTTCCTGCGCATCGTCGAGCGCGACGGCAGCCTGGTCTACAAGGCCCAGCCGGGCGGCAACCCGCCCACCGAGTTCGTGCTCACCGAGATGAGCGACGGCCGCTTCGTGTTCGACAACCCGCGCCACGACTCCCCGCAGCGCATCGTGTACGAGCGCTCGGGCGACGACGCCCTCACCGCCACCATCGGCTGGATCCACGGCGGCACGCCGACGCGCTTCGAGTTCACCCGCGAGCGCCGGTAGGACCGCGCGGGGCGCGGCACGTCCGCCCGACGACCCGTCCCGTCGATCCGTGGTACCGTCCCGACGACCGGCGAACGCTCCCCGGCGTCGGCGGTCACCGGAGATCCGCCGGGTAGCGAGACCCGAGGAGCCGAGCATGGACAGGACGTTCTCACCGCTGGCCGCGGCGATCGGGATCGGGCTCATCGCCCTCATCGTCGGCTTCGTCACCGAGTACCTGCTGTTCGGTGAGACGACGGGCGGCGGCGCCGGAGGCGCGGCGGGGGCGGCCGCGGTCTCGACCTACATCTCGAGGAAGACGAGTGCGGGCCGGGGAGACCCTCCCGCCTGACGTGCACGTGTCGCGGACGGTCCGTCGCGTGACCGCCCATCCGCCGAGCCCACCACGATGACCGCCGCGATCCCCGGGAGCCCGAACCGCCTGCTGCCCGCGCTGCAGCTCGGGTTCCTCACCGCGACCACGATCGCCTGGCTCCTGCCGCTGCCGATCATGCTCCGGGCGTTGGTGCTCGGCGCCGCCGGGCCACTCGGCGTGGCGCCGGCCTACTGGCTGTCGCCGGTCGGCCTCCTCACGCTATGGCACCTCACGCTCGGTCGCGCGCAGCAGCGCCCGGCCCACCGGACCCGGCGCGGCCGTCTCGCGGTGCTGTGCGGCGCCGCCACGGGCACGACGACGGCGGCGTACATCGTCTGGAACCTGTGGCCGCTCCAGCCGTTCAGCGGCGGCGCGGCGGCGTGCCTGCTCATCGGAGCGTGTCACCTCCGGTACGCGTGGAGCGGGCACACGCGCCGCGACGTCGCGTGACGTCGATCATGAGCGCGTCGTCGGCGACCCCGCGGACCGCCGACCGACGCGGCGACGCCGCGCGCGTGCTGTACGATGCGCCGTGAGTCGATGCCGCCGGGTCGCGCCGACCGACTCCCCGCCGGAGACGCACCCATGACCTCCGCCCCGAACATCGGCACCGTCACGAGCGCCGACATCGCCGTCCCGGACCACGACGCGGAGGTGCGCTTCCACGCGAGCGTCCTCGGCACGGGCGCGGCGCCGCTCTGGCGCGACGACCTCATGAACAGCCGCGGCGAGCCGATCATCGGCCTCGGTCCGACGAGCCCCGACTACGCGCAGCTGCCGTTGCAGTGGATGCCGCACATCCAGGTCGCGGACGTCGCGGCCTCCGCGGCCGCCGCGCTCCGCCTGGGCGGCGACGAGCTCATGCACGGCAAGGACGAGAGCGGCGCGAGTCAGTGGGCCGTCCTGCGCGACCCCGGGGGCGCGGCCTTCGGACTCATCCCGCTGTTCGACGCGCCGCCCGCGGACGCCGCGTCGCCGACGGGCCGCATCGCACGGATCGAGCTGGACACCGCCGACGACCGCTCGACGCGCGAGTTCTACCGCGAGGTCGTGGGCTGGACGGTCCGCGACGCGGACATGCTCGACGCGTCCGGCACGCCGATCGCGTGCATCCGGAGCCCGCGCGACGAGGACCGGGACGTGCCGGCCGTCTGGCTCCTGCACCTCCCCGTGGGCGACCTCGCCGAGAGCCTGCGCCGCGTGCGCGACGGCGGGGGGCGCGTGCTCCGCGAGCCGGCCGGCGAGCTCGCGGCCGCGGTCATCGAGGATCCGGTGGGGGCCTGTCTCGCCTTGGTGCAGGGCGCCTCGCCCGCAGACGTGTAGCGGACGACCGCCGCGCGGCGCCTCGCGCACGTGCCACCGAGGAGCGAGCAGGTCCACCGAGATGCCCCAGCGAACGAAGAAACGCATCCCGCTCGTCGGTCGCGTGGTCGTCGCGCTCCTCGTCGCGCTCGTCCTCTACCCTGTGCTCGCGTTCGCGGACGTCGCCGCGCGCGGGCCCTACGTCACCTGGTTCAACGAGCGCTGCCTGCGCGTCGCCGAGGAGGCCGCGCTCCTGGGCGCCGAGCCGCGGGACGTGGAGTCCGCGCTGGGCCGCCCGTCGTCGATCTGGACGTACGACTCCCCGACCGACCTCGCCGGCACCCCGCGCCCGGATGCGGAGCGGTTCGTCACCTACAACTACGCTCCGCACGCCTGGATCCCGGGCGGCGCGTTCCAGGTGCACTTCCGCAACGGCCGCGTCGTCGGCTTCGAGATGTTCGACGACTGACGTCGGCGACACGCCGTCGGCTGCGTGGGCGAAGGGTCGCGTGGTAGTCTCTGCGCGATGGAGAAGCTCAGCTACGAGGCGATCGAAAGAGCGTTTCGAGCTCTCGACGACGAGTTGACCCGTCGGGAGATCAGTTGTGATGTCGTCGTCGTCGGTGGGGCCGCGCTCGTCCTCCGGCATCGCGCTCGTGAGGCCACGAAGGATGTCGACGCTGTCGTCCTCCCGGAGTCCATCAAGAGCGACGTCCTCTCGGCTGCAGCTACGGTCGCGGGAGCCGCGTCGCTCCCGGCCGACTGGCTCAACGACGGTGCCAAGGGGTTCCTGCATGGGCTGGACGAGACCACCCCCGTCTGGACCGGGACATCGCTGAGAGTCCGTGCCGCCTCGGACGCACAGCTGTTGGCGATGAAGCTCTGCGCTTGGCGCGATGACCTGGACATCGAGGACGCCCGTCTCCTCCTCTCGAAGCTTGTGGGCTCACGCGAGGATGTCCTCGCAGCCGTCCGTCCGTACTTCGTCCCGGGGCGGGAGCTCCGGGCGCAGTACGCGTTCGATGATCTCTGGGAGAGTGACCGTGAAGCTCAGTGACCTCCTCGAGGCCATCCTGTCCCACGACGCGCTCGCTGCGCGCCAGTGGGTCGCGGACGCGGAGCGCGGCTCCTTCGACTGGTCGGCGGTCGACTTCCCTGCGCGCGGGGACGCGACGTACCGGGCGTTGGCCGCAGCGGTCGTGGAGTTGTTCGCGGAGCGCGTCGGCGTCGTTCCTCCCGACTGGACGGCGATCGTCGGGGCGGCGCCGGAGCCCGTCTACCTCGTGAAGGCCGCATCGACCATGCGGAGACTCCGCGAGCTCTGTGAATCCGAAGCCCCGGAGCCTCTGCGCAGGCGACTCATCTACGCACCGCCTGACTTCCTGCGCGTCGCCTAGTCACATGCCCGATCCAACACCCGCCCGCCGCCGGCACCCGCTGACCCAGGCGTTCTGGCTCGCGTTCCTCGTCGCGTCGCTCGCGTACGCCTGGTACAGCTTCTACGTCCCGGCGAACCGCATCGACTGGGCGGCCGACGTCGCGACCGCGCGCGAGCGGGCCGCCGCGTCCGACAAGCCGGTCCTGCTCTTCGTCACGGGCGCGTGGTGCGTGCCGTGCCGGATCATGAAGCGCGAGGTCTTCGCGGACGACGAGGTGGTCGCCGCGGTGCACGCCGGATTCGTCCCCGTGCTGCTCGACGTCGACGACGCGGACGACGCCGCGGCGCTCGCCCGCTACGGCGCGGGCGGCACGCCGCGCACGATCGTCACGGACGCGCAGGGCGAGGTGCTCCGCGACCGGGGCGGCCGGATGACCAAGGACGCCTTCCTCGCGTGGCTCGACCACGTGCTGCGCCACGGGGCCGACGACGCGTGACGCCGGCCCGACGACCGCGTCTGCCGGCCCTGTGCGTCGCGCTGCTCCTCGCCGCGACGGCGTGCGCCGGCGTGCGCGTCCGCACGCAGCTCGAGATCGACGCGCCGCCCGAGGAGGTCTTCGCGGTCCTCTCGGACTTCGCGGCCTACCCGGAGTGGAACCCGTACCACGTCTCGGTGGAGGGCGCGTGCGAGCTCGGCGCGCGGCTCGTCGTGCGCATCGAACGCCCGGACGGTGAGACGGTGACGATCGAGCCGCACGTCCTCGAGCTCGAGCCGCCGACGACGCTCACGTGGGGCGGGGGGATCCGCGGCGTCTTCTTCGGCGAGCACGTCTTCCGCCTCGAGGCGCTCGAGGGCGGCCGCACGCGGCTCGTCCACGACGAGGACTTCGACGGGTTCGCGGTCGGCTTCGCGGACCTGCCCGAGGACGTCCTCACCGAGGGCTACGAGCGCATGAATCGTGCGCTCGCCGAGCGCGTGGCGGCGCTCGCCGGCGACCCGCGGGACGGCGGCATGTCCGGCCCGACGCGACCGTGACGCATGTCGTCGCGTAGGACTCCTCCCGGACGGCACGCCCCCATGCGCTACGCGATCCTCGGCAACTCCGGGTCCGGCAAGACGACGCTCGCGCGACGGCTCGCGGACGTCCTCGGCGTCGAGCCCGTCGACCTCGACGAGGTCTACTGGGAGCCCGACCGGCCCGGCGTGCGGCGCGACCCCGACGACGCGCGCGCCGACCTCCTGCGACGCCTCGACGGGCACGACCGCTGGATCGTCGAGGGCTGCTACGAGGAGCTCGTCGCGCACCTGCTCCCGCTCGACCCGGTGCTCGTCTGGCTCGACCCCGGCGAGGCGACCTGCCTCGAGCACTGCCGCCGCCGTCCGTGGGAGCCGCACAAGTACCCGAGCCGCGAGGCGCAGGACGAAAACCTCGCGATGCTCCTCGAGTGGGTCTCCGAGCACTACCGCCGCGAGGGCGCGATGTCGTTCGCCGCCCACGCCGCGCTCCACGCCGGGTACGCCGGCCGGAAGCGGATCGTCCGGGACGGCGGACGGACCCTCGAGGAGCTCGGGCTCCCCGTGCCGGACGACGCGCCGACGGACGCACCGACGGAGCGCGGGTCGTGACGGTGCGCGCGACGCTCGCGGGGCTCGTGCTCCTCCTCGCCGCGTGCGCGCCGGCCGCCGACCCGCTCCCGACGACCTGCCCGTACGACGCGTGCGATCCGTCGGCCACGCCGCTCGACGTCGTGGTCCGCGACGCCGTCACGCGCGACGAGGTGAACGGACCGTCGCCGGACCCGCTCGTCCTCGCGTCGACGACGGCCGGCCCGTCCGGCTTCCTCTCGCGGAGGCAGATCCGCGGCGAGCTCGGCGCGTCGTCCCTCGACGACGTCGGCGGTCTCGGCCGGCGGCTCGAGACCGCGGAGCGCGCGTCCACCACGGTCGTCGTGCTCGCGGACGTCCTGCGCCTCGCCGAGCTCCTCGAGGCGGCGAACACGCGTTCGTATCCGGTCACGCTGTCGCGCCCCGTCGAGGGCGTGGTCGTCGGTGACCTCGAGGGCCTCGACCGGTACCGCAACTGGATCTCCCCGTGGGCGCCGGCGGTGACGATCGACCGGGCCCTCGTGCGCTTCTCGCTCGGCTGGACGCCCCACGGCGCGACGGGCACCTACCTCCTCGAGCGCTGCCCCGAGCTCGGCTGGCACGTCGTGTGGATGAAGTTCTCGTTCTACGCCTGAACACGGGGTCTTCGGGGCCCGGTTACGATCACGAGCGTGCTCGCCTGGTTCGACGCCCTCGATTTCGCCGGCTTCCTCGCCGTCCTCAC
Source organism: bacterium (assembly GCA_030428785.1). GTDB lineage: Bacteria > Planctomycetota > B15-G4 > B15-G4 > B15-G4 > JAUIEF01. The sequence continues at coordinate 12,234 of JAUIEF010000022.1, forward strand.
GGCCGCGAACGTCGGCATGTACCTCGCGTCGTGGGCAGTCGTCGCCGGGCTGCAACGCGCGTTCCCGTCGCGCGTGCTCAACGCCGGTCGGCCGCGCGTCACGCGACGCGAGGCGCTCGTCTCCCTCGCGGTCGTCGCCGTGAACATCGGCGTGGGCGTCGCGGGCTGGCCGCTCTGGAAGCGCGGCATCATCACGCTGCGCGAGGCGCCGCCGCTCGAGGCGCTCCTCGACCTCGCCGTCATGGTCCTGTTCTTCGACCTGTCGATGTACGCGCTCCACCGGCTCGTGCACGTCGGCTGGCTGTTCGAGCACATGCACCGCACGCACCACCGGCAGGTCGACGTGAGCGGCGTGAGCTTCTTCATCATGAACCCGTTGGAGGCCGTCGGCTTCGGCGCGCTGCTCGTCGGGTTCCTCGCGCTGCGGTCGTCCAGCATCCACGCGCTCCTCGCGTTCCTCACGCTGAACTGGGCGTACGGGACGATGGGACACTCGGGGCTGCGCTACCGCGCTCGCTTCTGGCGCTGGTGCGCGGGTGACAGCGAGTTCCACCAGCTCCACCACGAGCAGCAGCGAGGCAACTACGGCTTCTTCACGCCGATCTGGGACCACGCCTTCGGCTCCCTCGCGCGGCGATCGGAGGTCTCGCGTGCGGTGTGAGCGTCGGCTCGTCGTCGTGCTCCTCGCGCTGCTCGTGGCGTGCGGGTCCGGCGCGGACGCACCGACGCCCGAGCGGCCCGACGCGGTGCTCACCGCCGAGGAGTCCGCCGCCGTCGACGCGTTCGCGCGGGCGTTCCCTGCGGCGTCGAGGGGCGACGAGCTCGGCCTCTTCGTCCGCGGCGCGTACCCACCGGCCGCGCTCCTCGAGGCCTGGCGCGCCGACGGCCTGCGCATCGTCGCCGGGCGCAGCCGCGACGGCACGACGCTCTCGATCCGCGAGATCGAGCGCGAGCCGGACGGCGCGCTCACCGTGCGGGCGACCCACGGCGGCGCGTGCAAGGAGATCTGGGTCGGCACGGTGACCGGCGACGGCGACGCGCGGACCTGCGAGGTCACGCACGCGGGCGTCGGCTGCATCCTCCCGTGAGCGCGACCCGGTGACCCGCGACCTCGGCCCCGGCACCGACCTCTCCGATCCGCGCGTCGCCGCGACCTTCGACGAGCTCACCGTCTGGTCGTCGATGTTCGGGCAGCTGCTCCTGCGGCACGTGCCGCTCGCGCCCGGCCTCGCCGTGCTCGACGTCGGGTGCGGCACGGGCTTCCCGCTCCTCGAGCTCGCCGACCGCCTCGGGCCGTCGAGCGTCGTCCACGGCCTCGATGCCTGGGACCTCGCCGTGGAGCGCGCGCGGCGGAAGGCGGACGTCCGCGGCGCCGCGCACGTGCACGTCACGCACGGCGACGCCGCCCGCATGCCCTACGACGACGCGTCCTTCGACCTGATCGTGTCGAACGTGGGGCTCAACAACTTCTCCGAGCCGGCGCGCGTCATGGCCGAGTGCCGGCGCGTCTGCCGGCCGGGCGGACGCCTCGCGCTCACGACCAACCTCGTCGGGCACATGCGCGAGCTCTACGACGCGTTCGCGGAGACGCTCGAGGCCGTCGGACACGCCGACCGGGTCGAGCGACTCCGCGAGCAGGAGGCGCACCGCGCGACGCCCGACGGACTCCGCGCGCTGCTCGCGGACGGCGACTTCGAGGTCACGGCCCTCCGGACGGAGGAGTTCGAGCTGCGCTACGCCGACGGCGCGGCGTTGCTGCGCGCGTACCTCACGCGCGTCGGCTTCCTCGACGGCTGGCTCTCCGTGCTCGACGGCACGGAGCCCGCGGGCGAGGCGGCGGTGCTCGCCGACCTCGAGGCGCGCCTCGACCGGCGCGCTCGCGGGGACGTCGGCGGCCTCCGCCTGAGGATCCCGGCGGCGTACGTCGAGGGACGTCGGGTCGACGGCCCGGCGCGGCGCCGGCCCGCTCGCGACCGGTGATAGACTCGCTCCTCGCGCGCCGTCTCCCGCCGGCACGCCCCAGGAGAAGGAGGACCGCCGCATGACCGTCGCACGCTCCGCCGCGCTCACGCTGTCGCTGCTCGCCTCGCCCGCGCTCGCGCTGCCGACCCCGGCGCCCGCCGGCGGCGACACGATCCGCGTCGAGGTCGACTGGCTCGTCGCCGGGGACCACGACCACGAGCCTTCCCTCTGCGAGCTCGACGCCGTCGTGCAGGCCTTCGCGCGGCAGGGCATCACGCTGCAGATCGAGCTCAGCGACCCGATCCCCGAGACGCCGTCGCTCCAGGTCATCGAGGCCGACTTCTCCGGCGGCACGTGGGCCGCGCTCGAGACGCAGTACCGCGACCACCCCGCGGGCACCGGCTGGCACTACGCGATCTTCACGCACCAGTACTCCTTCGGCGGGTTCCCGACGACGAGCTCCGGCGTCGCCGAGCTCCCCGGGGACGAGTTCATGGTGAGCCTCGGCGCGTGGAGCGGGCAGGTCGGCACGCCCTGGGAGCGCGCCGCGCTCTTCATGCACGAGCTCGGCCACAACCTCGGACTGCAGCACTCCGGCGACCAGCCGCACGCGACCGTGCTCCAGTACAAGCCGAACCTCCCGAGCGTCATGACGTACCGCTACGTGCTCGAGGGCGTGCGCGCGAGCATCGAGTGCCGCGGCCTCGCGCCGAACGGCCACCCGTTCCACCAGATGGACTACTCGTCCGGGCACGCGTGCACGCTCGACGTCGACGAGTCCGCGCTCGACGAGTCGACGGGCATCGGCTACGGCCCCACGGACTGGAACTGCGACGGCGACACCGACGACGTCGTCGCGCAGGACGTGAGCAGCGCCGCCGACTGGTGCGGGCTCTTCGGGACGCAGAGCCCGATCACGGACTTCGACGAGTGGTCCGCCGTCGTGTCGATCGCCGACACGGAGGCGCCCGACGCCGCGAGCGAGGTCGTGCCGTGCATCACGCGCGAGGAGGCCGCCGCGCTCCACGGCTTCAGCGGGACGTGCGTGCAGCCGGACCCGTGCCAGCCCGACCTCGCGCCGCCGCACACCTGCTGGCTGGACCTCGGCGGCGGCACGAGCGGCGCGGCGGGCACGCCGACGCTCGCCGGCAGCGGCGCGCTCTTCACGGGGCAGCCGGTCGCCGTCTCGCTCGCGGACGCGCCGCGCGGCGCGCTGCTCGTCGCGTGGCTCGCGCCGTCGTCCATGCCCGTCCCGCTCGCCGGCGGGACGCTCCACGCGTGGCCGTTCACGACGCAGCTGCTCTTCGTCGCGTCGCCCGGCGGCACGCTCGACCTCGCGACGACCTGGCCCGCGAGCCTGCCCTCGGGCTTCGAGCTCTGGTTGCAGTTCCTGGTGGAGGACGCGACGAAGCCCGACGGCTTCACGCTCTCCAACGGCCTGCACGCGGGGGCGCAGTGAACGCGCGCGCGGACGGGAGGGCCTGACCGTGTGGTCCCTCCTGGGTGACCTGCTGTTCCACGTGGTCGTCGAGCAGTGGATCGTCGCCACGGGGCGTGCGGTGCTGGGCGCGCTGGGCGTGAGGCCGCGGCGCGCGGACGAGCTCAACGTGTTCCTCTGCGCGATCGTCGGCGGCGCGGTCTGGGTGCTCGTGCTCGGCGGCTTCGGGATGCTCGTGTCGTGAGCCGCGAGCGTCTCCCGTGACGAACCGCGAGACCGCCGTGCTGCTCCGCCGCGTCGTCGAGCGCGCGGCCGCCGCGCTGAGGCGCATGCCCGCCGCCGTCGCGGACGCGCCGCTCGCGCCGGGCAAGTGGTCGCCGAAGCAGGTCGTGGGCCACCTCGTCGACAGCGCGTCGAACAACCACGGGCGCTTCGTGCGCGCCGCGCTGGGGGACCCGATGGTGTTCGCCGGCTACGACCAGGACCGCTGGGTCGAGGTGCAGCGATACGCGGACGCGCCCTGGCCCGCGCTGCTCGAGCTGTGGGTCGCGCTCAACCTGCACCTCGCCCGCGTCGTCGACGCGGTGCCGGCCGAGGCGTGCGAGCGCCCGCGTGCCGAGCACAACCTCCACGAGATCGCGTGGGAGTCGCCGCGGGCGGGCGAGCCCGTCACGCTCGCGTTCTTCCTGCGCGACTACGTGCACCACCTGCAGCACCACCTGCGGCAGATCGACCCGGCGCTCGCCGACGCGCCCGGGCAGCAGCTCGCGCACGGGCGCTGGAAGTCGTCCTGAGCGGGGCGGAGGCCTCGCCGCGATCGTCGCGGCCGTGCGATGATGCCGGCCGCCCCGCGAGGAGAGGACGCATGGACACCCGCAAGCAGTTGCCCGAGCTCGTCGGCGAGTGGACGGGCACGAACCGTCTCTGGCTCGACCCGAGCGCGCTGGCCCGCGAGTCGACGACGACCGCGACCGTGGAGCGCGTCGCGGGCGGCTTCGTCTCCATCCGGACCACCTGGGAGGACGAGGGCCGCGCGCACGACGGCCTGCTCGTCGTGCGCCTCGCCGACGACCCGGGCGCCGACACGATGGTGTGGGTCGACTCCTTCCACACGGGCGGGGCGTTCATGACCTTCGCGGGCACGGCCGGCGACGACGGGCGCGTCACCGCGCGCGGCTCCTACGCGGCGCCGCCCGGTCCCGACTGGGGCTGGCGCATCGCGGTCGAGGCCGAGTCGGCCGACGGCTTCCGCATCCTCATGCACAACATCACGCCCGACGGCGAGGAGGCGCCCGCCGTCGAGGCGGTGTTCACGCGCGCGGGCTGAGCAGACCGTCGTGCCGACGCGAACGCGCGGCGCGACGCGGCGAGCGCGCCGCCGCGCTCAGTCCGCGACCGTTCCCCCGGCCGCCGCCTCGACGTCCGCGACGATCGCGAGGTGGTGGTCGTCGTGCACCGCCATGAGCCGCAGCCAGTCCGTCGCGGTGAAGCCGCCGAACACGGGGTGGTTGCCGACGACGCCCTCGGGCAGCGCCGTCGCGTCGAGCGTGCGCGCCGCTTCCTTGACCCGCGCGTGCAGCGCGAGGAGCGCGTCGCGCGGGAGCCCCGCCGGCACGGTGCCCTCCGGCGCCTGGCCGCGGCCGCGCGGGATGCGCCCCGTGAGGAGCACGAGCCGGCCGAGCCAGCTCTTGGGCTCGACCGGGTCCGGCGCCGCGCCCGCCGCGATCATGGCGAAGATGCCCTCGTTCGCGAGGAGCAGGTGCTCGACGTGCTTGTGCACGGACCACGCCGAGACGTCTTCGACGAGGATGTCCTCCGCGCGCAGCAACGCCTCGAGCTCCACGAGCTGGTCGAGCACGCGGCGGTGCTGGCGCGGCGCGTCCCCCGCGATGCAACTGCCGGCGGCCCCGACGGCGACGAGCACGAGCAGGAGCACGAGGAGCACTCGGAGGAGACGGCGCATGGTCGGCGATCCGGCGGGGAGGAGGTGCGGCGCGGCCGGTATCATCGCATGCGGGGGCCCGGCGGGCCGCCCGCGACCGACCTCCCGCGGAGCCGGACGGTGAACACGCTGAAGCAGGTCATGTCCGCCCTCGAGGCGAAGGGCGACCCGCGCCGCATCGGCGCCTACGCGAACCACGGCGCGCCGACCGACCGGCTGTTCGGCGTGAGCGTCGCCGACATGAAGGTCATCGCCAAGCGCATCAAGGGGCGTCAGGAGCTCGCGTACGAGCTCTATGACACCGGCCACGGCGACGCGCAGTACCTCGCCGGCATGGTCGCGGACGGCGCGCTCATGTCGAAGACGCTGCTCGACCGCTGGGCGCGCACGGCGAGCTGGCAGATGGTCTCCGAGTACACGGTGCCGTGGGTCGCGACGGAGAGCGAGCACGCCCTGTCGCGCGCGCACAAGTGGATCGCCGCGAAGAAGGAGGCCGTCGCCACGAGCGGCTGGAACACGTGGGCCGGGCACGTCGCGGTGACGCCCGACGACGACCTCGACCTCGACGGCATCGAGGCCGCGCTCGAGGAGATCGAGGAGGGCATCGACGACGCGCCGAACCGCGTCCGCTACACGATGAACGGCTTCGTCATCGCGGTGGGCGCGTACGTGCGGCCGCTCTCGAAGCGCGCGAAGGCGACGGCGCGCAGGCTCGGCGCGGTGCACGTCGAGATGGGCGGCACGTCGTGCAAGGTGCCGCTCGCCACGCAGGCGATCACCAAGGTCGAGTCGATGGGCCGCGTCGGCAAGAAGCGGAAGACGATCAAGTGCTGACGAGGCGCGTCGGGACGTGAGCAGGAGCTGCCCGCGCTGCCGTCTGCTGAACCCGCCGAGCGCGCGGCGGTGCGACTGCGGATACGACTTCGTCGCCGAGCGGTGGGTGCGACCGGAGACGTCGCCCCGCGCGCGCGGCCCGTGGGGGACGGTCGCCGCGGTGTCCGGCACGCTCCTGGCGGTGGCCGCCGTGCGCCTCGCGCTGCCCAACGAGCACGTCCACGGCGACCCGGGCTTCATCGTCGCGGCGCTGGCGACGCCCGTCCTGCTGCTCGTGACCGGCGTGTCGCTCGGGCTGCGCCGGAGGGACGCGCGGCGAGCCGCCGAGAGGTGACCACGGTACGGCGGATCGGGAAGGAGTAGGATGCTGCGGTGATGCCGGATCGCGAAGCCGAGGACCTCACACAGCGACGGCAGGCCGAGCAGAGCCTGCAGCGACTCCAGGCCATCCTCGACCAGTCCCTGTCGCTGGTCTACGTGGTCGACCTCGAGGGCAAGTTCACCTTCGCGAACCGGCCGCTGGCCGAGATCCTCGAGACCGAGCCCGAGGAGATCGTCGGTCGCACGCGCGAGGCGTTCCTGTCCCCGGAGATCACCGCCCAGCACCGGAACAACGACCTGGAGGTCATCCGCACCGGCCAGGCCCTGATCCGCGAGGAGACGACCACGCAGGCCGACGCGACCCGGACCTACCTGTCCGTGAAGTTCCCGCTCGTCGACGCCGACGGCAGGATCACCGCCGTGTGCGGCATGTCCACGGACATCACGCTCCGCAAGGACGCGGACGCCGCGCTGCGGGAGAGCGAGGAACGGTTCGCCAGCGCGTTCCACACGAGCCCCGCCGCGATCTCGATCACGCGCGTCTCCGACGGGCTCTTCGTGGACGCCAATCAGGCGTTCCTCGACCTCTTCGAATTCAGCCGCGACGAGGTCGTCGGGCACACCTCGACGGAGCTCGAGCTCATCTCCGCCGAGGAGCGCACGCGGCTGATCGGGGAGCAGATGGAATCGGGCGGGCTCAGGAACACGGAGATTGCCTCGCGCTCGAAGTCCGGCCGCCGCCTGCACCTCATGTTCTCGTCCAAACCCATGAAGCTCGGGGGCGAGCTCCATTACGTCACGACGCTCATCGACATCACCGAGCGCAAGCAGCTCGAGCAGGACTGGCGGAGGTTCTACCGGCTGGCCGAGAGCAGCAGCGAGTTCATCGGCATGTGCGACCTCGACATGCAGCCGCTCTACGTGAACCCCGCGGGGCGGAGGATGGTCGGCCTGCCGGACATGGAGGCCGCCTGCCGCGTCAAGGTGCAGGACTACTTCTTCCCCGAGGACCAGGCGTACATCGCCGAGGACTTCTTCCCGCGCGTCCTGCGTGACGGGTCCGGCGACCTGGAGATCCGCCTGCGCCACTTCGAGACCGGCGAGGCGATCTGGCTCTCCTACCACCTGTTCAGCGTCCACGACGAGACCGGCGAGCCGATCGGCTGGGCCACGGTGAGCCACGACCTCACGGAGCGCAAGCGGTCCGAGGAGGAGCGGGCGCAGCTCCAGGCGCAGATCGCCCAGGCGCAGAAGATGGAGTCGGTGGGGCGGCTCGCCGGCGGCGTGGCGCACGACTTCAACAACATGCTCGTCGTGATCCTCGGGTACACCGACATCGCCCTCAAGAAGGTCGCACCGACCGACCCCCTGCACCGCGACCTCCGTCAGATCCGGGAGGCGGCGAAGCGCTCGGCCGACCTCACCCGGCAGCTCCTGACCTTCTCGCGCAAGCAGGTCACGTCCCCGGAGGTCGTCGACCTCAACGACACCGTCGAGGGGATGATCAAACTGCTGGGCCAGCTCATCGGCGAGAACATCCGCCTGGACTGGCGGCCGGGTCCGGACCTGTGGCCGGTCCACGTGGACCCCGCGCAGATCGACCAGGTCCTGGCCAACCTGTGCGTGAACGCCCGGGACGCCATCGCGGATGTCGGCACGATCACCATCACGACGGAGAACGTGTCGTTCGGCGAGTCTCAGGGCGTCGAGCGGGCGGAGCACCCCCCGGGCGACTACGTCATGCTCGCGGTGACCGACGACGGGTGCGGGATGGACGCCGAGACGCGCTCCCATCTCTTCGAGCCCTTCTTCACGACCAAGGCGACGGGCAAGGGCACGGGCCTCGGTCTCGCGTCGGTGTACGGCGCCGTGAAGCAGAGCGACGGCTTCATCGGCGTCGACACGGATCCGGGCGCGGGCACGACGATCCGGATCCACCTCCCGCGGCACGCGCAGGCTGCACCCGCGACCGCCGTACCGCAGCAGGGGCCTATGGTGCGCGGCAGCGAGACGGTCCTGCTCGTGGACGACGAGCCGCTGACCCTCCTCGCGACCGCGAGGATGCTCGAGGAGCTGGGGTACCGCGTGTTGACCGCCTCCACCCCGGGCGACGCCGTCCGGTCGGTCGAGGAGAACGGCGGCTGCATCGACCTGCTCATGACGGACGTCGTCATGCCGGAGATGACCGGGCGCGACCTGGCCGACCGGATCCTGCGTCGCTGTCCGGACATCGGGTGCCTGTTCACGTCGGGTTACACGAACGACGTCATCGCGCACCACGGCGTGCTCGACCCCGGCGTGCACTTCATCCACAAGCCGCTCTCGCTGGCGTCGCTGTCCGCGAAGTTGCGGGAGGTGCTGGCCGGCCGCGGGACGTCCGAGACGCAGCGGACGTGAGCGGTCGGCGCACCGCGTGGCACCGTCCCGCGTGCCGTGCACGACGAACTTCGGGTCGCTCTCACGTCTCCTGGCTCGTCTGAGCGGCGCCCTCCGGAGCCCCCATGACCGCTCCCGACGACCTCGCGCGCCTCCTCGCGCTCTACGAGGACACGCCGCGGCAGGGGCCCGGCAGCGTCGCGACGACGCGGCGCGCGCTGCGGTCGCTGCCGGACGACCTCGTCGTCGAGCGCGTGCTCGACCTCGGCTGCGGGACGGGCGGCTCGACGCTCGTGCTCGCCGAGGAGACGGGCGCGCACGTCACCGCGATCGACGTCCACGCGCCGTACCTCGACACCCTGCGCGCGGAGGCCGCGGCGCGCGGGCTCGCTGACCGCGTCACGGCGCGCGTCGGCGACATGGGCGACGCCGCCGCGCTCGGCGACGGCTGGGACCTGCTGTGGGCCGAGGGCAGCGCGTACTCCATCGGCTTCGGGGACGCGCTGCGCACCTGGCGCCCGCTGCTGCGTCCCGGCGGCTGCCTCGTCGTCACGGAGCTCGTGTGGTTCGTCGACGCGCCGACGGACCCGGCGCGCGCGTTCTTCGCGGAGGAGTACCCCGACATGACCGGCGAGGCCGCGCGCGTCGCGCTCGCGGAGTCCGCGGGCTACGCGGTGCTCGACACCTTCCGCCTGCCCGCGGACGACTGGCGCGCGTACTACGCCGGTCTCGAGGCACCGCTCCGCGACGCCGTCGCGCGGCACGGCGACCACCCGGTCTACGCCGCGACGCGCCGCGAACGCGAGGTCTTCGAGTCCTGCGGCGACGCGTACGGCTACCTCTGCCTCGTGCTGCGGCGGCCCGCGTGAGCGACGACCTCGACGACAGCGCGCTCGCCCGGCTCTTCGTGTACGGCTCGCTGCAGCCCGGCCACGAGAACGCGCACGAGCTCGAAGGCATCGTCGGGTCCTGGCAACCCGCGACGGTCCGCGGCCGCGTGCTCGACCGCGGGTGGGGCGCGGGGCTCGGCTACCCCGCGCTCGTCCCCGACCCGCGCGGCCCGACCGTGCACGGCGCCCTGCTCACGTCGGCGGACCTGCCGCGGCACCTCGCGCGCCTCGACGCGTTCGAGGGCGACGGCTACGAGCGCACGACCGTCCTGGCGACGCTCGAGGGCGGACGCCGCGTGCCCGCGCAGGTCTACGCGCTGCGCGACCGGGACGGCGAGCCGCGCACGCGCGACGAGCGCCCGCGGGTCGCGCCGCGCAGCAAGGCGGAGATCGCCGGCGCGTTCACGGGCGGCGCCGTCATCGGCGCCGTGGTCGGCTTCTACGTGTTCTTCCGCCTCGTGCCGATGGGGCTGTGGGTGGACCCGGCCCTCATGATCCTCGTCTCGGCGATCATCGGCGGCCTCGTGTGCACGATCCTCCCGCGTCACCGGGGCGGTCCGTGGTCGTAGGGAGACGCATGGACGCGCCCGACGAACGGCCGACGCCCGACGCGCACCCTCCGGGCTCCGACCCGGAGGCGCCGCGCGGCGTCCTCGGGTGGATCCGCGGGTGGGGGGCGCGCACCGAGCTCGTCGTCATCCTGCTCGTCGCGTTCACGTATCCGGTGGGGGTCTCGACGGCGGCGGTGGTGTTCGACTGGCCGGAGCCGGCGTACACCGACGACGAGCTCCTGTCGCTCGTCGGGTGGGAGCTCGGCGTGCTCGCGCTCGTCGGCGTGCTCCTCCGGGCGCGGGGGTGGGCGCTCCGGGACCTCGGCCTCGAGTTCAGCTGGAAGCAGACCGCGGGCGGGGTCGGGCTGTACTTCGCGGTGCACGCGACCTGGGTGCTGCTCTTCAGCGGGTTCACGCTGCTCCCGCCGCTCGCGGCCGCGGCGCTCGCGGCCGGGGCGCTCGCCGACGGGACCGTCGAGGCCGCGAGCACGTGGCCCGTGATCCTGCTCGTCTCCGTCGTGAACCCGTTCTACGAGGAGCTGCTCGTCGTCGGGTATCTGGTACGCGCGTTCGAGCGGTGCGGCCTCCGTCGCGCGTTCGCCGCGAGCGTGCTCCTCCGCGTCCTGTACCACACGTACCAGGGGCCGGTCGGCGTGCTCGGTTCGGCGATCGTGGGTCTCCTCCTCGGCGGCGCGTACCTGCGCTGGCGGAAGACGTGGCCGCTCGTCGTCGCGCACGGCCTGATGGACTTCGTGCCGCTCATGGCGGCCGCGAACGCCTGACGGAGGTCGACGCGCGGCGCGGGCGACGCGTCACCCCCGCGGCGGCACGACCTCGTCGAAGCGCTCCGCGTAGCGCGGGTGGTTCGTGCGGCACACACGGTCCCAGACGTTGAAGTAGATCCCGAAGTTGCCGCGCGGGTCCTCGTGGTGCTGCACGTGGTGCGTCGGCGTGTTCGTGAGCACGCCCGGCAGGCGGCGCGGCAGCCCGGGCCCGAAGATCTCCCAGCCCGCGTGGCCGAAGACGTTCTCCGAGACCTGGAAGACCATGAAGGCCGCGAACGCGAACGGGTGCATGGGGATCGTCCACGCCGCGAGCGGGAAGATCGCCGCCTGCACGAGCGCCTCCCACGGCGAGAAGGCGTAGGCCGTCCACGCCGTGGTGCGCACCGCCTCGTGGTGCGTCGCGTGCACGCGCCGGAAGAGCAGTCGCGTGTGGAGCGCGCGGTGCGACCAGTAGAACCACGCGTCGTGCAGCAGGATCGTCGCGACGAGCGCGCCGAGGAACGGGCCCGGTGCGAGAGCCGCCTCGTCGAAGCGCAGCCGCGTGTGACCGTTCCGGGCGGCGTGGATCACGAGCGCCGCGACGACGCCGAAGATCGCCGCCGACCGCAGCGAGCGGAGAACGTCGCGCCGCACCTCGCCCGCGCGCGGCGGCTCCGTCTGGATGCGACGCGTCGGCCGCCCCGGCAGGCCGCGCGGGAGGAGCGTCGCGCCGAGCCCGGCGAGCGACAGATAGAGGAGGGCGTTGCCCGCGACGAGGGCGACGACGAGCCCGGGGAGGTCCAGCGCATCCCACATGCCGTCGAGCATACCGCCGGGACGGCGCGCGACGCGTGGCGACGGCGCGCCCGGTCGCGTTACGCTCGGCCCCCGGGCTCGCCCGCGCGACACGACCCCCGGAAGGAGAGGAGCCCTGAGAGGAGAGACCGCCGCGACGCGGCTGCTCGAGGCGACGGCGATCGCCTTCCTGCTCGCGTACGCCTGGGCGGCCGCGCAGCGCGCCGGGCATCCGCACGAGCTCGAGTGGATGGAGGGCGGCGTCGTCGACCACGTGGCGCGCGTCGTCGCCGGCGAGCCGCTCTACGTCGAGCCGACGCCGGACTTCGTGCCGTACATCTACCCGCCGCTCGGCTACCACCTCGCGGCGCTCGTCGCGCGCGTGACCGGCGTGGGCTTCCTCGCGGTGCGCCTCGTCTCGATCGCGGCGTCGCTGGGCATCTTCCTCGGTCTCGCGCGCCTCGTGTCGCGCGACACGGGCTCCCGGTCGGCGGGGCTCGTCGCGGCCGGGCTCTTCGCGGCGACGTGGACGCTCTCGGGGTCGTTCCTCGACATCGGGCGCGTCGACGCGCCGGCGCTGTGCCTGCTCGTGTGGGGTGCGTGCGCGGCACGGTGCGCGCGGACGCGGGCGGGCGCGGCGGTCGCGGGACTCCTGCTCGCCGCGGCGTTCCTGTGCAAGCAGTCCGCGCTCGTGGCCGCGGTGCCCGTCGTGCTCGGGGCCGTCGCGCTCGACCGGCGTCGCGGCCTCGTCGCGGGGGCGAGCCTCGCGCTCGCGGCCGGCGCGTCGACGGCCTGGCTCGCGGTCACGCACGCCCCCTGGTACGGGGAGTTCGTGTTCCGGCTGCCCGGGGAGCACGCGCTCGTGTACCGCCACCTGCTGCACTTCTGGACGCGCGACGTCGCCGCGGTGCTGCTCGCTGCGCTCGTCGGCGTCGCCGCGCTCGTCCCGCGCCTGCGTCGCGCGACACGCGAGCCGGACGACCGCGGGCCCGCGCTCTTCCTGCTGCTCACGTGCGGCGGGCTCGTCGCCTCGTCGTGGCTCACGCGCCTGCACTCGGGCAACTACGCGAACGTGCTCATGCCCATGCACGCGGCGGTCTGCCTCGGCGCGGGCTGCGCGCTGGGGCGGCACCGGATGCGTGCGCGGTCGGGCGCGCGGGCGGCGCGGGTGCACGTCGCGATGCTCGCGGCGCTCGCGGTGCAGTTCGGGACGCTCGTGCACGATCCGCGCGACCAGGTGCCGTCGGCGGCGCAGGCCGAGGCGCACGCGGCGTTCGTCGAGCGCCTGCGCTCGATCGAGGGGCGGGTCGTCGTGCCGTTCCACGGGCACGTCGCTCGGCTCGCCGGCAAGCGGCCGTACTCGCACAACATGGGCGTCGCCGACGTGCTGCGCGCCGACGGCTCGCCGATGGCGGCGGATCTGCGCGCGGCCTTCGAGCGCGACCTCGCGGAGCAGGCGTACGACGCCGTCGTGCTCGACGTCACCGGCTGGAACCGCGAGGCGCTCGAGGCCTCCTATATCGATGCCGGTCCGATCCTCGAGGACGCCGACGCCCTCGTGCCCGTGACGGGCGCCGCGGTGCGCCCGTGGCGCCTCTATCTGCCGCGACGCTGACCGGGCTTGACCGCGGAGGCACCGCTTCGCGACCGTGTCGGGCTCCGGCGCACCCGCCGGAGACGCCCCCGGCGGGTCGCCCGTCCGGGAGGGAAGACACCATCCGCGACACGGAGACCCCCATGTCCACCCGGACCACGACCCTCGTCCTGCTCATCGCGCTGCTCCTCGCCGCCTCCGGCTGCATCGGCATCACCAAGAGCTCGCCGGTGTTCCTCAACCCGCCGTCGATCGGCATGACCGTCGTCGACATGGTCAAGACCTACGGCGCGCCCGTGTACACCGCGTCGAGCGGCGACGAGACGGTGTACGTCTACCGCGTCATGGACCACGCCCACTACGTCGCGTACGGCTACAACGAGGACCTCGACCTCGTCGTCGTCTGCAAGAACGGCGCGGTCACCGAGGTGAAGAACGTCAAGGCCGGCAGCGGCATGGCCATCCTCCACCCGACCTGGATCGAGGATTGACGGACGGCTCCGTCCTCCGCGCCTACGCGCCGGGCGACCTCGAGGCCTGTCGCGCGCTCTGGGTCGAGCTGACCCAGCGGCACCGCGACATCTACGAGGATCCGGCGCTCGGCGGCGACGACCCCGGCCGGCAGTTCGACGCCTACCTCGCGCGCGACGACCTCGTCGGTCCGTGGGTGCTCGAGGTCGACGGCGCGGTCGTCGGCCTCACGGGGCTGCTCGTCGAGGGCACGGAGGCGGAGATCGAACCGGTCGTCGTGACGGCCGCCCACCGCTCGCGCGGGCTCGGCACGAGGTTGCTCGAGCACGCGCGGGCGGAGGCGGTCGCGCGCGGGATGACGCACCTCTCCGTGCGCCCCGTCGGCCGGAACGCCGCGGCGATGGCCTGCTTCCACCGCGCGGGCTTCGACATCCTCGGGCGCGTCGAGCTCTTCACCGAGCTGCGCCCCGGGCGCGGCGACCGCTGGAAGCCGGGCGTGACGCTGCACGGGCTCGGCTACCGGTCCTGAGCGACGCGCCGATCGACGCCGCGACGCAGCGCGCGCTCGACGTGCCGCTCACGACGCCGCGGCTCGTGCTCGAGCCGTTGCGTCGGGCGCACGCGGCGCGGTTGTTCCCCGTCCTCGCGGACGCGCGGCTGCACGCGTTCACCGGCGGCGCGCCGCCCGTGTCGGAGGACGCGCTCGCGGAGCGCTACGGCCGGCTCGAGACGCGCCGCTCGCCGGACGGGCGCGAGCTCTGGCTCAACTGGGTGCTCGTGCCGCGGGGCGCGGACGGGGGCGCGGCGGGCGTCGACCCCGTCGGCACCGTGCAGGCGACCGTCGCGGCGGCGCACGCGCACGTCGCGTGGACCGTCGGCGCGGCGGCGCAGGGACGCGGCTACGCCTCCGAGGCGGCCGCGGCGCTCGTCGCGCACCTCGTCCGGAACGGACGCACCGACGTGCGCGCGTGCATCCACCCGGACCACGTCGCGAGCCGGCGCGTCGCCGAGCGCGCCGGCCTCGCACGCACCGACCTGCCGCTCGTCGACGGCGAGGAGGTGTGGCGGCGCGCAGGCGCGGAGGGCTGCCGCGGAGCGCCGGGACCCTGAAGGGAGCGGCTTGACGGCATTCGGGATCTCGGTCAGCGTGAGCTGCTCGTCGTCCGCCGGGAGCCGAAGAACGTGTTCAAGAAAGTCGTTGCCAAGGACTGGGCGCACCTCCAGAAGAAGCTCTTCTCGAAGACGTTCGACCCCGCCATCCGGCGTCACCGCTCCGCCTTCGCGTTCCGCGGCATCAACACTGCGGGCTCGCGTCTGACGAACAGCCTCACGCGCCTGGCTCCCAAGCGGAAGCGGTACGCGACGCTCGAGCAGAACCTGCTCAAGCAGTTCAAGAAGTACGCGTTTCCTCATCTGATCGACACGCATCACGAGTGGCATTGGCTCAGTCTGGCGCAGCATCACGGGCTGCCGACCCGTCTCATGGACTGGACCTACTCACCCATGGTCGCCCTGCACTTCGCGACGAGTGAGTTGCACAACATGCACGTGGACGGCGCGGTCTGGCGCATCAATTATGCGCAGGCTCACTCGTTGCTCGATCAGCACCACCAGAACAAGTTGCGCAAGCTCGGGGCGCGTGTCTTCACCGTCGAGTCGCTGGAGAACACCATCGCCGACCTGGAGACGCTCGACGGTCTTTCGGCGCCCAACCGTGATGTCGGGATCTTCTTCGAGCCTCCCTCGCTCGACAACCGCATCGTGAACCAGTTCGCCTACTTCATGGTGTTGAGCAACCCGTACCTGTCGGTCACGAAGTGGCTGAAGCAGCCGCACGTCGCCGGCAGGGTGGACGTCCTGAAGATCGTGATCCCGGCGAAGCTGAAGTGGGAGGTGCGCGACAAGCTCGACCAGTCCAACATCACGGAGCGGGTCCTCATGCCGGGGTTGGACGGGCTCTGCTCATGGTTGAGGCGTCACTACAAGCCGAGGTGAGCGTGCCCTGACCGTGGACCGGCCGACGGCGGGCGGCACCCCGCGCGCATCGGGTAGGATCCCCGCCGCCGGGCCCGACGCCCGCGTCCCGGAAGAACTGGAGAGAGCCGTGAAGTCCGTCGTCCTGCCGCTGGTCCTGTCCCTCGTCGCCTGCGCGTCGCCGCTCGTCGCGCAGGACCGCCCGCTGCCCTCCTGGAACGACGGCGCCGCGCGCGACGCGATCCTGTCCTTCGTCGAGCGCGTCACCGAGAAGGGCGGCGCCGGGTTCGTGCCCGCCGAGGAGCGCATCGCCGTGTTCGACAACGACGGCACGCTCTGGGCCGAGCAGCCGCTCTACTTCCAGCTCTTCTTCGCGCTCGACCGCGTGAAGGCGCTCGCGCCGGAGCACCCGGAGTGGGCGACGGAGGAGCCGTTCGCGTCGCTGCTGAAGGGCGACGTGAAGGCCGCGCTCGCCGGCGGCGAGGAGGCCATCCTCGAGATCGTCATGGCGACGCACGCCGGCATGACGACCGACGAGTTCGAGGCGGTGGTGCGCGAGTGGGTCGCCACGGCGAGGCACCCCGAGACGGGCCGCCCGTACACGGAGATGGTCTACCAGCCGATGCTCGAGCTGCTCGACCACCTGCGCGACCACGGCTTCCGCACGTGGATCGTGTCGGGCGGGGGCATCGAGTTCATGCGGCCGTGGGTCGGCGAGGTGTACGGCATCCCGCCGGAGCAGGTCGTCGGCAGCACGATCAAGACGGCGTTCGAGATGCGCGACGGCGTGCCGGTGATCGTGAAGCTCCCCGAGCTGGACTTCCTCGACGACAAGGACGGGAAGCCCGTGAACATCCACCGGTACATCGGGCGGCGTCCGATCGCGGCCTTCGGGAACTCGGACGGCGACCTCCAGATGATCCAGTGGACGACCGCCGGCGACGGCGCGCGCCTCGGCGTGTACGTGCGCCACACGGACGGCGAGCGCGAGTGGGCGTACGACCGCGAGTCGCACATCGGCAAGCTCGACGAGGGCCTCGACGAGGCGGCGGCGAAGGGCTGGACCGTGGTCGACATGGCCGCCGACTGGGCGACGGTCTTCCCGCCGGAGCGCTGACCGGTCGACGCCCCCGCGCGCCCGGGTCGCGCGCGGGGGCGTCGGCGGAACCGCGTCGACCCGACGGGAGCCGACATGGCGCTGCGCCTGCTCGAGGTCACGCTGCCGTACCGCGAGCTCGACGGCGTGACCGGGCTGCTCGAGGGCGTGCGCACGGTGCAGGTATGGACGTCCGGCGTCCCCGACGGTCCCGGCCAGGCGCGCGTGCTGCTCGACGCGCACGACGCGGAGTCGCTGTCGGACGCGCTCGTGAAGCGCTTCGGCACGCGCGACGACTTCCGCATCGTGCTGCTGCCCGTGGAGGCGACGCTGCCCGCGGTGGAGGAGCCGCTCGCGGAGGCGGCGGACGCGGCGGCGCGCGAGGAGCCGCCCGTCGGCAGCCGCATCAGCCGCGAGGAGCTCCACGAGGACCTGCGCGAGGCGAGCCGCACCACGCGCGTGTTCGTCGTCATGGTCGTGCTGTCGACGGTGGTCGCCGCGGTGGGGCTGCTGCGCGGCGACGTCGCGATCATCATCGGCGCCATGGTCATCGCGCCGCTGCTCGGGCCCAACGTCGCGCTGTCGCTCGGCTGCACGCTGGGCGACCTCGCGCTCGTGCGGCGGTCACTGCGCGCGACGGGGACGGGCGTCGTCACGGCGGGCGCGCTCAGCGTGCTCATCGGGCTCGTCGCGGAGGTGGACCCGGGCGCGGCGGAGATCGCGTCGCGCACGCAGGCCGGGGCGACGGACGTCGTGCTCGCGCTCGCGGCGGGCGCGGCGGGCTCGCTCGCGTTCACGAGCGGCGTGCCGGCCGTGGTCGTCGGCGTCATGGTGGCCGTCGCGCTGCTGCCGCCGATCGTGACGGCCGGCCTGCTCACGGGCGCCGGGCACGGCGGCGCGGCCGTCGGCGCGCTCGTGCTCGCGCTCGTCAACACGACCTGCATCAACCTCGCCGCCATCGCGACCTTCCTCGTGCAGAAGGTCGGCCCGCGCTCGTTCTGGGAGAGCCACCGCGCGACGAAGGCGACGCGCCGCGCCGTGACGATCTGGGTCCTCCTGCTCGCGGTGCTCGCCGCGATCATGGTGCTGCAGCGCGAGGGGGTCGTGTGAGCCGCGGCGCGGTAGGATGCCGTCGGCGCCGGGGAGTCCGGTTCATCACAGGAGGAGAGAGGATGTCGAAGGGATCGTTCATCGTGATCACGCTGCTCGCCGCGGGGCTCCTGTCCCTCGCGGCCGGGCCGATCGGCGGGCTGGCCGTCGAGGAGAACCCCGAGAACGTCGCGGCGAGCCGCATGGAGGGCGACTGGATCACCGACGCCGCGCTCACCGAGCGGCTCCGCGGCAAGGCGGGGAAGGAACGCCGGCTGTCGTTCCGCTCCGATCCGGCCGTGGCCGGGCGGGTCCCCGGGAAGTACGAGGAGTTCTTCGCGGGCCGGGCGATCTCCATGGCCGGCACGATGACCGTCGGTGACGACGAGTACCCGTTCGTGCTCACGGAGGTCAACGGCAACCCCCACGTGCTCTTCTTCCGCGAGCGGGGCGGCGACCCGATGGGCGACGCCGAGTCCTTCATCCTCATGTACGCGAAGGCGCGCGACCCGGCGAACGACATCCTCTTCACGGGCGGCGACTTCAACAACGAGCCGCACACCGCGTACCGCCGCGTGACGGAGGACGAGGCCGCGGAGGGCGGTCGCTGAGCGCGCGCGACACGCGCTTCGCGATCCGCGAGGACGACCTCTCGGGCGACGCCGTGCGCGCGCTGCTCGCCGAGCACCTCGCCGGCGTCGCGGCGCACTCGCCGCCCGAGGGCATCCACGCGCTGGACCTCGACGGGCTGCGGGCGCCGAGCGTCACGTTCTGGAGCGCGTGGGACGGCGCCGAGCTCGTGGGCTGCGGCGCGCTCCAGGAGCTCGACGCGACGCACGGTGAGGTGAAGTCCATGCGCACGGCGGCCGCGCACCTGCGGCGCGGCGTCGCGAGCGCGTTGCTCGAGCACCTCGTCGCGGTCGCGCGGGCGCGCGGCTACGCCCGGCTGAGCCTCGAGACCGGCGTGCAGCCCGGCTTCGAGCCCGCGCGCACGCTCTACGCGCGGCACGGCTTCGTCCGCTGCGGCCCGTTCGCGGACTACGTCGAGGACGGCAACTCGTTCTTCATGACGCGCGGACTCGAGCGGTAGGCCGCCGCCGCGCGTCTCAGCGTCGCGCGTACGCCGCCCCCGGCTCGCTGCGGAAGCGCAGCGCCGCGGGCGCGCCGTCCGTCGCGCCGCCCTCGAAAGCCGCGACGTCGTCGTCGCCGAAGAGCGTCGTGCGGAAGGCGTCCGCGTCGTCGGCGAGCGGCAGGAGCGTCGAGGCCATGGGGCCCATCGTCATGCGCAGGCCGTCGTCCGTGCGCTCGACGGTGATCGTGCCGAACATCTCGTGCGCGTAGTCGCCGACGTAGGCGTCCCACGCGCGCGTCGGCGCGTCCGTCACGGGCGGCGGCGCGGGGCGCGACGCGAGCCGCTCCCGTGCCCCGGCGAGCTGCAGCCCGAGGTCCTCGAGCCGCCGCGCGTGCCGGACGAGCGCGTCCCGCCGCCCGAGCAGCGTGTCGACGATCGCCGCGACGACGTCCTCCGCGAGCACCGCCGACGTCGAGCCGCCGTTGACGAGCACCGCCACGCCGAAGCCGTGCTCCGGGAAGAACGCGGCGTTGCTGTAGTACCCGGCGAAGCCCCCCGGCCGGTGGAGCACCGTCTCGCCGTCGAGCGTGCCGATGTCCCAGCCGAGCCCCCACGCGTGCCGGACGTAGTGGAGGAACGTCCGCTCCTGCACGACCTGCGCGCGCTGCGTCTCGGCGATCACCTCGGCCGGCACGACCTGCTCGCCGTCGAGGACGCCGCCGGTGAGCTCGGCGAGCAGCAGCCGCGCGAGGTCGTCTGCGGTCGTGACGTGCCCGCCCGCCGGGCCCATGTTCGCGTCGCCCTTGCGCAGGTCGATGCGCTCGGGGCCGTGCGCGCCGTGCTCGTGCGGCATCGCGAGCTCGTCGGCGGGCACCTCCGAGATGTGCGCCGTCGTGCGCGTCATGCCGAGCGGCTCGAGGACCTCGCGCGCGACGACGTCGGTCCAGCCGCGCGTGCGCTCCCGGTCGAGGATCACGCCGACGATGTCGTAGCCGAAGTTCGTGTAGCGGAAGCTGCGCGGACCGGAGCGGACGTCGGCGAGCGCGTCGACGAAGCTGTCGACGGTGTACTGGCCGGTGAACGCGACGCGGAAACCGAGCGCGGGGTGGCTCAGTCCGTGCGTGTGCGTGAGCAGGTCGCGCACCGTGACGTCGTCGGCGTGCGCGTCGGCCGGCCAGGGCGCGTCGGGCAACGCCTCCGCGAGCGTCGCGTCGAGGTCCAGCTCGCCGCGCGCGTCGAGCCGCGCGGCCGCGAGGGCGGTGAGCGCCTTGGTCGTCGACGCGATGTAGAAGCGCGTCGTGCGCGTGACGGGGCGCCCCGTGTCGAGGTCCGCGATGCCGAAGCCGTCCGACCAGGTCCGACCGTCCGCGAACACGACGGCCACCTGGAGGCCCGGCGTCGCGTCGACGGCCAACGCCTCCTCGACGAGCGGGCGGAGGCGCGCGTCGAGGTCGTCGGCCACGTCGTCCGGCGCGCGGGACGCCGCGAGGGCGGGCGCCGGACCCACGGCGAGCGCGAGGACGGTGAGCGCGAGGGCGGCGAGCGCGGTGCGGGGACTGCGAGACGAGGCGTGCATGGAGGAGGTCCGCGGGGCGGGGGGCGGCGCGCGCCCGGCGGCGCGCATCCGTGGCGTCTCCGTGGATCCTGCCGGGGAGGCGGCCCGCGCGTCTTGAACGCGTGCAACATGGTGACCCCGCCCCGGCCGGACCGACCATGGCACAGCGCATCGCGACACGGAAGACGCCCGACGGCGGCGAGGCCTGCCTCGTGCGCTACGAGCCCGGCGAGGTACACCCGCCGCACGGACACGCGCGCGCGTCGGTCTCGCTCGTGCTCGCGGGCGCGCTCCGCGAGGAGGTGCGCGGGCGCGGCGTCGACGCGCGCTGCCTCGAGCGGGTCGTCAAGCCCGCGGGCACCGTGCACGGCAACCGCTTCGGACCGCGCGGCGCGCTCGTCGTGCAGCTCGTGCCCGGCGCGGACGTCGAGCACGACGCGCGCGACGATCTCGCCCCGTTGCGCCGCTGGTCGTGGAGCGGGCTCGGTCCGCGCGCTCCGTGGCTCGCGCTCGTGCGGGCGCTCGCGGACGACGGCGAGGGCGCCGACGCGCACGCCGGTCCGGGCGTCGCCGCCGACGACGCCGGGACGGCCGCCCGCCGGGCGACGTCGGTCGACCTCGACGACGCGGCCGCCGAGGTGCTCGCCGCGCTCGACGACGACGCCCCGACGCGCGGGCCGCCGCCCGCCTGGCTGCGCGCCGCGCGCGAGCGGCTCGAGGAGGACGCGCACGCGCCGCCGTCCCTCGCCGCGCTGGCCGCCGAGCACGGCGTGCACCGCGTCCACCTCGCGCGCGCCTTCCGCCGACACTACGGCGCGTCGCCGACGGAGGTGCGCCTCGCCGCGCGCCTGCGCCGGGCCGCCGGGCTCCTCGCCGACGCCTCCGCGAGCCGGCCCGCCTCCGCCGTCGCGCTCGACGCGGGCTATGCGGACCAGGCCCACATGTCGCGCGCGTTCCGCGCCGGCGTCGGCGCGACGCCCCGCGAGTTCCGGCGGCTCGTCAGAGGGCTGCTGCGCGACACGGGGCGCGGCGATCGCGCATGATGGACGCCCGCCCCGAGAGGAGACCCCCATGCGCATCCCGCCCGGCTTCCACACGCTCACGCCCTACCTCTTCGTCGAGGGCGCCGACCGGTTCATCGCGTTCCTCGTCGACGGACTCGGCGCCGAGGAGGTGCACCGCACCGTGCACGAGGGGCGCATCGCGAACGCGCACGTGCGCGTCGGCGACACGAGCTTCATGCTGAGCGAGGCGACGGACGGCTTCCCCGCGCTCCCCGCCTCGCACTACCTGTACGTCGAGGACGCCGACGCGTCGATGGCGCGCGCGGTCGGCGCCGGCGCGACGGAGCTCATGCCCGCCATGGACATGGACTACGGCGACCGGCAGGGCGGCGTGCGCGACGCCTGGGGCAACCTCTGGTGGATCTCGCAGCGCCTGGTCGACGGGCCGTACGAGGCGTGACGCCCGCGAAGAAGGACCCGCTCGACGCGATCCGTCGGCACGCGGGGAAGAAGGCGGGCGTCGACGCTGGCACCGCGTGCACGCAGGACAGCTTCAAGGTCGGCGGCAAGGCGTTCCTCTACGTCGGCATGCAGGGCGGGCGCTGCAAGCTCATGCTCAAGCTCGGCGACTCGCTGGACGACGCACGGACGCTCGCGAAGGCGCAGCCGGACCGCTTCGAGGTCGGCAAGACGGGCTTCGTGACCGTGCGCTTCCCGACCGACGACCCGCTGCCCGCGAAGCACTGGCGCGCCTGGATCGACGAGAGCTACGCCGTGGCGTCGGGCGGCGGCGCGAGGAAGGCGACGAGGAAGACGCCGACGTCCGCGAAGGCCGCTGCGAAGAAGAAGGCGGCGCCGGCCGCGAAGAAGGCCGCGCGCAAGAAGGCCGCCGCGAAGAAGACGTCCGCGCGCAGGAAGGCGTAGCCTCGCGACCGTCGGCCCGGTCCGCGCCGACCCGGCCCGGTCCGCCCCGCCCCCGCGACGCGCGATCCGCGGTACCCTCGTGCACCGGGTCCCTTCCGAAGAGGAGCGTCATGACCGTCCCCGCGTCCCCGTCGCGCCGCCGCCTCCCGTGGCGGCGGCTGCCGCTCGCCCTCCTCGCCGCGTTCGCGCTGGGCGGCCCGGTGCTCGCCCAGGAGAACGGCGCCCTGCGCGTCGACGGGAGCGACAGCGCCCTGCGCATCCCGCAGCACCCGTCCCTCGAGCCGCTCGACGCGATCACGATCGAGGCGTGGGTCAAGGGCGAGGGCTCCGTCTCCCATGGCCGGATCATCCGCAAGGGGAGCCGCGTCGGGTACATGCTCTCGTGGTCGTTCCAGGCCCCGCGTCTCAGCGGCCTCCTGCACTGCGACGGGTTCAAGGTCGCCTACGACTCCGCGCTCAACTCGGAGTACCTCGGCGAGTGGCACCACCTGGCCCTCACGGGGCGCCCGCCGGCATCATGAAGTTCTACGTCGACGGCGTGCTCGTCGGCATGGAGTCGGCGCCGTCCTGCTTCGACCACTCCGACGACCTCTGGTTCGGCGCGTACCAGGGCGTGACCGAGGAGTTCCAGGGAGAGATCGACGAGGTGCGGCTCTGGGACGTCGAGCGCACGCAGGAGGAGATCGCGTCGACGATGAGCCTGGCGCTCGAGCAGGCGCCGGGCCTGCTCGCCGTGTGGCACCTCGACGGCGACGGGAGCGACGCGGTCGGCGTCAACGACGGCACGCTGTTCGGCGACGCGGTGTTCGTGCCGTCGACGGCGCCCGTCGGGTTCTCCATCGACCCGCCGCTCGGGGACTGGGGCGGTGGGCAGGCCGTCCGGCTCTCCGGTCTCTACGGCACGACCGACCCGCAGCCGACGGTGCTGTTCGGCGGCATCCCGTCGCCCGCGGTCTCGCGCGTCGACTCGACCACGCTGCGGGCCATCGTGCCCCCGGGCCGCCGACCGGGCGAGACGGTGATCGTCGAGGTCGTCGAGAGCGGCGCGCGGGTCTCCAGCGTGCAGCCGTACCTCTAC
Organism: bacterium; assembly: GCA_030428785.1. Lineage (GTDB taxonomy): Bacteria > Planctomycetota > B15-G4 > B15-G4 > B15-G4 > JAUIEF01. Next base: position 35,964 of record JAUIEF010000022.1, read on the forward strand.
ACGCCGCACCTCACCGGCGACACGGACATCACCGTCGGCGCGGAGGGCACGCTCGAGCTGCTCTTCGACGCGCCGGCCCAGGTCGTCGTCGCGCGCGGTGAGCCCGTCGTCGCCGGCACCCCGTACAAGTCGTACGGATGGCTCCTCGAGCTCCGCCGTCCCGTGGTCGTGTTCTCCGCGTCGGCGCCGACGCAGACGCGCCTCGAGATCCCGGTGCCCGTGCCGACGTCGCCGAGCGTGATCGGGACGACGATGATCTTCCAGGCGCTCGTGGGACCGCTGCTCGACGGCTCGAGCGCGTCCTTCACGAACGCCCACGCCGTCACGATCACGCCCGGCGAGGACTGATCCGCGCTCGTCGTGCGGGGCGTCCGCATGGGCACGGCGTGACGACGCCCTGCGGTCCCGTGCGTATGGCGCGCGCGGCGGGGTCGGGCGATCTTCGGGGACGGCGATGCGCGGAGGCGGGGGGCGCGGAGGGTGCCCCATGGACATCCAGCTCCTGAAGGACGTGCTGCTCTGGTCCGCCGTCATCGAGACGGGCCTGCTGCTCTGGTGGTTCGCCGTCTACCTCTGCTGCCGCGACCGGCTCCACCGGTTCCACGGCCGCTGGTTCCGCCTCACGCCGGAGCAGTTCGACGCGATCCACTACGCCGGCATGGCGTTCCTGAAGCTCACGATGTTCGTGCTGCACCTCGTGCCGTGGGTCGCGCTCCAGATCGTCACGTGAGGCGCGGGGCGGAGGCGCTCTCCCACACCGGCACGGCGCGGTGCGTGCTACGCTCGACCCGTCGCCGACGACGAGAAGAAGAGGAGCCGCGACCATGACCGACCCCGTCCGGATCGAACGCCCGTGTGACCGCGCCTGGTCCTCGCTGTCCGGCGACGGCGTGCGCCGCTCCTGCGACGACTGCGACACGCACGTGCTCGACCTCCACGCGCTCACCGACGAGGAGATCGCGGAGAAGCGCGCGGCGGGCGGCTTCTGCGGCGCGTACGTCGCCGACGCCGACGGGGCGTTCCGGCGCCCGGCGGGCACGGGGCGCTCGTCGATCGCGGCGGCGGCCGCGGCGGTCCTCGCGCTGGTCGGCGCGTGCGGCCGCGCCGGCGAGCCCTCGACGGCGGATCCGGGAGAGGCGTCCGGCGAGCCGACGGCCGGGCACGGCGCCGCGACCGAGCCGAGCGGCACGTGCCCCGACTGCGGCGTGCATCACGACCACGGCAGCGGGAGCGCGCGCGTCGACGCGGACGCCGAGGCCGTCATCATCACGGGCTACCTGCGCTGATGCCCGCCGCGACCGACGCGCCCGTCGTCGTCCGCAGCGCGCCGTTCCACGCGGCCGTGATCCGGCTCGAGCTCACGCACGACGAGCTCCGGACGGCCATGGGCCCCGCGATCGGCGAGGTGCTGCAGGCCGTCGCCGCGCAGGGGCTCGCGCCGACGGGTCCCGTGTTCAGCCACCACTTCCGGCACCCGACGACGACCTTCGACCTCGAGGTCGGCGTGCCCGTCGCGACGCCGGTGACGCCGAGCGGTCGCGTCGTCCCGACGGAGATGCCGGCGCGCACCGTCGCGCGCACCGTGCACCGCGGCGCGTACGAGGAGCTCGGTCCGGCGTGGGGCGCCTTCGAGGCGTGGCTCGGTTCGTCCGGGCACGAAGCGCACGACGACCTGTGGGAGTCCTACGTCGTCGGACCCGAGTCGGGCGACGACCCGACCACGTGGCGCACGGAGCTCAACCGCCCGCTGCGCGGCTTCGAGCGCGAGCTCGTGACGACGCGCGTCATCGACGCGCCGGCCGAGCGCGTGTTCGCCGCGTGGCTCGACGCGGACGTCCTCGCGCGCTGGTGGGGACCCGACGGCTTCCGCACGACCTTCCACGCGTTCGACGCGACGCCCGGCGGCCGCTGGCTGTTCACGATGCACGCGCCCGACGGCACCGACCACGCGAACGAGACGACGCTGCTCGAGGTCGACGCGCCGCGCCGGCTGCGCCTGAGCCACGACGTGCAGCCGCCCTTCGAGCTCGTCGCGACCTTCACCGAGCGCGACGGCCGCACCGAGCTCTTCTGGCGGCAGGTGTTCCCGACGGCCGAGGCGGCCGAGCGCATCGCGGCCTACGCCGGCTCGGGCAACGAGCAGACCCTCGACCGGCTCGAGGCGGTGCTGGCGGAGCGCCCGGCGACGACGTGACGCGCCCGGCCGGAGCGCACGGACCCGAGGACCCGACATGACGGACCGCACCGGATCGACGCAGCCCGCGCCGCGCGACGCCTTCGACCCGGGCGAGACGCTGCTGTGCTTCGGGCGCGACGGCGCCGCGCGCGTCGTCGTCTGGGAGTCCGGGCCGCCGCCGCGCCTCGACGGGCTCGCCGTGAGCGCGCCGCTCATGGAGCGCGCGCCGCCGCACGCCGGCGAGCGTCACCCCGACGGCGACGAGCTGCTCGTCCTGCTCTCCGGCCGCATCGAGGTCGTGCTCGAGGACGAGGCCCCGCCGCGCCGCGTCGAGCTCCGTCCCGGACAGGCGCTCGTCGTGCCGCGCGGCGTGTGGCACCGCGCGATCCTCCACGAGCCGAGCCGCGTGCTCCACGTGACGCCGGGTCCCGGCGGCGAGCACCGGCCGCTCGGGGGGGCGCCCGGCTGAGGTCGGACGAGGCGCCCCGTCAGCGCCCCGCCGTCGCCCACACGAGGTTGACCTCGCGCGCGCGGGGGATGTTCACCTGCACGTGCTCGGTGCGCGGCTCGCCGTCGCGGCGCACGCGGAGGACGTAGTCGCCGGGGAGCACGGTGAGCGCGAACTCGCCGTCGGCGTCGCTCGTCGACTCGCCGACGGGGTCGCTGCCGGGCTGGCGGAAGAAGGTCACGGTGACGCCGGGCACCGGGTCGTCGGCCTCGTCGCCGACGTAGCCGGAGACCGCGACGCGCGCCGGCGCGCGGTCGAGCTCGAGCGCGAAGAGGCCGCCCTCGCCGCGACTCGTCGCGGTGACCTCGACCTCGCAGGTGCCGGAGGTCGCGGGCGTGAAGAGCACGAAGTGGCCGGGGCCCGCGACGACCTCGCCGCCCTGCCGCACGGTGACGACGAGGTCCGGGAAGTCGGCGGTGGGGGCGTCGCCGCCGCGCGCGGGCCCGCCGCGACCGCCGCGCATGCCGCCCATGCCGCGCGGGGAGGCGTCGTCGTCGGGGGTGCTGCCGCCGTCGCGACCGCGGGGGCCGCGCGGCGCGTCGCCGTCGGGCCCGCCGCGAGGACCGCGGCCCTCGCCGTCGTCAGGCGTGCCGCGGGGGCCGCGCGGCGCGTCGTCCTCGGGTCCGCCGCGAGGGCCGCGGCCGTCGCCGTCCTCGGGCCCGCCGCGTCCGCCGCGCGGACCGGGGCCGCCGTCGCCGCCGGGTCGGCCGCGGCCGTCGTCGTCCGGGGTGTCCGTGTCGTCGTCGGGCGCGCCGCGTCCTCCGCGCGGGCCGCCGCGGCCGCGCTTCACGTCGCGCAGGTCGCCCGGGCCGTCGGGCTTGCGCGCGATCTCCTTCTGGCGACGTCCCATGGGGTGGTCGTTGAGCACGGAGAGCGCGAGCTCCTCGCCGGCCTCGACGTCGAGCCGCACCCGGCGCGTGTCGTCGGGCGACGCGAGGTAGCCGCGGAAGACCTCGCGGCCGTCGTCCGTCGCGACCGCGCGCTCCGCGAAGCCCACGGGCGCGCCCGTCGCCGCCGGGTAGTCGGAGTGCCGGACGAGCGTGTAACGGAAGAACTCCTCGACCGACTCCAGGACGACCCGATACACCCCGTCCTCCGGAGCCGCGAAGGGAAGGAAGCACCGATACGCCGTCTCGCCCGCGCGGCGCGCCGCGGCCAGCCGCCGGCCGTCCGGGCCGAGGATCCGCACCGCCATCACGGAGTTCCACGAGCGCTGGTAGCCCCAGGTCGCGATCTCGAGGATCGAGAGTTCGCCCGCGCGCGCCTCGAAGGCGTACTCCACGGACTGGCCGGGCGCGGTGAAGCGGTCGGCGACGAAGTCGTTGCGGTCGAGGCCGCGGGGCAGGGGCGCCGGCTCGCGACCTTCGGGCGGCGTCGTGCGGCCCGGCGGCACGGGGATCTCGTCGAGCGCGGGGCGCGGGTGTGCCGTGTCGACGGGGCGCGCGCGGCGGCGCCCGGGCTCGGCGTCGTCGCCGACGGTGGGGGCCGTCGCGCGACCGGCGGCGTCGTGGTCCTGCTTGGGACGCTCCTGCGCGGCGGCGGGCGGCGCGAGGACGGCGAACGCGAGCAGGGTCGCGGCGCACGCTGCGGCGCGTGCGAGGGTCGGGGACGTCATGACGCGAGGAGCTCCACGGGCTCGAAACCGGGGCCCAGGATGGCGTCCGGGTCGCCGCCGAACCAGTCGCGGACGACGCTCGCGTAGACCTGCCGGAAGTCCGTCCTCATGACGAGGTTGCCGGTCTCGTCGAGCGCGTCCAGCGCGGGTTGCCCGCCGTGCAGGCCCGGGTTCACGCGGCCGCCCAGCGCGAAGAGCGCGTTCGCCGCGCCGTGGTCGGAGCCGGCCGTGTCGCCGACGCCGCACTCCTCGATGCGCCGCCCGAACTCCGAGATGCAGAGCACGAGCACGTCGTCGAGCCGGCCGAGCGTCTCCATCTCCTCGAGGAAGGCGTCGACCGCGCCGTCGACGCGGCCGAGCAGCATGTTCTGCATGCGGAGCTGCTCGGTGTGCGTGTCGAAGCCGTCGAGCGTGATGTAGACGATGCGCGTCGGCAGGCCGGCGCCGATCGCGCGCGCGACGAGGCGGAAGTCGTGGCCGAGCTTGTGATCCGGGAACTCGGCGCGCGGCGCGTAGTCGAGCACGCTCTCGAGCTGCGCGATGGAGGTCGTCGCGGCGCGGAACGCGTCGGTGACGGGGCGCACGACGTCGTGCGGGGACATGCCGTCCGCGCCCGCCGCGCCGCCGCCCATGCCCGTGCCGGCGCCGCGCGACGCGTCGCCCGCGCCCGGCGCGTTGAGCGCCGCGATGGCCCGCGCGCGCGCGTCCTGCTCCGGCGTCGCGCTGCCGTCCGGCGCGTGGCGGATGCGGTAGCTCGCGATGTTCGGCACGACGCAGGCCGTGCTGCGGTCGGCGCGCAGGCCGAGCGGCATCGTGTCGCGCCCGACCGCGAGCATGCCCACCGCGTTCTCGCGCGCGCCGTCGAAGCCGTCGTAGAGCCGGCCCGCCCAGCCCGTCGACGGGAGCGCGCCCGCGGTGCTCCCCGCGTCCCAGATGTCCTGGCTGCGGAAGTGCGAGAGGTTCGGGTCGGGGTAGCCCACCGCCTGGTGGATGCCGAGCTGCCCGCGCTCCCACCGCGCCGCGATCCGCGGCAGCGCGGGGTGGAAGCCGTTGAGGTCGTCGAGACGCAGGAGCTGCGACTTGGGGATGCCGATGACGCCGCGCCCGCGGTAGTAGAGGTCGTCGTCCCAGGGCGTGAAGGTCGAGAGCCCGTCGTTGCCGCCCGCGAGCTGCAGGATGACGAGCACGCGGTCGGACGCGTCCGCGCCGGCCGCCGCGCGGGCGAGCGC
>JAUIEF010000250.1 GCA_030428785.1 bacterium
GACGCGCGGCGACTCGTCGCGCGCGAGCGTCACCGCGCGCGGGGGCGACGCCGGCGCACGACGCGCCGCGCTCGACGACGCGCGGCGCGGCGTTCCGCGCGGGGGACGCAGCCGTCGACGGGACGGCGGCGTGCCTCGAGCCGCCGGGACGAGCCCCCGAGCACGCCGCCCGGACACCCGCCGCCGACCACCGCGAGAGCGCTCGCCCTGCGGGCGCAGGCCCGACGCGCACCGGTGCCCGATCCCCGAGCCCTCACCCGACCGTCGCGCCGCGCGAACCGCCCCGACGCCCACCCACGCGGCACGCCGCGAGCCCCTGGACAGCACTCCGCCCTGCGCCCGCAGCAGGAGACGCACGTGGAGCGCGCCGGCACCGTCGCGTCCGGCACGGCACCCGGCTCGGCTTCCGGTTCGGCTTCCGGTTCGGCTTCGGCTTCGGGTTCGGCGCCGGGTTCGGCACCGGCTCCGGTTACGGCTCCGGGTGCGGCTCCGGACTCCGTCGCCGGACCTCGCCCGGATCGCCGCCGCGGGACGCCCTGCTCCGATCCGCGGCGTCGCCGACCCCCGGCGGCAGGCTCGGTCGCGCGGCTCCCGTCATCCGGGGCCGGTCGGCGGGCGACGCCCGTCAGTCCGAGACTCGAAGGACGGACCGCGACCAGTGCTCGTCCTGCCTGCCGTCCTCTCGCGGGGGCCCGAGCGATCGGGCCCGGCGGGGATCAGCCGAAGAGGCCCTTGCCGTAGCTGCCGGACAGCTCGACCTGGGCCAGGATGATGCCGACGATCAGGGCGATGAGGGTCACGAAGACGAGCGCCGACTCGAGGTCGCCGCCGGGGCTCGCGGCCGCGGCCTCGAGCTCGTCCTGATCCTCGACCTCGAAGGTCGCGTCCTTCGCCGGCTTGCCCTTGCGCCCGCCGCCGCGGTTCGCGTTGCGTGACTTGGCCACGTGTGCTCTCCGTCTCTCGGGGGGGTGCTTAGAGGCGCGTCGTCGCGCGGTCGTGGGCGCGCATGGTGCCGTTGCTGAGCAGGATGCGCGCGGTGGAGTAGTTGTCGTTCACGGTGTCGACGCGGACCTGGCCGAGGTAGTCGGCGCCGCGGAACACGTCGAAGACGTAGCCCTTCTCGACGTTGTCGTTGCCGCCCTTGTCGAGGATCACGAAGCCGTACTCCTGGTCGACCTGGGCGACGAGCGCGTCGATCGCGGGCGGCGCCATGATGGAGGTCGAGTCGAAGCCGGAGGCCTTGGCGACCTCGACGAGGCGCTCGGCCTGGCGGGCGCGGTCCATGGCGACGGTGAGCTCGCCGTTGAGGCCCTCGATGGTGCTCTCGTAGCCGGCGATCCGCTCCTCGAGGTCGCGGCGGGCGAGCTCGGCCTGGCGCGCGCCCTCCTGGGCCTGCTGCGCGGCGTCGCGCAGGTCGTCGTTGCGCGAGGCGAGGTCGTCGTTGCGGGACTGGGCCGCGGAGAGGTCGCCCTGGAGGAGCTCGTAGCTGGAGGTGAGCTTGCTCAGGTCGTCGCGGAGCTGCTGGTTGTCGTTCGCCTCGCTCTCGGCCTCGCGGCGCGCGTTGTCGCGCTCGACCTCGAGGTCCGCCTTCTCACCGGCGAGCTGGTTCTTCTCCTGGTCGAGCATGCGCGACTGGGTCGCGAACTCGGACTGGGCCTGCTCGAGCTCGGCCTGCTTCGCGGAGACCTCGGTCTCGAGGGCGGCCACGTCCTCCGCCGTCGACTTCGAGGCGTTGAGGAGCGCGCTCAGCGAGCCCAGGAGCACGAGCGAGAGGACCAGGTTCACGACGACGAAGATCTTGCCAATGCTGCTCATGCGACCTCAGCGATCCCAGGGAACGGGTGTGGGGAGACGGGTGGGCAGGTTCGGGGTGACCGACCTCCCGTGGCCCTCACGGAAAGCGGTTTGCGGAGCGTAAGTGGGGTCCAGGCGAGTGTCAAGGAACGCGCGACGCCCGTCGGAGCCAGACGAGGACGGCGGCGCCGGTCAGACAGAGGTACCCGAGCAGGTCGCCCCAGAGCACGTACGGGGTCGTGCCGCGATGGAGCGGGACGCGGGCGGCGAAGGTGCCGGCGACGCCGCGGTCGACGCCCCCCACCTCGAGGCGGTCGTCGCCCTCGGGGCGCCGGCCGTCCGGGCGGACGAGACACGAGATGCCTGTGTTCGTGGAGCGGAAGAGCGCCCGGCGGGTCTCGACGGCCCGCAGCACCGACTGCAGCTCCATGTGGTCGAACTCCGGCGAGGTCCCGAACCAACCCTCGTTGGACAGGTTGAGGAGGAAGGCCGCGCCCTGGTCCGCCAGGGCGCCGTTGAAGTCCCCATAGGCGTTCTCGAAGCAGATGGTGACACCGACGGGGAGGTTCGCGCCGGCCGGGCCGAGCGGGACGGGGAGGACGACGGGCCCCGGTCCGGGGATGACGTCGGGCAGGAAGCCGGCGAGGTCGCGGACCATGCGGTCGAGCCAGGCGCGGACGGCCTCGGGGAGCGTGCCGCGGAACGGGATCGTCTCGCCGCCGGGGATGAGGATGTGCTTGTCGTAACGGCCGAGGCGGTCGCCCGTCGGGGAGAAGAGGACGGCGGAGTTGAGCATGCGCGGCCGGCCGCCGGGCCGGGCGTCCTCGGGTGACGCGAGGCCCCAGGCGGGCGTGCCGAGCAGCCAGTGGGGTCCGCCGGCCGGGAAGAGGTCGAGGAGGCGGCCGAGCGGGCCGTCGCGGAGGAGCCGCTGCTCCTCGGCGAGGGTCGCGTCGACGCGGCCCTCGGGGTCGGGCGGGGTGTCGGCCCGCCGCGCGTCGACGAGCATGCCGCCGGGCCACATGGTCTCGGGGAAGACGAGGAGGTCGACGTCGGGGTGGTCGCGGGCGATGACCGCGACGAGGTCGGCGCAGCGGCGGTAGCGGACGGGCGCGGCGTCGCCGTCGTCCTTGAGCTCCTGCGGGAAGCCCGGCTGGATCGTCGCGACGAGGGGGCCGGGCTCGGGCTCCGGCAGGGTGCCGGGCCGGAGCGCTCCATAGAGGAGGGCGAGGCCCACGACGGCGAGCGCGCCGGTGCGGCCGGGGCGGCCCGCGAGCTGGGCCCAGACGGCGGCGGCGGCGCTGGCCCCCACGAAGGAGACGGCGAGCACGCCGCCGAGGTCCGCGACCTGGACGAGCAGCGGGCTCGCGGCGAGCGCCTGGCCGAGGAGCCCCCACCCGTATCCGGTCTCCGGCCAGCTCATGCGGACCATCTCGTGGGCGGTCCAGAGCACGGGGAGCGCGGGGAAGACGGCGCCGGTGCGGAGGGTGCGCCAGGCGAGCCAGCCGAGGAGGCCGACGAGCGGCGCCTCGACGACGGTCACGACGGCGAGGTTGAAGACGTGCGTCTCGGAGAGCCACCACGTGGTCCCGCAGATGACGCCGACGCCGAGCAGCGTGAAGAGCCAGAAGGCGCGCGCGCCGGAGCGGGCGCGGGTCGCGGCGACGCCGAACGGCCAGGGCGCGAGCAGCCCGGCGGGCCAGAGCCCGAAGGGCGGGAACGCGAGCACGAGGAGCGCGACGCCGAGCGCGCCCCACGCGAGCGCCCGCCCGGGCGGTGTGCCGTCGCGCGCGTCGTCCTTCGTCGGGCGCGCGGACCCGTCGCCCCCCGTCCCGCATCGCGCGTCGCTCACAAGGGGGCCTCTCTCACCAGGGAACCTCGCGCAGCAGCGGGAAGACGTCGGCGGGCGTGCCGGCGGACGCCTCGCCCTCGCCGCGCGCGACGTACGCGAACGCGTCGGCGCGCGCCATGCTCGTGAGGTCGCCCGAGCCGTGCCAGCCGCCGAAGTCGACGGTGTCGCCGACCTCGCGCACGGGGATGAGCAGGTCGCGCACCGGGTTGCGTCGCACGGCGCGCGCGAGCGTGCGCGACACGGGCGTCCACTCCGGGACGTCGTGCCCGGCGAGGCGGCGCAGCGCGGGCGCGACGAGCACGCGCCCCGTCATGAGCGCGGCGACGGGGTTGCCGGGCAGGCAGAAGAGGAGCGTGTCGCCGCGCGTGTGGAAGAGCGTCGGCTTGCCGGGCTTCACCGAGAGGCGGTCGAAGTGCCGCGTCGCGCCGAAGGACTCGACGACCTCCGCGGAGAAGTCGTAGCGCCCCACCGACGAGCCGCCGGTGAGCACGACGACGTCGCACGCGAGCGCGCGCTCGACGAGAGCGGCGAGGTCCTCGCGGGTGTCCTTGGCGACGCCGAGCGGCACGACCTCGGCGCCGGTGCGCGCGAGCACGGAGGCCAGCGCCGGTCCATTGCTCTCGCGGATCTGGCCGCGGCGCACGGGCGCGCCGGGCGGCACGAGCTCGTCGCCGGAGGTGAGCAGCGCGACGCGGGGTCGCGCGCGCACGGCGACCTCGGCCGCGCCCGACGACACGAGCACGGAGAGGCCGAGCGGACCGACGCGCTCGCCGGCGCGGGCCACGGCGTCGCCCGCCGCGAGGTCCTCGCCGCGCGGTGCGACGTGCTTGCCGGCGGGCAGCGCGCGCTCGATGCGCACGGCGTCGCCCTCGCGCTCCGTCCACTCGACGGGCACGACGGCGTCGGCGCCGGGCGGCAGCGGGGCGCCCGTCATGATCGCGCGCACGGTGCCGGGCCGCAGCGGTTCGTCGCCCGTCGCGCCGGCCGCCACCTCCCCCACCACGGGCAGCACGACGGGCGCGCCCGCGACGTCTTCGGCGCGCACCGCGAAGCCGTCCATCATGACGCGGTCGAAGGGCGGGAGGTCGCCGTCCGCGAGGACGTCCTCGGCGAGCACGCGACCCGTGACCTCGGTGACGGGCACGCGCTCGACGCCCTCGAGCGGTCTCGCGTGGGCGAGCACGATGCGGCGCGCCTCGCGGATGTCGATCCAGCCGTGGGCCGCGTCGTCGCAGGCGTCGATGGGCGTCGGCCGTGGCATCTCCATGACGTACCATACGGCCGTCCGTCGCCGAATCCCCGCTGCACTAGACTCGCCGCGGCTCTCCGCCCCCGTCGTCTCCCGGGCCCTCATGCGCCTCCGCCTCTGCGCCGTCCTGTTCGTCGTGTCCGCCCTCGCGCTCCCGGGTTGCCTCGGCGCCGACGCGGACGGCGACCTCGCGTCGGCCGACGCCGCGCCGACCTCCGCCGACGAGTCGCCCGCGGACGGCGACGACGCCGCGCCCGACGTGACCGTCGACGAGCGCCCGCCGGCCGCCGGCGTGAGCGGCGGTCGCGACGCGGTGCGCGAGACGCTCGTCGTCGTCCAACCGTTGGAGACCGGCCCCATCAAGGACGAGGTCGTCGTCTCCGCGCGCGTCGAGGCGGACGTGTCCGTGCAGGTCTTCCCCAAGCTCGTCGGCCTGCCGATCACGGCGATCCACTTCGACGAGGGCGAGACGGTGAACTCCGGCGACGTCCTCATGACGCTCTACGACACGGAGCTCGACATCGCGGCGCAGCGCGCGGAGGGCACGCTCGCGGAGAAGCGCAAGGAGGTCGAGCGGCAGGCGCTCATGCTGCAGGAGCAGGACGCGCGCATCGTGCGCACCGAGCGCGCGCAGCGGAAGCAGCTCGAGGACCTCGCGCGGCTCGAGGGCCTCGTGTCCGACGGGCTCGTGAACCTCCAGGAGGTCGCGGACGCCCGGCTCGAGTCCGAGCAGGCCACGGACGACCTCGAGCTCGCGCGGTTCGCGCGCGACGCGGCGGAGGTCGCGGGCGACCTCGCGGCCATCGCCGAGGCGCAGGCCGAGCTCGACTGGAAGCGCGCGCAGGAGGACCTCTCGCACACGCAGGTCGTGTCGCCCGTCACGGGCGTGGTCGCCGAGCGCAACGTCGAGGTCGGCGAGCTGTCGAGCCAGGGCGAGCCGGCGTTCCGCGTCGTCGACGTGAGCCGCCCGACGCTCGAGCTGCGCGTGCCGCAGGACGCCCTCGCGCGGCTCGCCGCGGGCCAGCGCGTCGCGGCGCGTTCGGTGACCGGCGCGTCGCAGACCTTCGCGGGCGTCGTGCGCCGCGTGAACCCCGTGCTCGACCGGGCGACGGGCTCGGTGAGCGTGCTCGTCGACCTCGAGCCGGCGCCGGGCCTCGTGCCCGGGCTCTTCTGCGAGGCGCGCGTCGTGACCGCCTCGCGCGACGACGCGCTGCTCGTCGACAAGCGGGCCGTGCGCTACGACGACGACCAGCCGGTGTTCTTCGCGCTCGAGACGTCCAAGGAGGGCGTGACGACGGTCCGGATGGTCCCGTTCGTCGCCGGCGCGAGCACCGCGACGCGCATCGAGGTGCTCTCCGACGTCGACGGCGAGCCGGTCCCCGCCGATCTG
>JAUIEF010000251.1 GCA_030428785.1 bacterium
GCTCGCCGCGCTCCGGGGGCCGGTCGACCGGCGCCTGAGCGTCGTCCGTCGCGGAGCCGTGCGCGAGCCGTCGCCGCCTCGCGGCGCCCGCATCGGGACGCTCGCGCCCGCACGCCCGTCCCGCGGGCCCTCCGGCGCCGACGTCCGCCGCGCCGGTCGCCCGCCTCGGCCGGCGTGCCGTACCCTGTCGGCCATGTCGCCCCACCTCGCGCCGGCCCGGCCCCGCCGCGCCGCCCCGCTGCACCTCCTCGCCCTCTCCCTCCTGCTCGGGACGCTCGCCCTCGTGACGGACGCCGCCGCCCAGACCGCCGACGACGCCCCGCGCGACGACGACCCCGTCGACGCGTCGTCCGCGCGCGCCGCCTCGCGCCTCGTCGGCCTCGAGTTCACGGACGACGAGCTCGGCCAGATGCTCGGCGAGCTGCGTGACGTGCGTCGGCGCATCATCGAGAGCCGCGAGGACCGGCTCGGCTTCGACGACCTCCCCGCCCTGCGCTTCGACCCGCTCGCGCCGGGCGTGCGCTACCGGCCGTCGCGCATCACGCCCGTGGCGCGTCCCGTCGGCGACGTCACGCGCCCCGCCGATCCGGAGGACCTCGCGTTCGCCGACCTCGCGACGCTCTCGGCGCTCGTCCGCACGCGGCAGGTCTCGTGCGTCGAGCTGACGACCTTCTTCCTGGACCGCCTCCGCACGCTCGACCCGCAGCTGCACTGCGTCGTGAGCCTCACGGAGGAGCGCGCGCTCGCCCAGGCCGAGGCGCTCGACGCCGAGCTCGAGCGCGGCGCGTGGCGCGGTCCGCTCCACGGCATCCCGTGGGGCGCCAAGGACCTGCTCGCCGTCGACGGGACGCGCACGACCTGGGGCGCGAAGCCCTACGAGGACCAGGTGCTCGAGGGCGACGCGACCGTCGTGCAGCGGCTCGACGAGGCGGGCGCGGTGCTCGTCGCGAAGCTCACGCTCGGCGCGCTCGCGTACGGCGACCTCTGGTTCGGCGGACGCACGCGGAACCCGTGGGACACGGAGCAGGGCTCGAGCGGGTCGTCCGCGGGGCCCGCGTCGGCGGTGGCCGCCGGCGCCGTGCCCTTCGCGATCGGCAGCGAGACCTACGGCTCGATCGTCTCGCCGAGCAACCGCTGCGGCGTGTCGTCCCTGCGCCCGACCTTCGGTCGCGTGAGCCGGCACGGCGCCATGCCGCTCGTGTGGTCCATGGACAAGCTCGGGCCCATGGCGCGCACGCTCGACGACGCGGCGCTCGTCCTCGACGTGCTCCACGGTCCGGACGGTCACGACCCGACGGTGCACGACCTGCCCTACGCGGTTCCCGGCGACGCCGACGTGTCGGGGCTCGTCGTGGGCGTGCCGAAGGGCGCGTTCGAGGACTTCCCCGGCGGCACGGCCGTGCTCGACGACCTCCGCGCGCTGGGCCTCGAGCTCGTCGACGTCGAGCTGCCGGACGTCTCGCGCAGCAACCTCAACGCGATGCTCATGGCCGAGTCCGCCGCGGCCTTCGACGAGCTCACGCGCAGCGACCGCGACGACCTCCTCGTGTGGCAGGACGACGAGGCCTGGCCGAACCTCTGGCGGGCGACGCGGCTGCTGCCCGCCGTCGAGTACGTGAACGCCTCGCGGCGCCGGTCGGTCGTGATGCGCGAGATGGACGCCGTCATGGAGCGCGTCGACGTCCTCGTGCACCCGCCCTACGCGGTGACCTTCACGGGCCGCCTCTTCGACGAGACGACGCTGCTCGCCGTCGCGGGCGCGTGGCAGCGCGCGACGACGCACCACCTGCGGCGCCCGCCGATCGCCGCGCGCTGAGGCGCCGCCTCAGCGGACGGGCCACCACGCCGCGGGATCCGGAGGCTCGACCGGACGCCACCAGGAGCGCTCGAGGTCCGGATGCAGCCCGCGGGCCTGGGCCTTCTGCGCTTCGAGCTTGAGCCCCAGGAAGGTGTCGCCGTCGGCGCGCGCGTGCAGCCGGTCGCTCTCCTCCCGGACCATGAGCGCCGCGAACAACTCCGCGCGATCCTCGAGAGGAGACGTCGCGCCGTAGGCCGTCGCGTACCCGAGCGGCTCGAGCGCCCGGCCCTCGACGCCGGGCGGCAGGTCGTGCCACCAGTCGATCTCGCGCAGCGACCACCAGGTCGACAACGTCTCCGGCACGTCGAGCTCCGGCCAGCGGTGCGCCACCCACGCCGGGTCGTCCGCGCGCTCGAGGTCCAGGGCGTGGAACAGCTCGTGGTGGACGACATGCTCCGTGAGCAGGCCCGTGTCGAGGATCACCGTCGCCGCGGCGAGGTCGAGCAGACCCGCGACGGGCTCGCCGTCGGTCACGAGGTCCTCGACGAGCTGGATGCGCCGCAGCCCGGCGCCCGCGATCACGGACGGCGGCAGGGAACCGAGGACGCGCAACAGACGGTTGCCGGACTCGCGCAGCCGCGCGACGTCACGACTCGGTGCCCAGGACGTCCCCCACGACCCGCGGTGCGCGGCCCTCGCCGTGACGACGCGGACTCCCGTGCGTCGCGCGACCTCCGACGGGCGCGGCAGCGCGGCGGACCACGTGACGGTGTGGGAGGCCGGCGCGATGTCGGCCGCCGCGCGCTCGTCGACGTCCGAGCCCAGCAGCGCGAGGACGACCCCCATGACGCTCAGCGCCAGCACCGCGTCGGTCCGTCGCCCGCTCACGCCGTCGTCTCCTCCCGGAAGTCCGTCTCGTAGAGGCGGTAGCTCGTCTCGTGCATGCCTCGCCGCTCGTACGTCCGCCGCGCCGCGGTGTTGTCCTCCTCGACGTAGAGGCGAACGCCGCACACGTCCTCCCGGACGCGCGCCTGCCGCAGGACCTCCTCGTGGAGCAGCCGGTAGACGCCGCGACCGCGCGCCTCCGCGTGCACGTAGACGCTCTGGATCCACCAGAACCAGCCGTCCCGCCAGTCGCTCCACTCGGTCGTGATCGCGAGCGCGCCGAGCACGCGGCCGTCCTCCTCGGCGACGAGGTAGCGGCCCTTCGCGGGGTCGGCGAGGAGCGCCGCGACGCCGACGGACAGCCGCTCCCGGTCGAGCTGCTTGTCCTCCGTCTCGGCGGCGAGCGCGGCGTTGAAGTCGACGAGGACGTCGCGGTCGTCGGGGCCTGCGGGTCGGACGTGCACGGGCGGACTCGGGACGGGGAGCGTGGCGCCGGGCGGACCGGCGGCCCGGGAAGGCCCCATGCTACGCTCCGCGCCCTCGGCCCCGCGCCCGCCCCACCTCCGCCACCGGAGCCCGCGATGACCCGCCTCGCCCTCGCCCTGCTTCCCGTCCTGCTCCTCGCGTGCCGCGGTCCGCTCCTCGCCCAGGAGACGAGCGGCGTCGAGGACGTCTTCGCCCGCGTCCACGGCTCCGTCGTCACGCTGCGCACCGTCGGGCGCACGGTGCTCCCGTCCGCGCCGACGTCGTTCACGTCCGTCGAGGGCGTGGGCTCCGGCGTGCTCTTCTCCGAGGAGGGCGACATCCTCACGGCGGCCCACGTCGTGCAGTCCGCGGACCAGGTCGTCGTCGAGTTCCCGACCGGCGAGCAGGGCCTCGGCCGCGTCGTGTCCTCCGTGCCGAGCGCGGACGTGGCGCTCGTGCGCTACGTCGGGCCGCTCCCGCAGGGCGCCGTGACCGCCGCGCTCGGCGACTCGGACGGCGTGCGCGTCGGCGAGCAGGTCCTCGTGGTGGGCGCGCCGCTCGGCATCAGCCACACGCTCTCCGTCGGCCACGTGAGCGCGCGCCGCAAGGACAAGGGCCTCATGTCGACCTTGTCCGAGATCGAGCTCTTCCAGACGGACGCCGCGATCAACCAGGGCAACTCGGGCGGCCCGATGTTCGACATGGACGGCCGCGTCATCGGCATCGTGAGCCACATCGTCACGCGCACCGGCGGCCACCAGGGCCTCGGCTTCGCCGTGACGTCGAACGTCGCGCGCGAGCTGCTCGTCGACAGCCGGCCGTTCTGGAGCGGAGCGGACGGCCTGCTCGTCGACGGCCGGCTGGCCGAGATCCTCAACACGCCCGGCGGCCGCAGCGGCTTCCTCGTGCAACGCGTCGCGAAGCACTCGTTCGCGGACGAGCTGGGGCTCCGCGGCGGCGACCTGCTCGTCGACGTCGCGGGCGAGGAGCTCCTGCTGGGCGGTGACATCGTCCTCGAGATCCAGGGCGTGAGCGTGGAGAGCGGCAACCTGGGCACCCTCCGCGACGCGCTCAGCGGGCTCGGCGCGGGCGACGAGCTCGTGATGCTCGTCCTGCGCGGGGGCGACCTGCTGAAGGTGACCGGCCGGCTGCCGCCCGACTGAGCACGTGGCCTACCGCGTCTTCCAGGGCAGCTTCGAGCTGCACACGCAGGGTCACCGGCAGATGCACGACCTCACGGAGATGGTCGGGCGCATCGTCGCGGACTCGGGCATCCGGCACGGCACCGCGCACGTCTTCAACGTGGGCAGCACCGGCGCGATCGGGACCATCGAGTTCGAGCCCGGGCTGCTCGAGGACCTGCCGGACGTCCTCGACCGCCTCTACCCGCCGAGCCGCGACTACGGTCACGAGCGCGCGTGGCACGACGGCAACGGCCACAGTCACCTCCAGGCGACGACGCTCGGCCCGGAGATCACGGTGCCCGTGACGGACGGCCGACTCGCGCTCGGCACGTGGCAGCAGGTCTTCCACCTCGAGTGCGACGTGAAGCCGCACACGCGTCGGATCGTCGTGACCGTCCAGGGCGAGTGAGCGTCGGCGCTTCGCGTCCCCGTCATCGGCCCTCCTCGCGCTGGCCCCGACGCGCGCCGTCCGGCACCATGACCGCCCCATGTCCGTCGTGGCCCTCGGCATCGACCTCGCGCGCATCGACCGCATCGACGACGTCATCGCGCGTCGCGGGCGGCGCTTCCTCGAGCGCGTCTTCACCGAGGGCGAGCGCGCGTACTGCGACCGCCGGCTCACGACCTCCTCGTCGAGCTACGCGGGGCGCTTCGCGGTCAAGGAGGCCGTCATGAAGCTGCTCGGCACGGGCTGGGCGCGCGGCGTGCGCTGGGTGGACATCGAGGTCGTGCGCGAGCCCGGGCAGGCGCCGACGGTCGTGCTCCACGGCGCGGCCGGCCGCATCGCGACGGAGCGCGGCGTCGCGCGCATCCACATCAGCATCACGCACGACGCCGGCATCGCGGCGGCCGTCGCGGTCGGCGAGTCGGACTGAGGCGCCGCGGCGCGGTCGCGCGCGCGACGATCAGCCGCCGCCGCGTCGCCCCCCCGACGAGCGGCCCGACGAGCGACCCGAGGACGACCGCCCCGAGCTCGACGACCGGCTCCCGCCCGACGACCGACTGCCGGCCGACGACGAGCGACCCGACGAGGGCGAGCCCGTGGAGCGACCGGGCGAGATGCCCGTCGACCGCGAGGGGATCGGCGAGGACGGGTTGAAGGAGGGCAGCGAGCTCGACGGCGAGGGCCGGCTCACGGGGCTCGGCCGCGAGACGACGCCGGGGCGCGAGGTGCTCGTCGTGCGTCCCGTGGGCGAGAAGACGGACGAGCCGGCGGAGGGCCGGCCGATGATCGGCGACGCGCTCGACGACGACCCGGTCCACGGCGAGGACCGCGAGGTCGTCGGCGTGCGGGTCGAGCCGAAGTCGGTGACGCGCGTCGTCGTGGTCGACGGCCCGCGGCTCGTGGACGAGCTGCGCAGCGACGGCACGACCACCGATCCCACGGGCGAGCGGATCGACGGCGCGGCGTCGGCCGTGCGCCCCACGGACACGGTGCGCGTGGAGGGCGACCAGGTCGTGACGCCGGTCGACGAGCGCACGGGCACGCTCGTCCGCACGGGCGGCGCGGACGACGTGCGGCCGACGCTCACGGTGCGCGCCGTCACGGTGCGCACGGTCGGCGTGAAGGCGCGACCCGTCTCCGGCGGTCGGGTGGGCACGAGGTCGACGATGCGGCGGTCGCGCGTCGCGTCGTCGCGACCGGAGCGCGACGAGCCGTCGTCGCCGCGGTCGGCGGGACCGCCTCCGCCGCCGAAGCCGTGTCCGCCGCCCAGGCCGCCGCTCGAGCCGCCGCCCGACCCGAGGTCGTCGACACGCGGGTCGTCGCGCGCCACGACCCGCGTGTCGGCGGCGAGGTCGTCGACACGCGGGTCGTGGCGCGCGACGTCGTCCGCCTCGCGCAGCACGGCGCCCGCGTCGTCGGCGTCGAGATCGTGCGCGAGGTCGCGCGCGGTGAGGCCGGTCCAGGCGC
>JAUIEF010000252.1 GCA_030428785.1 bacterium
TCCCCGGCACATTCCCGACCCCGCGCTCGCTTCACCGTGGATCCCACGCGGCGACGCATAGGAATCACGCGTCGCCTCCGCCCGGCCCCCGCCGCGGGGCCCGGAGAACCCGCTTCGGCGACTGGCACGGGGGTTGCTCCACGCGCTGGGACGACCCCCACCCCGACGATCGACCCCGGAGCACACTCCCATGCCACCCACCGCGACCGCCGCCGCCTCCGCCGCCGAGAGCTGCCCGACGACTCCGTCCTTCCTCGAGAAGCTCAACGGCGTCTGGCACGAGCGCGCGAACCAGCTCTTCATGGTCATCGTGCTGGGTCACTGGGCCGAGCACCTCACGCAGGCCTTCCAGATCTACGTGCTCGGCTGGAACGTGCCCGACGCGCGCGGCGTGCTCGGCCTGTACTACCCGTGGCTCGTGAAGTCCGAGCTGCTGCACTACGGCTACGCGATCGTGATGCTCGCCTGCATCTGGATGCTGCGCTCCGGCTTCAAGGGTCGCTCGCACACGTGGTGGATGATCTCCTTCTGGATCCAGTTCTGGCACCACATCGAGCACGCGCTGCTCCAGGGCCAGGCGGTCGCGGGAGCGAACCTCTGGGACAGCCCGGTCCCGACGAGCCTCGTGCAGCTGTGGATCCCGCGCGTGGAGCTCCACCTCTTCTACAACAGCATCGTGTTCATCCCGATGGTGATCGCGATGTACTACCACCTCTTCCCGAGCCCTGAGGACGAGGCGCAGCACACGTGCAGCTGCGCCTGGCGTCCGCGGGAGAAGCAGGGTTCGGCCCAGGAGCCCGCCGCATGAGCGGACTCCGAGCCACAGGAGGATGTCCGGCGACGCGGACGGCGGGGGAGGCTCCGTCGCGACGTGCGCACCGACCCGCGCCCCGGGAGTGGCGCGGCGTCGGGCGCGTCGCGGCGACGCTCGTGACGGCGCTGCTGTTCGGCGCCTGCTCGGGCGGCGGGACGGGCGCAGGTGGCCTCAGCGTCACCTGGCGGCTCGACCCCACCCCCCCCGCCGTCGGTCCCACCGCGCTGGAGGTCCGGCTCATCGACCCGGCCGGCGCGCCCGTGACGGGCGCGTCGCTCGAGGTCGAGGCGAACATGAACCACGCCGGCATGGTGCCGGTGTTCGCCACGCTCGAGGAGACCGGCCCCGGCACCTACGAGGGCACGGTCGACTTCACCATGGGCGGAGACTGGTTCCTCCTCGTGGAGGCGGCGCTCGACGACGGGCGCACCGTGGAGCGGACGCTCGACGTCAAGGGCGTCCGCCCGTAGGCCGTTGCACGGCGCGCCCGCCATGCCGCGGAGGACGGTCGGTCCGCCGGAGCGCGGGTCGGCGCCCGGCGGGGGGCTCGACCTCCTGCGCGTGCCGGTGCTGGGCGCGCTCCTCCGCCGTCGGCGCGTCGGGCAGTTCGCGCTGCTCGCGGTCGCCGCCGTGCTCGTGATCCACGGGTTCCTCGGGCCGCAGCTCGCGCCCAAGAACCTCGCGACCCTCGCGGTGTGGGTGCACTACCGCGGCCTGCTCGTGCTCGCGCTGCTCGTGGTCGGCAACGTCTTCTGCACGGCGTGCCCGATCATGCTCGCGCGCGACGGTCTGCGCCGGTTCGTGACGCCGCGGTTCGCGTGGCCGCGCGCGCTGCGCGGCAAGACGCCCGCCGTCCTGCTGCTCGTCGGCGTGCTCTTCGGCTACGAGCTCTGGGACTGGTGGGGCTCCCCCGCCGCGACGGCCGGGCTCATCGTCGGCTACTTCGCCGCGGCGCTGCTCGTCGACGGGCTGTTCACGGGCGCGAGCTTCTGCAAGTCGGTGTGCCCGATCGGTCAGTTCAACTTCGCGGGGTCCGCGTTGTCGCCGTTCGAGGTGCGCGCGAAGGACGCCGCCGTGTGCGACGGCTGCTCCGGGCACGAGTGCCTCACGGGCGCGCCCGCCACGCCGTCGGCGCCCGCCGCGCGCGGCTGCGAGATGGGGCTCTTCGTGCCGTCCAAGGCCGGGAACATGGACTGCACCTTCTGCATGGACTGCGTGCGCGCGTGTCCCGAGGACAACGTCGCGCTCGCCTCCCGCGCGCCGGGCGTCGAGCTCTCGGAGGACGTCTCGGGCTCCGGCGTGGGGCGGCTCTCCGGGCGCCGCGACCTGTCGCTGCTGGCGCTCGTGTTCGTGTTCGGCGCGCTCGCGAACGCCTTCGGCATGGTGAGTCCCGTCTACGCACTCCAGCGCACGATCGCCTACGCACTCGGGACGACGAGCGAAGCGGCGGTGCTCGGCGTGCTCTTCACCTCGCTGCTCGTCGTCGAGCCCGTGCTGCTGCTCGGCGTCGCGGCGTGGGCCTCGCGGCGGGCGATGCCCGGCCGGCCGTCGCTGACCTCCGTCGCCGCGCGGTTCGTGCACGGGCTCGTCCCGCTGGGCGTCGGCGTGTGGGCCGCTCACTACGGTTTCCACTTCCTCACCGGACTGTGGACCATCGTCCCCGTGGCGCAGTCGGCCGCGGCGGACACGGGCTTCGCCTTCCTCGGCGAGCCGACCTGGGGGCTCGGCGGACTCACCGAGCGCGCGGTGCAGCCGATCGAGACCGGACTGCTCTTGCTCGGCTGGCTCGGATCGCTCATGGTGCTCCACCGCATCGGGACGCGCGAGGCACCGGGAGCCGCGCGCGCGGCGACCCTTCCGTGGGCCGTGCTGGCGACGCTGCTCTTCGCCGCCGCGCTGTGGCTCATGGCGCAGCCGATGGAGATGCGCGGGACGTTCCTCGACGGATGAGCTTCGTGCGTGCGACGCGACCGACGAACGCGACAGCGCCGTGCCGCCGTGGGTGCCGCGTCGCGCTCGTCGCGCTCGTCCTCTTCGGGATCGCCGCGCTCGCGCCGCCCGGTCGGGCGCACGAGGGACCGCCCTTCCCCGTCCTCGTCGACGAGGAGTGTCCGCCGTGGACGGTCGACGTGTGGGCCGACCCGGACGTCGGCCTCGGCACCTTCTGGGTGCAGCTCCACGCCGAGGAGGACGTCGCCCTGCCGAGCGACACCGTCGTCTGGGTGCACGCCGCCCCGACGAGCGGCATGCAGGAGGAGCTGCGCTGGCCGTCCGAGCCGGAGCCCTACCGCTCCGGCCTCCAGTACGTCGCGGAGGTCGAGTTCCCGACCCGCGAGTTCTGGTCCATCCGCGTGGTCGTCGAGTCGGCGTCCGCCGGCGTGCGCCACGAGCTGCCGTTCCACGTGGAGGTGACCCCTCCCGGATACGGCCCCATCGACCTGTTGCTGTACGTGTGGCCGTTCCTCGCGGTGGGCTTCCTCTGGTGGAAGGCCCTGCGGCGACACAAGACCCACGCCTCGTCCCGCCTCCCTTCGAGCGCCCCGTCCCCGTGAACGCCCTCCGCCTCGCCCTCCCGGGCGCCCTCGCCGTCCTGCTCGTCGCCGCCCCGCTCCGCGCGCAGGAGGAGGCCCCTCCGGCAGCGCCGACCCCGCCGCACGTGCCGATCAAGTTCTCGAACCTGCGCTTCGACGAGGACTGGAGCGCGTTGGGCGAGCCGGGCGCGACGACCGACCACCCGTTCCCCGGCATGAAGTGGATGGAGCTGTCGGACGACTGGGCCGTGTCGTTCGGCGGCCAGATCCGCGTGCGGACCATGCACGAGCGCAACAAGTCCTTCAACGGACCCGGTCCCGAGGTCAACGACTTCGTGCTGACGCGCGTCCGCGTGCACGCCGACCTGCGCCACAAGGACGGCTGGCGCGTCTTCGCCGAGGGACTCGACGCGCGCATCTACGGCGAGGACCGCCCGCCGATCGGGATCGACCGCAACCCCTTCGACCTGCACAACGCCTTCGTGGAGTACGGCGAGGGCGGCGTGACCGGGCGCGTCGGTCGCATGGAGCTGCAGTACGGCGGGCAGGAGCTCGTGTCGCCGCTCGACTGGGGCAACACGCGCCGGCGTTTCCAGGGCGGCCTCGTGCGCTTCGCCGACGATGGGCGACGCACCGACGTCTTCCTCACGCGTCCCGTCGACGTCGATCCGCACGAGACCGACGACCCCGACGGCAGCGAGCGGTTCGCCGGCATCCACCACCGCTTCGACGTGGGCGAGCGCGACGTCGTCGACGTCTTCTGGTACGAGCTGCGCGACTCGCAGAACGTCTACACGAACGAGGCCGGCGCCGCGGGCGACATGCGCGTGCAGACCCTCGGCGGCGCGCTCGACGGCGACGCGGGCGACACGGACTACAAGCTCTGGGCCGCCATGCAGTCGGGTGACTTCGCGGGCGACACGATCGACGCGTACGCCTGGACGGCGGAGGCGGGGCACACGTTCCGCGACACCCCCGGCACGCCGCGCGTCGCGCTCGGCGTCGACTACGCGAGCGGCGACAGCAGCCCGGGCGACGGCACGCACGAGACGTTCAACCAGCTCTACCCGCTCGCGCACGCGTACCTCGGCCTGCTCGACGTCGTCGCGCGCTCGAACATCATCGACGTGCGCCCCAGCGTGTCGGTGAAGGTGCCGGGCGGCGCGACGCTCACCGTCGCGTACCACGACTTCACGCTCGCCGAGTCCGAGGACGCGGTCTACAACGCCGCCGGCGCGCCGGGCCTCGCGGACCCCACGGGCGCCGCGAGCCGGGACCTCGGCGAGGAGCTCGACGTCACGCTGGCCATGAAGCCCAAGCTGCTCGGCCCGACGACGAACCTCCTCCTGGGCTACTCGCGCTTCGACTCCGGCAAGCACTACGAGGACCTGGGCCGCGGCGGCGACGCCGAGCTCGTCTACGTGCAGCTCGTGAGCACCTTCTGATCGACACCGAGGGATACCCGGCGGGGTCGTCCGCCGCCCGGCCGAGGCTCGTCGGCGGGGCGATCGGGCGACCCCGCCACTCGTCCGGGCACCCTCGCCGCCGGGCGGACCGCCTCGGGACGTGCGTCTCTTCCTGGAAGAAGGGCTTTCGCCCGCATTCGAGCCGGGCTCCTCGATCACAGGGACGATTTGTGCGAGGATCGGGCGTTCCTGCTCGTACCGGATCCTTCGCCTCCTAAGCGATCTCCGGCGCGCGGCCCCCCGGAGCCCGTCGCCGTGCCCGACCCCCGCCTGCCCATCGAGGACCGCATCGTCGCGGCCATCCGGCAGATCATCCGCGCCGTGGACCTCCACTCGAAGCGCCTCGTCGAGGAGCACGGCCTCACCGGCCCCCAGCTCGCGATCCTGCAGGAGGCCGATCGCCTCGCACCCGTGTCGCCGGGCGTCCTGGCGCGGGCCGTGCACCTGAGCCACCCCACCGTGACGGGGATCCTGGGCCGGCTCGAGACGCGCGGGCTCATCCGCCGGGAGCGCGGCACCGAGGACCGACGGACGGTGCTCGTCCACGTCTCGGACGCGGGGCACGCGGCCCTGGCGAGCGCGCCCTCGCTCCTGCAGGACCGGTTCCGCGAGGAGCTCGACCGCCTCGAGGAGTGGGAGCAGCACCAGACGCTCGCCGTGCTCCAGCGCGTGGCCTCGCTCATGGGCGCCGAGGCGCTCGACGCGGCGCCGCACCTGGCCACGGGCACGCAGCTCGCGCCGGCCGGCGACGACGCCGCCGCACCCGCCGACGTAGACGCCACGTCCAAGCCTGCATCGCGCGCCGCGCCGCGCCGGGCGCGGCCGCGCTCGCCGCGCCGCAAGCCGTCGCGCGACGAGCCTTCCTGATCACGTCACCGACCGCCGCACCCACCGACACGCGCCCGCCCGACACGCACCCGCCCGATACGCACCCGCCCGATACGCACCCGCCCACACGCCCCCGCCCCACCGGAGCCCCATGCCCCGCACCACCACGCCGACGAGCCCCGACGCGCATCCGCCCCGCGAGCACGACGCCGCCGCGCGCCGCGCCGCGACCTGGAAGCGCGCCTACGCCGCCCGCTCGGCCGACGACCTGCTCGCGCTCTACGCCGACTGGGCCGCGGACTACGAGGCCGACCACGAGGCCATCGGCTACCGCGGCCACCAACAGGCCGCCGAGGTGCTCCACGCCCGACTGCCCGCCGACGACGCGCCGCGCGTGCTCGACGCCGGGGCCGGCACCGGCCTCGCCGGCGCCGCGCTCGCGAAGCTGGGCCACCGCGATCTCACGGCCTACGACCTGAGCCCCGAGATGCTCGACCAGGCGCGCGCCAAGGGCGTGTACCAGCGGCTGGCCGTGACCGACCTCGGCGCGCCGCTCGACGCCGACCGCGACGACGCCTACG
>JAUIEF010000253.1 GCA_030428785.1 bacterium
TCCTGGAGCGCCTCCGGGCCGTGCTCGTAGTGCACGTCCTCCCACGCGCCGGTGCGGACGAGCCCGCCCGGCCGCTCGCCCGCCTCGAGCACAAGGACGTCGGCGTCCGGCCCGAGCGCGTGCGCGTAGGCGAGCCCCGCGATGCCCGCGCCCACGACGACCGTGTCGACGACGCGGTCCCCCATCAGAGCGTCTTGCTGAAGCGCGGACCCTCGCCCACGGCGCGCTTGGCCCGCAGGTGCTCGTCGAACACCATGGCCATGTGGCGCAGGAAGAGGCGGCCCGTCGGCGTCACGTCGAGCCGGCGGTCGTCGAGGGTGCAGAAGCCCTCGTCGGCGTAGACGCGCAGCTCGTCCCACTCCGTCGCGAAGTGCGCGGCGAGGTCGTCGCGGCCGAGCTCCGCCTCGAGCTCGTCGAGGTCGACGCGCATGCGGCACATGAGCGAGAGGATCATCGTGCGGCGCAGCTCGTCCTCGGGCGTGCGCAGCAGGCCGCGCGCCGTCGGGACGTGCCCGTCCGCGAGCCGCGCCTCGTAGGTCTCCGTGTCGCGCGGGTTGTGGGTGAACGCGCCCGCCACGTCGCCGATGGCCGACATGCCGAGGCCCACCATGTCCGGCGCCGGCCGCGTCGCGTACCCCATGAAGTTGCGGTGGAGCGTCCCGGCCTCGAGCGCGTGCACCATCGGGTCGTCGGCGAGCGCGAAGTGGTCGAGCCCCACGACGACGTAGCCCGCGTCGCCCAGGCGGTGCAGCGCCTCCGAGAAGAGCCGCGTGCGCAGCGCCGGGTCGGGCATCGCGTACTTCTCGAGCGCCTTCTGCGCCGGCTTCATCCACGGGACGTGCGCGTAGCCGAAGACCGCGAGCCGGTCGGGCCGCACGCGCGCGATGAGGTCGAGCGTGCTCCCGAAGCCGTCGAGCGTCTGCTCGGGCAGCCCGTACATGAGGTCGACGTTCACGCCGGCGACGCCCAGCTCGCGGCAGCCCTCGACGAGCTCGACCGTCTCGTCGGCGGTCTGCTCGCGGCGCACCGCCTGCTGCACCGCCGGGTCGAGGTCCTGGACGCCCATGCTCACGCGGTTGAAGCCCAGCTCGGCGAGGAGCTCGAGCTGCTCGCGCGTCGTGACGTGCGGGTCGACCTCGAGGGAGACCTCCGCGTCGGGCAGCAGCCGGAACGCGGACGTCAGCATCGTGAACAGCCGCCGCAGCTGCGTCGTCGAGAGGAAGGTCGGCGTGCCGCCGCCCCAGTGGAGCTGCGCGACCTCGCGCCGGTCGCGCAGGTGCGCCGAGACGAGGCCGATCTCCCTCTCGACGGCGTCGAGGTAGCGGTCGGCCCGGCTCTGCTTGCCGTGGATCTCGACCGTGCAGCCGCAGTAGAGGCAGAGCCGCGAGCAGAACGGCAGGTGCACGTAGAGCGAGAGCGGGTCGCCGGGCGACTCCGACGCGCGGCGGTACGCGGCGACGGCGTCGTCCTCGCCGAACGCGTCGGACCACTCGGGCGCGGTCGGGTAGCTCGTGTAGCGCGGGCCGGCGACGGCCAGCTTCGCGAGGACCTCGTCCGGGACGGTGAGCGCGGCGCCCGTCACGTCGACCTCCCCACGCCCGCGGGCGCCGCGGCCTTGACCGTGTCGACGAAGGCGGCGACGCACGCCGGGTCCGTCTCCTTGTGGACGCCGTGGCCCAGGCCCATGACGTGCCCCGGCCGCCCGCCCACCGCGTCGAGGATCGCGCGCGTGCGCTCGACGACGAGCTCCGGCGGCCCGAGCAGGATCGACGGGTCGAGGTTGCCCTGGAACGCGACGCGGTCTCCGTATCGCGCGATGCAGTCCGCGATGTCGACGCGCCAGTCGACCGCGACGCCCTCGCTGCCCGCCGCGACGACGTCGTCGAGCACGTGGCCGCCGTTCAGCACGAAGTGGATGCGCGGCGCGGCGTCGCCCACGATCTCGAGCGCGCGCCTGCTCCACGGCAGCGCGTGGCGCACGTAGTCCTCGCGCGTGAGCGTGCCGGCCCAGGTGTCGAAGAGCACGACGGCCTGCGCGCCCTGCGACGCCTGGTACGCGAGGTGGCGGCCGGACGTCTCGGCGAGCCCGGCCATGAGCCGCTCGAACACATTCGGCTCGCGGTACATGAGCTGCCGCACGTGCGCGTGGCTCTTGCTCGTGCCGCCCTCGACGGCGTAGCTGGCCAGCGTGAAGGGCGCGCCGCAGAAGCCGAGCAGCGTGACCTCGTCGTCGAGGCCGGCGCGCGTCGCGTGGAGCGCCTGCCCCACGTACGCGAGGTCCACGCTCGGGTCGATCTCGCGCAGCGCGTCGACGTCGGCGCCCGAGCGCAGCGGCTTCGGCAGCACCGGCCCGCGCCCGTCCTGGAACTCGAGCTCCATGCCCATGGACGCGAGCGGCAGCAGGATGTCGCTGAAGAGGATGGCCGCGTCCATGCCGAAGCGCCGGATCGGCTGGAGCGTGACCTCCGCCGCGAGCTCCGGGTCGTGGCACATGGCGAGGAAGCCGCCGGCCTGCTTCCGGACCGCCTGGTACTCGGGCAGGTAGCGGCCGGCCTGGCGCATGAGCCAGACGGGCGGGCGGTCGACGGGCTCGCGGCGCAGGGCGCGGAGCATGAGGGTGTCGTCGTTGCGGGTCACGGCGTCGTCGCGGGTCGTCGGTGGTCGGATGCGGTGCTCACGGCGTCAGGCGGTAGCCCGTGCCGCGGACGGTGTGGATGTATCGCGGGTTGCGCGGGTCGGGCTCGAGGAGCCGGCGGAGCCGCACGATGAAGTTGTCGACGGTGCGCAGCGTGGGGAAGACGTCGTAGCCCCAGACGCGCTCCACGATGTCGGCGCGCGAGACGACGGCGCCCGGCTGCTCGGCGAGGCAGCGCAGGATCATCGTCTCCTTCTGCGTCAGCTCGACGGAGCGGTCGCCCTGCGTCACGGTGTAGGTCGCGAAGTCGACGACCGCGTCGCCCAGCGTCAACGCGTCGCCGGCCGGCGACGGCGCGCGCTCCCACTCGCCGCGCCGCAGGATCGCGCGCACGCGCAGGATGAGCTCCTCGAGGTCGAAGGGCTTGCCGAGGTAGTCGTCGCCGCCGAGCTGCAGCCCGCGCACGCGGTCGTCGCGGCCGCTCTTCGCCGTGAGGAAGAGGATGGGCACGCGGCTGCCCTCGCCGCGCAGCGTCTCGCAGACGGTGAAGCCGTCCATGCCGGGGAGCATGACGTCGAGCAGCACGAGGTCCGGCTCCGCCGCGCGGATGCGTTCGAGCGCCTGCTTGCCGTCGCCGACGACCTCCACCGACCAGCCCTCGAGCTCGAGGTTGTCGGCGATGACCTCGGCGAGGTGGGCCTCGTCCTCCACGACCATGAGGCTCTCGCCGCTCACGCCGCCGCCTCCTCGCCCGCCGCCGCGGGGAAGGTCACGCGCGCGCGCGTGCCGCCGCCGGGCAGGCCGTCCTCGAGCGAGACGTCGCCGCCGTGGGCGCGCACGAGCTCGCGCACGATGTACAGGCCGAGACCCACGCCGGGCCGCGTGCGCACCTGCTCGTCGCCGCCGCGCACGAACGGCTCCTGGAGGCGCAGCGGGTCGGCGCCCTGGAGGCCCGGACCGTGGTCGCGCACCTCGAGTACGACGAACACGCCGTCTGCGGAGAGCTCGACCTCCACCGTCGAGCCGTCGCCGCCGTACTTCGCGGCGTTCGACACGAGGTTGTCGAGCACCTGCCCGTAGGCGATGGGGTCGACGCGCGCGAGGAGCGGCCCGGGCGACTCGAGCGCGATCGTCACGCCGCGCTCCTCGTGGAGGTCGTGCAGGCGCTCGAGCTCGGCGCGCGTCTGCGCGTCGAGGTCCGCGACCTCGGGCTCCACGTCCACGCCGGACTCCGCCATGCGCCGCGTGAGCAGGATGTCCTCGACCATGCGGCCGAGCCGCTCGAGGTCCTGGCGCGCGTGCCGCAGGTACCGGTCCGTCTTCCGCTCGTCCGTGCGCCGCATGAGGATGCTGTCGATGTAGAGGCGCGCGGACGCGAGCGGGCTCCGCAGCTCGTGCGTCACCGCCGACACGAAGTTGCGCTGCTGGCGCGCGAGCACGACCTCGCGCTGCACGGAGCGCATGACGAGCCACACGCTGAGCAGCACGAGCAGCCCGAGGAACCCGCCCTCGAACACGAACATGCGCATGGCCTCGTCGCCCGCGTCCACGAGCGTCACGCGCTGCGCGTCCGAGAGCGGCGTGCCGCCCGCCTCCATGCGCTCGATGAGCTGCTCGCCGAGGTGCGCGAAGAAGTACACCCACCACGTGAGCAGCACGGCGTAGAAGAACACGATGAGGCCGTACACGCGCAGCGGCCTGCGCACGACCTGCTCGGCGTCGTCGCCGCGTGCCTTCACGGGGCCCCCGCGCCGGAGGTGACCGCGGCGAGGCCCGCCGCGAAGGCGTCGACCGCCCGGTCGACGAGCGCCTCGTCGTGCGCGGTGGACACGAACGCGACCTCGTACGCCGAGGGCGCCATCCACGCGCCGGCCTCGAGCACCGCGCCGTGCAGCTTCCCGTAGAGCGCCGCGCCCTCCTCGCGCACGAGGTGGAACGCGCGCGGCGTCGGGCCGTCCTGCAGGCACATCCAGAGCACCGAGCCCACGCGCGCCACGCTGCCGGCGACGCCCGCGTCCGCGAGCGCACGCTCCCACCCCGACTGCAGCCGCGCGCCGAGCAGCTCGAGCCGCTCGTAGGTGCCGGGCTGCTCGAGCACGTCGAGCGTCGCGCGGCCGGCGGCCATGGCGATCGGGTTCCCGGAGAGCGTGCCCGCGTGGTAGACGGGCCCGAGCGGCGCGAGGCGGTCCATGAGGTCGGCGGGGCCGAGGAACGCGCCCACCGGCATGCCGCCGCCGACGATCTTGCCGACGGCCACGAGGTCCGGCGTGATCCCCGTGCGCTCCGTCATGCCGCCGGGCGCGACGCGGAAGCCGGAGATGACCTCGTCGAACAGCAGGAGCGCGCCGTGCTCCGTGCAGAGGTCGCGCAGGTGCTGGAGGAACGCCTGCCGCTGGACGAGCAGCCCGGCGTTCGCGGGCATGGGCTCGATCGCGACGAGCGCGATCTCGTCGCCCTTCTCCTCGAAGAGGCGCGTCGCGGCCTCCTCGTCGTCGAGCGGGAGCACCTCGGTGAGCGCCGTGAACTCCGCCGGCACGCCCGCCGAGGACGGCGTCCCGAAGGTCGCGAGGCCCGAGCCGCCCTTCACGAGCAGCGCGTCGTGGTGTCCGTGGTAGCAGCCCTCGAACTTCACGATGCGCGAGCGGCCCGTCGCGCCGCGCGCGAGCCGCACGGCGCCCATGGTCGCCTCCGTGCCGCTGCTCGTGAAGCGCACCTTGTCCGCGAACGGGAAGCGCGCGAGGATCCGCTCCGCGAGCTCGACCTCCGCCGCGCAGGTCGCGCCGAAGGTCAAGCCGTCACCGAGCGCGCCGCGCACCGCGTCGAGCACCGCGGGGTGCGCGTGCCCGAGGATGAGCGGCCCCCAGCTCCCGACGAGGTCGACGTACTCGCGGCCGTCGCTGTCCCAGACGCGCGCGCCCTGACCGCGGGCCACGAACGGCGGGTCGCCCTCGACCGCGCCGAACGCGCGCACCGGGCTCGACACGCCGCCGGGCATCGTCGCGAGCGCGCGCCGCAGGAGGTCGGCGTGCGAGGCGCCGCCCGCGGCCTTGCCGCCGCGCGCCACACCGCCCGTCGTCTCATCCATCGTGTCCGTCACGGGAGCCATCCCTTCTCCACGGCGTCGCGGCCGTGGTAGCTGATGATGAGGTCCGCGCCCGCGCGCGCGATGGAGCCCAGGATCTCGCCGACGACGCGGCCCTCGTCGATCCAGCCGCGCTCGGCGGCCGCCTTCACCATGCTGTACTCGCCGGACACGTTGTAGGCCGCGAGCGGCAGCAGGCACTCCTCGGCGATGTCCGCGATGACGTCGAGGTAGCTGAGCGCCGGCTTGACCATGAGCATGTCGGCGCCCTCCTCCTCGTCGAGGAGGCTCTCGCGCAGCGCCTCGCGGCGGTTGCGCGGGTCGAGCTGGTAGCTCTTGCGGTCGCCGGCCTGCGGCGCGCTGGACGCCGCGTCGCGGAACGGCCCGTAGAAGGCCGACGCGAACTTGGTCGAGTAC
>JAUIEF010000023.1 GCA_030428785.1 bacterium
CGCGAGTAGCGCTTCATGTAGCGGGCGACGCCCGGCGCCTCGTACCACACGCCGTCGACGGACGCGGCGAGCGCCTCCCAGTTCACGGGCTCCGCGAGGGCGGCGGGTTGCGCGGTGGGGAGGCCCTGGAGCTTGTCGCGGTCGAGGTCCGGGAGGCGGGCCGGCGAGGTGCGCGGCCCGTTGCCCGTGTACACGGGTCGGAACGACTTCGTCGCCGGGATCTCTGACACGACGGTGAGCACCTCGACCTGACGGAGCTGCGGGCGGTTGCCCGGCGTCGGCTCGCTCACGCAGGTGACCACCGACGAGTCGACAGGGACCTGGCGCGGCAGCTTGTCGCCGATGTTGAGCTCGTGGTTGTAGCGGTACCCGTGGCCCACGCCCGGCGCGGTGTCGAAGATCGTGTTGTCGAGGCCCTGCCAGAGCGTGACGGCGCTCGGGTTCACCATGGTGCCGTCGCGCCACCAGTCTCCTTCGGGGACGTACGACGTCTCGGGCGTGATCTCGGTGATCGTGATCGGGCCGAGCACCCACCAGTCGCCGTTCACGTACCTCCCGCAGATCTCGTTCGTCTGGAACTCCCACCGAACGCCGCGGATCGTGAGGCTGTCGGTGAGGAAGGTGCCCTCGTTCGGGTTGCCCGCGGACTGCGCGGGTGCGACGGGGGCGAGACATGCGACGGCGAGGGCGCTCGCGAGCATCGTGCTGAGACCTGTGCGTTGCATCTGTGCTCCTCCTGTGGTGACCGACCGACGGCACGCCAGGCCACGCGCCTGGTGCGCCCCGGTCGTCCCCGTTCGTGTCGCGTGCTGCGCGGATCGTTCATGGAGCGGGCTCCGGGACGACGCGTGCACGACGAGTAGCCGGAGACATCCGTGTCGTGCGGACACGCCGCGGTTCATCCGGATTCGACGAATCGTGCGACATGTCGCACCGCGTCGCGCGATGTGTCACCGGGCGTCCGACTGCCTGTAGACTCCGCGCATCGCGTCGCCCCACGACATCGCGTCCTACACCCCGAAGGGAAATCCCCATGCGCTACTTCCATCCTTCGCTCGTCCTGGCATCGATGCTGCTCACCCTCGTGCCGGGCGCACGCGCGCAGGGCGCGGGCCAGCCGGGATCACCTCCGACGCCGCCGCCGCCGATAGGCGACGCACACTTCGGTGAGATCGTCGCCGGCCACTTCACGTCGAGGCTGCACGTCGACGCGGCATTCCTCGACGACGACGAGCTCGTGCTGCTCATGCTGCCCGAGGTGTTCCGCACGCGTGTGTCGGGCGGCTACACGACGTCCGTGAACGACGTCGCCGCATTCCCCGAACCGGTGACCGACGGATTCGACGGTCTGCTCGTCGTCGGGCCGTCGGGACTCCAGCGGCTCACGTGGAACCTGGCGTCCGAGAGCTGGGACGTGCTCACCGTCGGCACGTCGGCCTGGGAGGACGCACGGCTCGTGGAGGTCGGCGACCTGGACGGGGCGGGAGAGGTCGACGTGGTCGCGGCAGGCGCGGCGTCGGACACGGTGCTCGTCGCGCACGGTGTCATCGGCGGCACCTTCGGCAGCACGACCACCTTCACCACGGACTCGGGAGAGGCGATCCGCGAGGTCCACCTGCTCGACTGGGACCCGCCGGGCGGACCCTACGACGCGTCCGACGAGATCGTCCTCGTGACGGACGCCGGCGTCGAGGTCTACGACGCCGGCGGTGTGTTGCTCGACGCGGTCGCCTGGACGGCGTGGCCGCTCATCGGCGTCGAGGTGCACGGGCAGGGCGGCATGCAGCGCCTGGCGGCCGTGACGAGCACCGACGGCGGCATCACCGAGTCGGTCGTCGTGCTGAGCCGGTGGGGCACGGAGGGACCGTTCGCGATCGGCTCGCCGGGGGTCGTGTCCGTCGACACCTGGGACCACGACGGCGACGGGGACACCGACCTCGTGTTCAACATCGACTCCGCCCCGGAGCTGCTGCGGCTGCGGTTCCACTCGCCGAACGAGCCGGGCGCGACCGCCACGTTCGACCCGTCCACGGGCCTCTCGAGCCTGCCGTTCGGCGACCCGGGCCGAGACCCCTCGGGCAACGCGGCGCGTGTCGTGGTCGCCGACTTCGACCATGACGGCGACGAGGACCTGCTCGCCCCCGCGCAGGGGGACTACAACGGCGGCATCCCCGGCAGCGCGGTGTTCAGCGAGGTGCACCTCCTGCGCGGCGTCGAGGCGGCCCCGCACGGCGCGCTCCAGGTGGGCATGAGCGCGGCGTTCATCGGTGCCCCGGAGGGCGGCCCCGAGACCGAGAACCACGCCTGGTTCAGCCTCGCGCCGCCCTCGCAGGACATCACCCTGAAGCCGGGCCTGACACTGAAGTGGACGTTCGACGTGTGGCGCGCCGACGCGCTCGACGGCCGCATGGACGCCGACCCGCACCACACGAGCGGACCGCTCCCTCCGACGATCGACGACTACTGGTTCGACCTGGAGCAGTCGTCGATCACGTTCGACGACATCTACATCGTCGTCGTGCGGCAGGTCGGCGTGGACGGGAGCAACGTCGTGAAGCAGGTCGGTCCGGCGCACTCCGGGCTCTTCGGGGACATGACGAGCTACGAGGCGATCGTGCAGCTGCCGGGGCTCGTCACGGCGACGGCGGCGTTCGACTCGGGCGACGAGGGCTCAGAGGCGGGCGGCCTCGGCACCGGCCCCACGCCGCCGGACAGCGATGAGGACGAGGGTGTCCGTGGCACCGGCGGGACCGCCGGAGGGAGCGCGGGCGGCTCGATGCCCTGACGTCCTCAGACGCGCGGTGACGCTCGCCGCCGGGCCGCCAGCACGACGGCGGCCGACGCGGCGAGCGCCACCGCGCCCACGACGAGGCCGACGGGCCCGCGCCACCAGGGCGCCGGCCACGACGCCTCGTTCCCCAGCCCCACGACGCGCAGCACGGCGTGGTGGACCGGGTCGTCGAAACGCGCGTCGCGAAGGAGCTCCTCGCGAGCGGCCCGCAGCGCCTCGGCGGCGGTCTCGCCGCGCTCGAGGCCGCGGTGGAACGCGGTCGAGAGCCGACGCGCGGCCTCCACGTCGAGGTCGTACGGCGACGTGACGACGACCCGCGCGCCGGCCTCGAGGAAGGCGCCCGCGAGGTCGGCCGCTCCCTGGTCCCCGGCGCGCAGCGGTCCGCGACCCGTCCGGCATGCGGTGAGGACGACCACGGGAGGCGGGCGGATCCGTTCGACGATGTCGGCGGCGCGCAGCAGTCCGTCGTGCTCCGCGGTGGCGGCGACCACGAGCGTCGCGGGACGCTCGGCGAGCAGGTCGTATGCGCCGTGGCCGAGGAACTGCAGCACGCCGACGCGCTCCAGCGGCGCGGCGGAGAGCGTGTCGACCGACACCTCGGGACCGTGGAGCACGTGCGCCTCGTCGTAGGGCCGGACGATCCGGGCCGCGTCCTCCGGCTCCAGGGAGAGGGGGGCGAGGTCGGGCGCCAGCGCGAGCGCGGCGGCGGGGACGGGCGGCGCCGACGCGATCCACGCGGTGCGGGGCGCGACGGGTGCGGTCCGAGCCGCCCGCGCACGCGCGAACGGCAACGAGGGGAGGTGCGAGATCGCCCACGCCGTGCCGGCGGAGCCGCCGCGGGCGGGGAGCGCCTCGAACGCGAGCTCCAGGAGCAGCGTGTCGCCGACGACCGTGAGCGCGTCCCAGCGTCCCGTCCGATCGGCGAGCGACGACGGCAGGAGGTGTCCCGCGAGCGCGCGCAGCGCGGCGGGTGACGCGGAGCCCTCGTCCGGAGAGCGGCGCCCGGCCATCCACGTCGCGGACGCCGCGTCGATCGCGCGCTGCAGGGTGTCCTTCGCGGGCAGCTCGACGACAGTCGGCGCCGCGTCGTCGAGGGCGACGAGGATCGAGATCCTCGGACCGGGAACGAGGACGAGCAGCCCGCTGCGAGGGCCGAGGCGCAGCACGTCGCGCAACGTCGTCGCGAGCGAGGCGGGCGCGGGCGGAGCGCCGCGCGCGAGCCGTCCGAGGGACTGCGCGCGGTCCACGAGACGGAGCGCGAGCTCGGCGGCCGCCGGCCCGCCGTCGAGCGCGGCCGCGATCCTCGTGCGCTCGACGAGGAGGGCGCGCACGTGCGCGTAGTGCAGCGGCCCGTAGCCGCCCTCGCGTGGTTCGAGGGCGGCCCACCGCTCGAGGAATGCCTCCCACGCCGCCGTCAACGCCGCGTCGCGGTCGCGCAGCTCCGCGTCTCCCGCGCCGGTGGCCAGCGCGAGTCGCGCCTCGGCGATGACGAGCGCCTCGCGTCCCGCCTCGCCCTCGGTCGAGGCGTCCACGTGCTCGCGCGCCACCGCGAGCAGGCGCCGCGCCTCGTCCGGGTCATCGCGGGCGAGCGCGAGCTCCGCGAGCTCCGTCCCCGGGAGGACGCGCCCCGCGGAGTGGTCCGGCGGGAGTTCGTCGAGCACCTCTCGCAGGATCCGGTCGGCGCGGTCGGCGAGCGCCGGATCGTCGGCGGCGGCATCGGCGAGCGCGATGCCCAGGATCCGTCGCAACCTCGCCCGCGGGAGCGCCGCGTCCATGCGCGGGTCCGCGAGCCGCGACGCGACGAACGACTCGAGCTCCCGGATCGATTCGGACTCGTGCCGCATCGCGATGAGCAGCGCGCGGTGCTCGCCCGAGGCCAGCCACTCGTTGAGGACGGAGGCCTCGTCCTCGGCGGCGCACGCGTCGACGAGGAGCGCCTCGCGCTCGAACCAGTGCGCCGCGGGCTGCTCGAGTCCCCATCGCCGGTACACCTCGCCGCGCTGCCCGAAGGCGAAGGCGCGCGCGCGAGCGCGGTCCCGCTCCGACAGGCCGTTGTCCGGGTCGTCGAGCGAGTCCAGGAGCTCCGTGATGCGGCGCTGCGCCGACCGGAATCGTTGCAGATCGATCTCGAGCTGGATCGCGGTGTTGCGCCAGAACGCACGCCACGCGGGGGCCTTGCCGTAGGTCGAGTCGCCCAGGGTCGCCAGGGCACGGTCGAGGAGCTCGACCACGGCGCCGGGGGAGCCGTCGGCCATCGCCGCCGCGGCCTCGTCCCACGCGCGCATCGCGGCGTCGAACCGCGCCTTCTCCGGGTCGACCGGATCCGAACCGTCGTCCGACGCGGCGACCTGCGCGGCGTCCTGTGCTGCGGCGGACGGCGCGAGCGCTCCCGTCAGCGCGACGAGAAGGACAGCGGCCGCTCGAACGCGGCGACCGCCTCGTCGGGATCGTCCCCGGAGAACGCCTCGACGACGAGCATCACCGTGTCGGGCCATGAGGCGGCGTCGGAGCGCTCCTTCGCGGGGACGAGCCAGGTGGTCGTGTCGAGAGGCCCGCTCTGCGTGAGCGTCTCGCGATCCGTCGGGTCGATGATACGGACCCCGTACGTCCACGTCGGCATCGCGCGCGGGAAGTCCCACTGGATCACCGTGAGGTCGTCGGGCGACGCGAGCTCCGCCGGCGGGCGGACGATCCGCGGAGCGTCGCCGCCGAGCACGCCGCCGCCCGGGCCCGGTCCCTCGGGCTCGTCGTCACGCGTGAGCACGAAGGCCACGAGCAGCACGGCGGCCGCCGCGAGGAGCGGGACGATCCACGAGGTGCGCGACGTGGTCGGGGGGGCGGTGTCCGCGTCCGCCGCGGCATCGGAAGCGCGCTCCGCGCGTGCGAGGTCCCCCGCGCCCGCCGCCGCGTCGAACGCGCGCTCCACGCGCGCGAGGTCGGCCTCGTCCGCCGCGTCCCGCGCCTCCGCGATCTCGGCCCGCTGCCGCGCGGCGAGCGCGTCCAGGATCCGGGCCAGCTCCGCGAGCCGCTCCTCGTCCACCTCCGGCTCGCGTTCGGGCCGGTCGCCGTTCCGTCCTTCGGTCGGCGTCACGGCAGGCGCTCCTCGCGCGTCGCGGCGAGCAGCTCGCGCAGCCGTCCGAGCCCGCGGTAGTAGCGGGACTTCGCCGTGTTGGGCGAGAGGGACAGGTCCGTGGCGATCTCCTCGAACGTGCGCTGGCGGAAGTGCTTGAGCCGGACGACCTCGGCGTCGGCGGCCGGGAGGCGCTCGAGCGCACGATACACGTCGTCGTAGTCCAGGAGGGTGGCCGTCTCGTCCGCGTCCTCGCGGACACCGTCCGGCGAGAGCTGGCGCGGCAGCCGTCCGCGCGCCCGCAGCCGGTTCGCGACCTGGAACTGGCAGAAGCGGTACGCCCACGTCTCGAGCGTCGCCTGCCCCGCGTAGCTGTCGAGCCGCCGCCAGATCGCGACGAGCGTGTCCTGCACGAGGTCGTCGAGGTCGTCCGGCGAGAACGGGTGGCTGAGGCGACCGTTCCGCAGCGCGAGGACGCGCGGCACGAACGCCATGCGGCGCGCGAACTCGCGACGCGCGGCGACCGAGCCGGCGACGGCGTCGCGCGCGAGGCGCAGGTCGGCGGCGTAGCGGAGCGCGCGGGCGTCGGCGTCGTGCGCGGGGGCGCTCGCGTCGACGTCGACGTTCCCGTGCGCGCGGGCGTCCGCGGGGCCGGGGGCGCCCGCGCCCGTCGCGGCCTGCGTCTCCGGGGCGCCGGGAGGTGTCGCGTCGTCGGCCATGCCGTCGGGGAGGGCGCCCGGGCGGGCGCGGAGGGGAACGGACCGCCCGCGCCGGGGTCCGAGGGGCGCGGGTCGGCGGAGTATAGCGGCACCCGTGCGCGCGGCATCGCGGAACGCGTCGATCCGGATCGATCCCGGATCCGCGTGAACCGCGGCGCGCTCCGCCGACACGCCTGATGCGCGGCGCGGCCGTGCACCCGGCACGAGCGTGATGCGGACGCCGAGCACGAAGCGATCCCTCCCCGCGATCTCGCCCGTGCCCGGTGCCATGCTCCTTGAGTGTCGGGCGGTCGCGGGACGGTTCACCGGTGACGAAGGCGCGAAGCCCTGGACGGCGCGCGCGCGGGCGGTGTCCAATCGCGGCATGAGCGCTCCCGCCGCCGCCTGGACCCTCGACCCCTCCGTCGTCTTCCTCAACCACGGGAGCTTCGGTGCGTGTCCCGCCGAGGTGCTCGCCGTGCAGGCGGACCTGCGCGCGCGGCTCGAGGCGAACCCCATGGACTTCATGCTGCGGCAGTACGAGCCGCTGCTCGACGTCGCGCGGGAGCGGCTCGCGGAGTTCGTCGGCGGGGACCCGGACGGCCTCGCCTTCGTGCCCAACCCGACGACCGGCGTGAACACGCTGCTGCGGTCGGTCGCCTTCGCGCCCGGCGACGAGATCGTCGTCACGAGCCACGGCTACAACGCGTGCACCAACGCGGCGCGCGCGGTGTCCGAGGCGACGGGCGCCGTCGTGGTCGGCGCGGAGCTGCCGTGGCCGATGCCCGCCGACGGGCCGACCGCGGTCGTCGACGCGGTGCTCGGCGCGGTGACGCCGCGCACGAAGCTCGTGCTCGTCGACCACGTCACGAGCCCGACCGCGCTCGTGCTGCCCGTGGAGCGGCTCGCCCGTGCGCTCGAGGAACGCGGCGTCGACCTGCTCGTCGACGGCGCGCACGCGCCGGGCATGCTGCCGCTCGACCTGCGCGCGCTCGACGTGCCGTACTACGCCGGGCACTGCCACAAGTGGATGTGCGCGCCGAAGGGCGCGGCCTTCATCCACGTGCGCGCGGACCGGCGCGACGCCGTGCGCCCGCTCGTCGTGAGCCACGGACGCAACAGCCCGCGCACGGACCGCTCGCGCTTCCGCCTCGAGTTCGACTGGACGGGCACGGCCGACAACACGGCGTGGCTCTGCGTGCCCGCCGCGATCGACGCGATGGCCGGGCTCGTCGACGGCGGCTGGCCGGCGATCCTCGAGTCGAACCGCGCGAAGGCGCTCGCCGCGCGCAACATCCTGTGCGCCGCGCTGCGCGTCGACGAGCCGTGCCCGCCGGAGATGGTCGGCAGCATGGCCGCGGTGCCGCTGCCGCTCGACCCGACGGACGGCGCCCGCTCGCCGCTCGAGCCGTCGCCGCTCCAGGCCGCGCTCTGGGAGCGTCATCGCATCGAGGTGCCCGTGCCGTCCTTCCCGGCGCCGCCGCGCCGCCTCGTCCGCGTGTCGGCGCAGCTCTACAACACGCTGGACCAGTACCACGTGCTCGCGGAGGCGATCACCCGCGAGCTCTCCGCGGAGCCGGCGGGCCCCGCGCGTGACGCGCCGGGGTCGACCGCCGCGGGAGCCGAGCGCGCGGGCGGACGCGCCGGCGGCTCGCCGGATGCGGACGACGGAGGCCGCCCGTGAGCGCCCGGATCGCCTACGACGTCGGGCCGCCGCGCGGCGACGACGACGTGCAGGCCCTCGCCGAGGTGCTCGCCGTCTCCTTCAACGCGCCGGCCGAGCGCATCCTCGAGAACTTCGAGGCGGCCGGCGGCGCGGAGCGGCTGCGCGTCGTGCGGCACGGCGACGACGTCGTCGGCGGGCTGCTGCTCATCGCGATGGGGCAGTGGTTCGGCGGGCGGTCCGTGCCGCAGGCGGGCGTCTCCATCGTGGGCGTCGAGCCGGCCTTCCGCGGACGCGGCGCGGGTCGCGCGCTCATCGAGGAGACGGTGCGCGGCCTGCACGCCGACGGCGTCCCGCTCTCGACGCTCTACCCCGCGACGGTGCCCGTCTACCGCGCGGCCGGCTACGAGCTCGCGGGCAGCCGGTGGGACGTGCGCGTCGGGCTGAAGGGCCTGCCGACGCGATCGGCACCGTCCGACGCCGGGGGGCCGCTCGATGTGCGTCGCGCCGGCGACGACGACCTCCCCGCGATGGTCGCCGCGCAGGAGTCCTTCGCACGGCTCCACGCCGGAACGCTCCACCGCGACGACTTCATCTGGCGCCGCGTGCGCAACCCGCGGCGGATCCCCGCGCACCACCACGTCGTCGAGGAGGACGGCGCGATCACCGGCCTCGTCTCCTTCATCCAGACCGAGACCGCCGACGGCTTCTACGACCTCGCCGTCTCCGACGTCGCCGCGCTCACCACGGCCGCCGCCGACCGGCTCCTCGCGTTCCTCGGGACGCACCAGAGCATGGCCGGCGCGATGCACCTCCAGCTCCCGCCGCACCACGCGCTCCTCGCGCGCCTCCCCGAGTGGCGCGCCAAGGCGAAGCTCCAGCTCCCGTGGATGGCGCGGCTCGCGCACGTCGACGCCGCGCTCGCGGCGCGCGGCTGGCCCGCGGGCGTCGTCGCGGAGCTGCACCTCGACGTCGCCGACGACGTGGTCCCCGCGAACGCCGGCCGTCGCGTGCTGCGCGTCGCGGACGGCCGCGCGACGGTCGAGCCCGGCGGCGCGGGCAGCCTGCGCGTCGACGTCCGCGGGCTCGCCGCGCTCTTCACCGGCTTCCGGACGCCCGACGCGCTGCGCCTCCAGGGCCTGCTCGACGGTCCGCCGGAGGACCGCGCCCTCGCCGCGTCCGCCTTCGCCGGTCCGGACCCGTGGATGATGGAGATGTTCTGAGCGCGCCGAAGTCCGCGAGCAACGTCTCGACGTCCGCCGCCTCCCGGAAGGTCGCGAGCGCCTCCTCGCGGTGCGCCGCGCGCAGCCCGTCGATCTCCGCGTCGTCGACGACGCCGTCGAGGCGCACCTCCGTGACGCCGGGGCACCACCGGAACCCGAGCCGCCCCGACCGCGCGTCGTCCTTGTCCGCGACGAGCATGTCGAAGCCGTTGAGGGTCGCCGCGAGCACGTCGCGCTTCACGACGAGCTTCAGCCGGTAGCGCTCGCCCCACATCATGTCGTACTTGCCGCCGGGCGTGCGGTCCTCCGCGAGCTGCACCGCGTCGCCGCGCAGCCAGCGGTCCGCGCGCCCCTGCGTCCAGTCGCCGACGGAGCGCCGGTACCGCGTGGGCCACGTGAAGTCGACGGTGTAGACGAGGTCGTCGTCCACGGCGAGCAGCAGGCGCGGCGGGTGGTCGCGCAGCCGGCCGCCGGGCGGGAGCACGCCCTCCACGGTGATGCGGCACGTGCCGGAGAACGACACGTCCGAGAGCAGCGCGCCGTCGACCTCCGAGAAGCCGAGCGGATGGAAGGTGAACGGGTCCGGCGCGGTGCCCACCGCGTCGTCCGCCGTCGCCGCGCGCGGACCGTCGCGCGGGTAGCGAGCCTCGAGCCGCCCGGACCGCGCGCGCCAGCGGCACCGGTCGCCCCCGAGCAGCGCGACGAGCTCCGGCTCGCGGTACGTCTCCGCGAACGCGCAGCGCACGACGAGCTCCTCGAGCCGCGCGCGCTCCGGGGGCGGCTCGCCGTCGTCCCGCGCCAGGAGCTCGCGGAGCAGACGGCCCGCCCGCTCGGGACGCGTCCCCTCGAGCACGCGCTCGACCGCGGTGAGCAGGTCCGGGCCGGGCGTCGGCTGGGCGGCCGCGCACAAGAGGAAGGAGACGACGAGGGTCGGCACGGGACGCGGTCCTCCGGGCGGGTGGGACCGGCACGACGGCGGCTCCACGCCCGTGTTACGCCGCGCGGCGCCGCCCCGCGACGGGGCCGCGCCCGCCAGTGCGACACGCCGGATCGTGTCCGCCGGGGCCGCGCCCGCCGGCTCGACACCCCGGATCGGTTCCGCCGGGTCCGCGCCCCCGCGCCGCCGGACGCCTGCTACGATGGCGCCCCGCGGGCGACGGGCGCTCTCCCTCGGCATCACCGCCGGTCGCCCCGCGACGTCGTTGCGTCTTCCGAGGTCCCCGAATCCACGGAGGTGCCGTTGCCACCGGACGCGCTCGTCCAGCGCTTGAGGTCCGTCCCCGGGGCGGACTCCGTCCCCGAGCTGGCCGCGTTCGATCCGGGCAACGACCTCCACCTCGACGCCGCCGCCGGCTGGCTCCTCGAGCGCTTCCGCCGCGACGCCGACGTCGACGCGCTCTCGCTCCTCTACGAGCTCGCGCGGCCGCGCCTGCACGGGCTCGCGACGCGGCTCGCCGACCGCCTCGCGCTCGCCGTCGACCCGGACGACCTCGTCGCGGCCTTCCTCACGCGCCTCTTCACGGACGTCCGCCGCCCACAGCCGCGCGTCTCGCGCTTCCTCGGGCTCGCGTACACGTCCATGCGCAACGACGCGCTCAACCAGCTGCGCAGCCACGCGCGGAGCCTGCGGCGCATGGCCGAGTTCCAGTCGCGGCAGCCGCACCCCGCGGACCCGGCGCGCCTCGCCGGCGACCGCGAGCAGGAGGCGGCGTGCGCGCGCGTGGGCGTCGTTCTGCTGGGCGTCGTCGCGCGCTGCTTCCACCAGCTCCCCGAGCGCGACCGGCGCATCCTCTTGGCGCGCGAGGTCGAAGGGCTGACGCACGCCGAGCTCGCCGTCGCGCTCTCGCTGCCGCCGGGCCAGACGGGCTCGGTGCTCCGCCGCGCGCGCCTCAAGCTGTCACGGCTCGTGGCGCGGGCGCTCTCCGGGAGAGGAGGCACGTCATGACCGACCCGCGACTGCTCCCCGAGGCGCTCCGCCTGCTCACGGGCGAGGGCCGCGCGCGCTCGCCGCAGCAGCTGCTCGACGCGCTCCACGACCGCTTCCGCAGCGCCGGGCGCGAGAAGCTCGCCGACCTCGTCTACGAGATGGTGCGCGCGTGCCTCGCGGCCTTCCCGGACTACGCCGACCGCGGATACCAGGAGGTGCCGGCGCGCGCGCCGGAGGTCATCTCCGGCGAGCTCACCACCATGAACAAGGGGCTCGCGGGGCTCTCCGCCGAGGAGGACCTCTCGGCCGTGCGCCGCACCCGCCCCGAGGCCGACCGCGCGCTGCGCGACACGGAGACCTGCCTCGACGTGCTGCGCCAGCTCGAGGGCGACACGCCGCGACACGCCCTCGCGCGCGCGCTCCACCTCGTGCACGCCGACGAGCCGTCCCTCGCCGAGCCGATCCTGCGCGCGCTCCTCGACCAGGACGGTTGCCCGGCGGCCACGCGCTGGTACGTCACCGTGAACCTCGCGTTCTGCCTGCACCGCCAGCACCGCAGCGCCGAGGCCCTGCCCCTCGCCCGCGCCGCCATGGACCAACGCCCCGAGATCCCGACGCCCGCCTTCAACCTCGTCTCCTGCGCCGCGGACGTCGGTGACCGCGAGGCGTTCGAGGCCGGCCTGCGGCACCTCGCCGCGATCCGTCGCCGCGACCCCTCGCCGGTCATCGCGCGCTGGGTCGACGTCGAGTGCGGCGAGCTCGCGCGTCAGATGGACGTGCACCCGGACGACGTGCGTCGTCTGGCCGGGATGGCAGACTCAGGGACCGACACCGCCGGATGACCGACCGACCGCCCGTGAACGC
This sequence comes from bacterium, assembly GCA_030428785.1. Taxonomy (GTDB): domain Bacteria; phylum Planctomycetota; class B15-G4; order B15-G4; family B15-G4; genus JAUIEF01. The sequence goes on from JAUIEF010000023.1 coordinate 12,237, forward strand.
ACCGAACCGACACCGCCGCCCGCCGCGCCTCGCCGCGCTCGTCCTGCTGGCCCTGCTCGCCGGCGCGGTCTCCGTGCGCGCGCAGACGACGACGCCGCCGGGGTCGTCGACGCCGGGGACGGTCGTCGACCCCGTGGACCAGGACCGCTTCAAGTCGGGCGGCGGGGGCGGCGGGATCCTGCCGCCGAACATGGGCACGGGCAAGCCGCCGAAGACGGGCGTCGGACCGAAGGGCACCTCGCCCATCCCGAACCCCGTGACGCCCAAGTCGCCGCTCGGGCGGCTGCTCGAGGTGCCGGGCTCGTCGAGCGGCGGGCCGGGCGGCGGCGGCGGAGGTGGGGGAGGCGGCGGCAACGACGGCGACCCGCCGCCGGACGACGACGACGGCACCGGACCGACGACGTCGGACCTCGCCGACGACGGCGGTCGCCCCGCAGACGACGGCCGCGACGTCGGGGAGCGCGCGCCCGTCGCGGCCCGCGGCTGGGTCGTCGAGCGCGTGCTCGTCGAGGAGTCGGCGGGCGGTCGGCACGTGACGCTGCAGCTCGTCGACGCGACCGGCGCCCGGCTCGTCGTGATCGCGCGCCGGGGTGCCGCACCGCGCTGACGGCTGCGCGCGGTCCGCGCTCGACGCGGCCCGGGCTCCGTCGGACGCGTGTCGCCGGGCTGGACACGCGTCACCGGGCTCGGTCACGCTGCCGCGCATGACCTCCTTCGTCACGCACCTCGAGTCCGCCCTCGACGGCACGCACCTCCCCGCGCGCACCGTGCAGACCGTGCACGAGGGGCGCCCGCTGTGGGTCCGCTACGACCTCGACGCCGTGGGGCGCGCCGTCGCGCGCGACGACCTGCGCGGCCGGTCGTCCGGCCTGTGGCGCTACCGAGAGCTGCTGCCCGTCGACGACCCGGGCTGCGTCGTGTCGCTCGGCGAGACGACGACGCCGCTCGTCGACTGTCCGCGGCTCGCACGCGCGCTCGGCGTGCGGCGGCTGCTCGTCAAGGACGAGTCGCGCCTCCCGACGGGCAGCTTCAAGGCGCGCGGCATGGCGATGGCCGTCTCCATGGCGAAGCAGTTCGGCATCGAGCGGCTCGCGATCCCGACCGCCGGCAACGCGGGCGGCGCGCTCGCGGCCTACGCGGCGAAGGCCGGCATGTCGTGCACCGTGCTCATGCCCGAGGACACGCCGGAGGTCAACAGGTACGAGGCCGGGCTGTTCGGCGCGCGCGTGTTCCTCGTCGACGGGCTCATCAACGACTGCGGCGCGCTCGTGCGCGAGGGTGCCGAGCGCGTCGGCTGGTTCGACGTGAGCACGCTCAAGGAGCCCTACCGCATCGAGGGCAAGAAGACGATGGGCCTCGAGCTCGCCGAGCAGCTCGACTGGGAGCTGCCCGACGCGATCTTCTACCCGACGGGCGGCGGCACCGGGCTCATCGGCATGTGGAAGGCGTTCGCGGAGCTCTCTGCGCTCGGCTGGCTCGCGAGCGACGCGCGGCCGCGCATGTTCAGCTGCCAGGCGGACGGATGCGCGCCCATCGCGACCGCCTTCGACGAGGGCGAGCGGTTCGCGCGCGCGCCCGACGCGCCGCGCACCGAGGCGTCGGGGCTGCGCGTGCCCGTCGCGGTCGGCGACTTCATGATCCTCGACGCCGTGCGCGAGAGCGGCGGGCGCGCCATGGCGGGCGCCGAGTCCGCGATCCGCCCGCGCATGCGGCAGGCGGCGTCGCTCGAGGGGCTCTCGCTGTGCCCGGAGAGCGCGGTGTGCCTCGAGGTGCTCGCCGACGCCGTCGCGCAGGGCCACGTCGGCGCGGCCGAGACGGTCGTCGTGTTCAACACGGGCGCGGCGCAGAAGTACGTCGAGGTGATGCGCACGGAGCTGCCGCGTCTCGACCGCGCGGCGCCGGACTGGGACGCGCTGGGCGCGGGCGCGTAGCTCGCGCGGGGCGGGGCGCGGTCGGCGGCGGCCGACGGGGTCGCCTCCGTCGGGAGCGCGTCGCGGGACGTCGCGCTCAGACGGGCTCCCACGCGTCGTCGGTCGGCTCGAGCGTCCCGTCGCGTGCCGCGTCGATGTCGTCCGCGATCGCGCGCAACGCGTCCGCGAAGCCGGGACCGACGTCGACCCGCCAGACGCTCCTGCTCATCGCCATGCCGAAGCCGAGCACGAGGAAGAGGTGGTCCTCCTTGTGCGTGAGGCGCGCGGTGAGCCGGCGCACGAGCGCGTTCGAGCGCTGCCCCGGAAGCTCGCCGTAGTCACGGAGCTCCCCGCCGAGCACGAGGTCGCGGGCCTTGCGGAACGGGTTCCATCCCATGAGCTGACTCCGACGAGGAGGTCGTGAGTGTACGCCCGGCGCTCGCGGACGCCGCGCACGTCGTCTCGAGTCGGAGCGCGCGGTGTGGACGGTCTCGGGGGGGGCGTGGGACACTGGCCGCGGTCGGGACGACACCGCTCGCACTCCGGGAGAAGGACCCATGACCCCGATCCATCGGCTCCTCGCGTGCGCGGCGCTGCTCGCCGCCGCCTCGCCCGCCGCCGCGCAGCTCACCGCGGACTTCTCCGCGACGCCCGTCGCCGGCACGAACCCGCTCGTCGTGGAGTTCACGGACCTGACCACCGGCGGTCCGCCGCTCGTCTGGTCGTGGGACTTCGGCGACGGCGGCGCGGGCAACGGCCAGCACCCGGTCCACCTCTACGACGAGCCCGGGACGTACACGGTGGAGCTCACCGTCATCGCCGCCGGCTCGCAGATCGACCAGGTGACGAAGACGGACCTCATCACCGTCGCGCCCGCGACGCTCGCGCCGGACTTCGTCGCGACGTCGCCCACGACCGGCGTCGTCGACCTCGAGGTCTCGTTCGCGAACATCACCGTCGGCGGGCCGGTCACGGACTGGCTCTGGGACTTCGGCGACGGCACGACGAGCACCGCGCAGCAGCCGACGCACGTCTACGAGGCGGTCGGCACCTTCGACGTCTCGCTCACGGCGTGGGTCGGCGAGCAGTCCGAGACGCACGTGGAGCCCGGCTTCGTCACGACCACGGGCTACTTCGCGCCGGCGGTCGACCTGCTGGCGAGCTCCGGCGAGTTCGCCACCGGCGACATGGACGGGGACGGCGACATCGACATCGTCGTGGAGGTGAGCCCCGGCACGGACCGGCTGCGGCTGCTGCGGAACACGGACGGCGCGCTGTCGTTCGGCGCGCCGGAGTCCCTCGGGAGCGGCGGGCTCACCGTCGACCAGCTCGACGTCGCGGACGTCGACGGGGACGGGGACCTCGACGTGGTGGCCGCCGGGAACGACTCGGGCAACCAGCGGGTGCTCTGGTTCGAGAACGTCGCCGGCGACGCGACGACGTGGACGAAGCACGTCGCCGACGCGACGGCCTGGATCGTGCAGGCCCTCGACACGGGGGACATCGACGGCGACGGCGACGTCGACGTGCTGCTCGCGTGGGAGAGCCTCGGCATCGACGGGCTGGACTGGCTCCCGAACGCGGACGGCGCGGGGACGTTCTCGGCGCCCGAGTCGATCCTCTCGCTCTTCGCCCCCACGGACGCGCAGCTCGCCGACGTGGACGCGGACGGCGACCTCGACGTGGCCTTCACCGACGACGGCGAGCGGTTCTACTGCTACACGAACGACGGGAGCGGCGCCTTCTCGATCCAGCCCAGCGTGGACCTGTCGCCGGACACGGCGACCTCCGTGCGCATGGCGGACGCCGACGGGGACGGCGACCTCGACGCCTTCGTGGCGGCCGGCGGTCTCAAGTGGCTCGAGAAGCTCGACCCGCCGTTCGTGCCGTACGGCCCGCCGGCGACGGTCTCGTTCTCCGGAGAGGGCATCGTCCGCGTGGCGGACATCGACCGCGACGGCGCGCCGGACGTCGTCACCGGCTTCGACGGCGTGGGCGGGGACGTCCTCTGGTACCGCAACGTCGGCGCGCTCGGCGGCTTCGAGCCGGCGCCCCAGCACGTCCTCTCCGCGGCGCACATCAGCCACCGGCGGATCCACCTCGTCGACCTCGACCGGGACGGCGACGTCGACGTGCTCGCGTCCGGCAACGACGGTCTCACGGCCACGAACTGGACCGGCTTCTACGAGAACGTGTTCATCCCGTCCGCGTGGACGCACCTCGACGGCGGCTCGCCCGGGGTCGCGGGCGTGCCGCGCCTCACGGGACAGGGCACGCTCGGCTCCGGCGACGAGGTCTTGCTCGCGCTCGACGACGCGCCGCCCTCGACGCTCGCGCTCGCGTGGCTGTCGTTCACGTCCGTGCCCTTCGACGCGCTGGGCGGCACGGTGCACGCGAGCCCGCCGACGACGCAGCTCCTCCGCGCGACCGACGGCACCGGCGCCTGGTCGCAGAGCCTCGTGTGGCCGGCCGCCCTGCCGTCCGGCGTCGACTTCTGGCTCCAGTTCATCGTGCAGGACGGCAGCGTGCCCGCGGGGCTCACGTTGTCGAACGCGCTCACCGCGACGACCCCTTGAGGCACCCGACGCGCCGGGGTGCACCGAACGCCGACGACCCGGCGGCGATCCGGATTGTCCCCCTGGGCGGCCGCGCGGAACCGCTCTAGACTCCGCAGTCGAGGGGCCCGCGCCCCGTCCGCGGCGCCACGAGACGCCGCGTCCTCCGGATCATCGGGAGATCCGTCATGTCCGTCGCACGTCCACGCCACCGGTCCGTCTCCACCTCCGTCCTCGCGGCGCTGCTCGCCGTCGCGCTCTCCGTCGTCGCGCCCGTGCGCGCGCCCGCCCAGGCCTGCTTCGGCCCGGACGGCCTCGACGTGCCGGGCGCCTGCTGCCAGCCCGTCTTCCCGACCCTGCCGACGTTCCCCAACGTGCTCGTCGGCGGCCTCGGCATCTGCTGGACCAACTGCAACGTCTCGTCCACCAACAACCTCACCGTGCGCTGGGACCCGCCCACCGAGGTCACCTGCGCGCAGTACGACACCAACCTGACCGTCGTCGACCAGGGCAGCGGGACGACCGTCATGCAGGGCACGCTCCACCTCGACTACACCCGCACCTGGGACGAGCTCACGACGAACGGCACCGCCGTCCAGGTCTGGCGCTTCGCTGCGAAGGCCGACCTCTCGACGCCGCCGGGCATCACGCCGGTCTGCTCCGTGCCGACCTGCCTGCCGCCCGCGGGCAACCAGACCAGCGCCTTCTTCTACGGCTACGTCGACTACGCGTGCCCGAACACGGCCGGCGCCTTCGACGCCGTGCTCGTCCTCTACCACGCGTGCGACCGCTTCATCCACCGGCCGGGCTTCTCCGACAAGCCGGGCAGCTACCACCCGGCCGGCAGCTACGCGATCGTCGCGCCGCACACCGTGAGCCAGCCGTTCACGCCCGCGAACATGGTCGCGCCGAGCGGCGGCGCGCTCTTCGGCGAGGCCGCCCGCGACTCCGGCCCCGTGACCCCGCAGCCGTTCATCTGCATCAGCGAGGACCCCGTCGTGAGCGGCAGCATGCTCAACCTCGCGACGGGCTGCGTCTGCACGCTCAACCCCAACGGCGTGCACCACACGCTGCGTCAGTTCCGCGGCCAGACCGCGTGCACGCAGCCCGGCGGCATCCCCGGCGGCTGGGCGTCGCTCGCGATCAATTTCCCCGTGAACCCGTGGTTCCACCTCGTGAGCTCGAGCATCGGGCGGTGGAACAACCCGAACGACTACCCGAGTACCGAGCGCGCCTGGGTGGACGAAGGCATCTTCGTGCACCAGAGCGCCTGCACCGGCGACTGGGCCGACATCAAGTACGGCGGCACGACGCGCGGCGGCTGGCAGCCGCTCCTGCCGATCCCCGTGATCACGACGAAGTTCACCGACCTCGCGGACAACTACTCGGCGCCGCTCACGGGTCCGTACCCGACGCCGATCCTGGGGAGCGTGCGGCCGACGGACCGGCTGGTCTACGTCAACTACTGAGGGACGCTACAGCTCCCAGTCCGCGTCCTGCTCGTAGCCGAGGCGGACGAGCAGCTCGGCGTGGCGCTTCTTGAACTCGGCCACGTGGTCGGGCGTGAAGTGGTTCCGCCAGTCGCCGGGCTGACCCTTGCGGTAGTGGCTCTTCACGTCCTCCTGGCCCGCCGTGCGGCCGGCCGTCTTCGTCTCGAAGCGGTTGTTGTGCACGATGCCGAGCAGGCGCTCGGCGGGCAGCGTCGCGAGCGGCTTGCCGATGGGCAGCTTGTGGTGGCGGGAGAGCACGTTCGCGGCCGACGCGAGCAGGAACTTCGCGCGCGCCTTGTTGCCGTGGTGCGTCTCGTCGAGCACGCCGAGGAAGCGGAAGACGTCCACGAAGCCGTTGAGCGGGTCCTTCGTGAACTCCTCCTGCTTGAGCTCCATGACGTTGGGCTGCTCGTAGTCCCAGGTCCACATGTCCTCGAAGACGGGCGCGTTGAAGTCCATCTCGAGGAAGAGGCCCTCCTCCTTGGAGACCTCCTGGAGCTTCGCGCGGTGCTCGACGAGCGCCGGCCAGGCCTCCGTCTTGTGGCTGTGCAGGTGGCTGAAGTACGCGCTCGCGAGGATGTCGCGCGGGTCGCGCACCATGTGGAAGCCGCGGAACTCCGGCAGCTTGCGCACGTGCTCGATGTTCGCGTTGACGAGGCACAGGAAGTCGACGTGGTGACCCTCGATGTACCCGGGCAGGTCGTGGTCGAACATCTCGTCGTTCGCCAGGTAGCTGCACTCGAGGCCCGTCTCGTCGCAGACGTTGCCCACGATGTTGTGGATCCACGTCGAGGCGCACTTGTGGTGACCGAAGTAGGCGAGCAGGTGGTCGGGCCGTGACATGGGAGCTTCCGGGCTGGTCGGGCGGAGACGGACGTGCGGATCGTCCGGTCTCCATCGGCCCCGGAGGGGCGCTTCCTGTAACGATACCGGGCGCCCGCGAAGCGTGCAGCGGTCTCAATCCCGCCGCGACGTCGAGCCGATGGAAGGGTTCCAGTCCCCGCCCCGCCGTCCTTCAGGGGGTCTCCGCGCTCCGGTAGACTCGATCGTCGGACGGGCGGGTCGGCCCTCCCCGTGGGCCGCGCCCCGGCCCGACTCCGAGACCGTCGTGAAGATCCTGCTCATCACGCACAAGCTGCCGTACCCGCTGCACGACGGCTACAACCTCCACAACGTGAACTACGTGAAGCGGCTCTCGGCCGAGCACGAGTTCCACCTCGTGTCGCTCGACGCGCGGGCGCCGGGCGGCGACGACGACGCGGACGTCGGGCCCTCGGGCCTGCCGCGGGACATCGAGGACCTCTTCGCGACCGTGCGCGTCGTGCCCGTGCGCACGCCGGTCAAGCCGCGCGGCCTCGCCCGGCTCGCCCGGATCTTCTCGCCCGACGAGGTCTTCGACTTCGACCCGGCCGTGCACGCCGTCATCGAGGAGGTCGTCGACCGCGAGGGCATCGAGTTCGTGTGGACCGCCGGCGCGAAGATGCTCGTCTACAGCGCGCGCCTCGGCCTGCCGACGCTCGGCGACATCGCGGACGAGGCGGCCAAGGAGGCGCTCCACGACCTCAAGCACGCGCGCGACCCGCTCACGCTCGCGCGCGCCTTCCGCACCTTCGTGAAGACGTGGCGCTTCCAGCGCAAGTACCTCGCGCACACGGGCGTGTGCACCGTCGTCTCCGGCATGGACAAGGAGACGCTCGGCAGGAACTGCCCCGACCTGCCCGTGCGCGTCGTGCCCAACGGCGTCGACTGCGAGATCTTCGCGCCGCGTGGGGAGCCCGAGGACTTCCCGAGCGTCGTCTTCGAGGGCGCCATGGACTTCCTGCCCAACAAGGAGGGCATCCGGTCCTTCTGCAGGAAGACGCTGCCGCTCATCCACGCGGTGCGCCCCGAGGTGAAGGTCTTCGTCGTCGGCAAGAACCCCGTGCCCGAGGTGAAGGCGCTCGCGTCGGACCGCGTGACGGTCACGGGCTTCGTGGATGACGTGAAGCCGTGGGTCGAGAAGTCGTCGGTCTTCGTGTGCCCGCTGGAGCGCGGCGCCGGCATCAAGAACAAGATCCTCCAGGCGTGGGCGCTCGAGCGGCCCGTCGTCGCGACGACGCTGAGCTGCGGCGGCCTGCCGCTGGAGCCCGGCGTGAACATCGAGATCGCCGACGACCCGCAGACCTTCGCGGACAAGGTCCTCGCGCTGCTCGACGACCCGGCGCGCCGGAAGGCGATGGGCGAGGCCGCCCGCCGCACGGTCATCGAGAAGTGCAGCTGGGAGGCGTCGGCCGAGACGATGAACGACATCCTCCACGGCATCGTCGGCGCCACGAAGGCGCACGCGTGAGCCGGGCCGCCCGGCGCGCGCTCGCGGGGATCGCGATCGCGCTGCTGGGCACGGCGTGCGGGACGACGGGGCACGGGCCGGCGAGGTTCCGCGTCGCCGAGGACGCGTGGCGGATCGCGCACGCGTCGGGCGGTGCGCCCGCGTCCGCCGCGGGGTCGCGAACCGCCGCGGCGAGCACCGGGTCCTTCGCGCCCGACGCCGCGCCGTTCCGCGTCGGCGTCGAGACGCGCGTGTATCCCGCCGGCGTGATCCCGGGACTCGTCGCGGAGCGGGACCTCGACGTCGACGAGGTACTCGTCCTCGGGCTCGGCGCGAACCTCACCGACCGCCGTGACTGGGGCGACCACGACGACGAGGACGGCGACGGCTTCGGACTGGGCGTCGGCTGGCGCACGTACCCGGGCGGCGCGCGGGAGGCGTGGTTCGTCGGCGGGCGCGTCGACCTCTGGTCGCTCGACATCGACTGGCGCGACGACGTCGCGGGCGGCCCGGACCGCCGCGGCTCCACCGACGTGCTCGTGCTCCAGCCCACCGTCGAGTGCGGCTACACCTGGCTCCTCGAGCGCTCGCGCATCAACGTCTTCGCGGCGCTCGGCGCGGAGCTCAACGTCGACACGGACGGCGAGGACGTCGGCGAGGGCGCGATCGGCCTGCTTGGCGTGTCGTGGGTGACGCGGTTCTGAGCCCGCGCTACCGCGTGTACCCCAGCGCCTCGAGCGCCGCGCGCGTCTCCGGGTCCGCCGACTCGATCATCTCGGTGATGCGCGCGCGGACCTCGGCCGCGAGGTCGTCGAAGAGCGCGCGGTGGCGCTCGAGGTCCTCGCCGCCGGTCGGCGCGCCGCCGCCGAAGCTCGTGAACTGCCAGCGCTCGTCCGTGCCTCCCGCGACGTGGCCCTCCGCCGTGGCGCGGTAGAAGCGCAGCGCGTCGGTCGGCAGCACCGTGCCGTCGACGCGCACGTCCTTCTGGTGCGGCTCGAAGAGCGTGCGCATGCCGAGCGCCGCGGCGTCCGCGGGCGTCGGCGCGAGGAGGTCGCGGCCGTCGATCCCGGGCTCGGGCGGCAGGCCGGCGAGCGCGAGGAGCGTCGGCGCGACGTCGACGGAGCCGACGGGGTCCCTCCGCGCGCCCGCCTCGACGCGCGGCGAGATCACGATGAAGGGCACGTGCACCTGGCTCGGGCTCACGCGCTTGCCGTGCCCGAGGCTCCCGTCCTCGCCGAAGCTCTCGCCGTGGTCCGCGGTGATGATCACGTGCGTCTCGAAGCGGTCCTCGTCCGCGCGCAGGCGGTCGAGCAGCCGACCGAGCTGCGCGTCGAGGACACGGACGTCGTCGTCGTAGAGGTTCTGCGCGCGCTCGAGCTCGTCGGCGAGCGACGGGTCCCGGTTGCGCGCCGCCTTGAGCAGGACGTTCAGGTCGAGGGGCGCGTCGCCGTTGTCGCCATACGGCGCGTGCGCGTCGAAGTAGTGCACGAAGAGGAACTGCCTGTCGCCCGGCGCGTCGTCGAGCAGCTCGAGCGCGCGGTCCGTGACGACGTCGGCCGGCGAGCTGAACCGCGCGTCCGGCACCTCCTCGTCGTTCCAGCTCGTCTTCTCGGCGCCGCCGGTGAACGCGTCGTGGTAGTCGTCGAAGCCGCGCGCCGTGCCGAAGCGCCGCTCGAGCGGGAAGCTCGCGACGACGGCCGCCGTCGAGAAGCCCGCGTCGCGGAAGCGCTCCGCCACGAGCGGCACGTCGTCCGGCACGACGGCCCCGTTGCGCAGCACGCCGTGCCGCCACGGATGCAGCCCGCTGAACATCGAGACGTGCGAGGGCAGCGTCACCGAGGTCGCCGACCACGCGCCGGACCACACGACGCCGCGCAGCGCGGCGATGCAGAGCGACGGCATGCGCTCGCTGTCGAAGCGGTCCGCGCGCAGCGTGTCGAGCGACACGAGCACGACGCGCACGCCGCGCTCCTCGGAGGCGTCGCCGCACGCGGGCAGCGCCGCGGCCAGGGCGGCGAGCAGGAGGAGCCGGGTGCTCATGTCGCGCTCCTGCGCTCCTCGTCGGTGGTGTTCTCGTCGTCCACCTCGTCCGCCGACGGCGCGTCCTCGTCGTCCTCGTACGCGAAGGGGTCCTCCCAGTCCTCGTCGTCCTCGGTCGGCGGCGCGTCCGCGGTCTCCGCGACGTCGTCGGCGCGCGGCGCGTCGTCACCGGTCGTCGACGGCGACGGCCCGCCCGCGGTCGCGAGCGCCGACTCGCCCTCCGCCTCGACCTCGAGCGTCCGCGCGAAGAGCAGCATGAGCGCCGCGAGCACGTAGCAGCCCGCGCCGAACAGCAGCGTCACGCGGAAGCCGACCTGCAACGCGACGAGCACCGCGAGCGGCCCCGCGAGCACCGACGCGAAGCCGTTCCACGTGAACGCCGACGGCACGAGCAGCGGTTGCGCCACGCCGAGCGCGCGCACGGCGAGCGGGAAGCCCGCGCCCATGACGAGCCCCGGCAGCGCGAGGTAGAGGACGACCGTCGTCACCGCCCAGCCGAAGGACTCGTGCGCGAGCCCCAGCACGAGAGTCTCGTGTCCGCCGACGAGCACCACCGCCACGAGGATCGCCGTCGCGACGAGCACGAACGGACCCGACCGGTCGTCGAGTCGGCCGGCGAGCAACGCGCCGATCCCCGACCACGTGAGCAGCGACACGAGCACGACCGTCACCGCGTACACCGGGTGCCCGAGCACGAGCGACAGCCGCTGCATGAGCGGGATCTCGACGAACAGGTACCCGATGCCCAGGAAGAGGAACGGCAGGAGCGTCGCGTTCCCGCCGCGCGGCGCGCCCCGCCCCGCGAAGAGCAGCGGCCACGCGAGCAGCGCGAGCGCGAGCAGCGTCGCCACGAGCACCTCCTGCCCGCCGAGCCGGTCGTGGATCCAGTTCTGCTCGGCGCGGAAGAGCGTCTCGCGCTTGCCGTTCTCGAAGAAGAACGGGCGGTCGTCCGTCGTCGGGTCGACGCGGTACGGATAGTCCTCCGCCCACGCCTCCGGGTCCTGGGCATCGAGCGCCTCGACGAGCGTCGGGTGGCTCGGCCGCGGCACGCGCTCCCACGGGCTCGACCACGCGTAGACCTGGCTCAACCCGCGCTCGGCCACCGCGCTCGCGAGCCCGTTGAGCTCCGGCTCGGTGTAGTCGCTGCCCGCCTTCATGAAGAAGAGCGCGTTGCTCCCGCGCGCGATGAACAGGCGGCGCCGCGGGTCGTCCACGCCGATCTCGCGCAACGCCTCGGCCGCCGTGAGCGCGAGCCGCAGCGTCTGCCGCGGCGGGTCGAACCACCAGCGCGTCATGAAGAGCCGCCCGCCGGGCTCGAGCCGCTCGAGGTACGACCGGAACGCCTCGACGGTGTAGAGGTAGTTCTCCGAGAGCGCGAACGCGCCGGCCTGCGTCGCCGCGAAGGTGTCGACCCCCGCGAGCACGATGCGGTCGTAGGTGCGCGTCTCGTGCTCGAGGAAGTGCCGGCCCTCGGAGACGTGCAGCTCGACGCGCGGGTCGTCGTAGAGGTTCCCCGAGTACTCGGCCCAGCGGCCCGTCGCCGCGTCGACGATGGACTCGTTGATCTCGACGGCCGTCACGTGGCTCGCGCCGGCCTTCAACGCCTGGAGCACATCCCAGCCGCCGCCCGCGCCGATGACGAGCGCGGTGAAGCCCTCGTCCACGCCCTGGAACGCGAGCCCCGCGGGGTGCGCGTCGAGGTACGACGGGAAGTCTTCCGGGCCGTCGCGCTCCGTGATGAACGTGATCGCCCACGCGTCGATCGCCGCCGCGATGGACCGCGGCAGCTTGCCGGTCCACGTCGGGTGGTCCGCCCACAACCCGTGGTGCCCCGTGTTCTCGTAGAAGACGACGTGGCTCGTCGCCGTGTCGCGCTCGAGCAGCACCTGGTCGCGCGTGATCGCCGGGAAGTGCTTGCGGCTCGTGAACGGCAGGAGGTCCGCGGGCAGGAGCAGCACCGTGGCCGCCGCGCCCGCCGCGAGCACCGACGTCCAGTGCGGCCGGGGCAGGAGCGGCAGGAGCGCGACGAGCGCGACGGCCCACGGCGTGCCGCCGAACTCCATCGCGCCGAGCACGAGCAACGCGCCCGCCGCGCCGCCGAGGAAGGTCGCGCCGTACACGCGACCGATCGCGTCGCGCCGCGCGTCGAGCGCCGAGCACACGAGCGTGCCGAGCAACAGGAAGGGCACGGCGACCGCCGCGACCATGCCGAGCAACGCGACCTGCGCCTCGCCGTCCGTGAGCAGCTCGCTCGCCTCGAGCGGCAGCCGCAGGATCCCGACGAGCGCCGCGGGCGCCGCCATGCCCGCGAGCGCGCCGAGCAGCGTCCGGTCGATCGCGCCGCCGGGCTCGCCCGTGCGCGCCGCGCGCCACCGCACCCAGCGCCCTCCCGCCGCGAACCCGAGCATCGCCAGGCTCACCGCGAGGAAGCCCAGGTGGTACCAGAGCAGCACGCTGAACACCCGGGGCAGGAGCACCTGCAGGCCCACCACGGCGGCCGTGGCGAAGGCCGCCTGCAGCGGCACGGACGAAGGCCGGGAGGACGCGCTCACGGGCGGGGGAACGGACGCTCGGCGGGGACGTTGGGCGAGGACGTCACCGTAACACCTGCCGTCCGGCGACGGCAGGTCATCCGGGGACGTGTCCGGGGACGTGTCCGGGGACGGGGGCGGGGACGCGCCGTGCACGTGGACGTGTACGTGCACGGCCCACGTGCACGGCCCACGTGGAGGTGAACGGCCTGCGTGGAGGTGCACGGCCCGCGTGCACGGCCCACGTGGAGGTGAACGGCCTGCGTGGAGGTGCACGGCCCACGTGCACGGCCCACGTGGAGGTGAACGGCCTGCGTGGAGGTGAACGGCCCACGTGCTCCGGGTCGGGCGAGACGGGCGGATGGGCCGGGTGCGGAGGTGGAGCCGCGATCGCGGCACGGCGTGCAGACCCGGGCGGCGGGGGACCGGCGCCGCGGCCGAGGCGCCGCGACCGATGTCCCGCGACCGATGTCCGCGACCGATGTCCGCGACCGGGGCGCCGCGACCGGGGGAGCGGTCACGGTCGCCGGCTGCGCTCGCAGGCGCGGGTCGCGTTCGCCGCCGCCAGGTCGGGTCGGCATCGCGTGTCACGCGATCCGCGGCCGGCCGTCAGCCCGTCGTCGCCCGAGGGATCCGCGTGCCGTTCGACTGTCTCGAAGCCAGCTTCCAGCTCATCACGGAGCTCCGCTCACCGCTCGAGGTGCTCCGTCGCGCGGACGGGAAGCTCCACGGTCAGCTGCGCACGGCGGCGACGAGCATCCCGCTCAACCTCGCCGAGGGCTCCGGACGCGACGGCAAGGACCGTCAGCACTTCTGGCGCATCGCGCGCGGCAGCGCCGAGGAGGTCCGCGCGATCCTGCGCGTCGCCGTGGCCCTCGGCGACCTGGACGAGGAGCAGACGGAGTCCGCCCGCGAGACGCTCGAGCGCATCCACCAGATGCTCTGGCGCCTCACGCGCTGAGCCCGGTCGCTCGCCGACGTCAGCGGCGTGCCTCGGTGCGTTGCTGTAGGCTCGCCCCGCCATGCCGACGCTCGACGACCTCAACGCCCACGAGTACGTGACCGTCCTCTCCATCGAGCAGTCCGAAAAGTCGGACTGGGCGCTGAGGATCATCGCCGTGGAACAGCGGAGCGGTGACCCGCTGTCGACGATGGACCTCGCCGAGGACTCCGAGCCGGTCCGCAAGCTCCTCGAGGGAGCACGGCCGATCGGGACGACACCGGACTGCGCGACCTACGAGATCTGCTTCCCCGAGTACGTGATCTACACGGTGCTCGACGAGTCGTACTCCGGGGCCGGGGGCGACGTCCCGTCGGACCGTGTCGGAGGTCCGTTCGCGTTCTCGTGTCGTCGCTCCTGGTTGATCGATCACGTGACACGCACCACGTACGCGTCGGACACGTGGCCGGGGCCCCTGACGCACTATCAGCTCCTGACGTCCGACCACATCGTCGACGTCGTGACGCACACCGAACCGATCGTGCGACGCATCGCGACGGAGTGCTGAGGCTGCGAGGAGCGACTCCGCCGGCGTGCGTCCGCCGTCGCAGCAGGACCGCGTCCGCCTCGACCGCACCCTCTCCCGTCCTGAGCGCGTGGTGCATGCACCCGCCGCGGCCCGTCCACGCCGGCCGTTCACGACCACGTGGGTCGTGCACGTTGGCGTGGGCCGTTCACGGACACCTTCACGTGCACGCGGGCCGTGCACGTTGGCCGTGCACGTACACGTGGGCCGTCCACCTACACGCGGGCCGTACACGTACACGTGCACGGCGCGTGAACGTCGACGGCACGTCCACGAGCCCGTCCACGCCCTCCGTCCTCGTCCCTCAGATCCCCGCGCGAGCGACCTCGGCGGCGTGGATGCGCCCCATGTCCACGGTGGCCCCCATGCGGGCCATGAGGGCGCGGGCCCCGTAGAAATTGCGATTGAACCAGGTGTTCATCGGCTTGCTGCGCGTGTAGCGCTTGCGCATGACCTCGCCCCAGAGGTCGGCGCCGCGGCGGAAGTAGGCCGGGTCCGAGAAGTCGAAGGGCCCGCCCGTGTGGATCGGCTCCCAGATCCAGGCGCAGAGATCCTCGATGAGCCTGCGGTGGTCGGGCGCGAGGTCGTCGGCGCGCTCGACCTCGGTGCTGCGTGCGATGAGCTCCGCCTGCGCCTCCGGGTCGCCGGCAAGGCCGCGGTCCGCGAGCAGGCAGTACTCGACCCCCTCGGCGTCCAGGCGGTACACGGCGCCGAAGTCGAGCAGCGCGGTGCGGCCGTCCGGCATGAAGAGGTAGTTGCCGGGATGCGGGTCGGCGTAGACGAGGTCGCCCGAGTACCACATGCGGAAGAGCGACGTGAGGACGTGCTCGCCGCGGCGGGTGCGCTCGGCGGCGTCGGGTCCGTCGGCGAGCCACGCGTCGAGGTGCTTGCCGTCGACGTAGTCGGTCGTGAGCACGCGGCGGGTCGAGTAGCGCTCGTGCACGCGCGGCACGACGAGCCCGTCGACGTCCGCGACGAGCTCGCGCGCCTGCCGCTGCATGGCGGCCTCGTTCACGTAGTCCATCTCGAGGTCGAGCATGGCGCGGATGTCCGCGAGCTGCGCCATGAGGTTCGCCCAGTTCTTCCCGAGCCGCATGGGCTGCATGAGGAGCTGGACGTTCTCGAGGTCGGAGTGGATGGAGCGCGAGATCCCCGGGTACTGGATCTTCACGGCGACCTGCTCGCCCGAGTGGAGGCGCGCGCGGTGCACCTGGCCGAGCGACGCGGCGGCGAAGGCCTCCGTCTCGAACTCCGCGAAGAGCTCCGTCGGGTCTCCGCCCAGCTCGTCGTGCACGTGCTCGCGGAGGAGCGCGAAGTGCATGGGCGGCGCCTCGAAGTGCAGGACCTTGAGGATGTCGGCCACCTCCTGCGGCACGACGTCCGGCCAGCTGGCGAGCGTCTGCCCGGCCTTCATGGCGGCGCCGCGCAGGTAGCTCATGCCGCCGAGCAGCTTGAGCGCGGCGGAGAGGCGCGCCTCGTTGAGCGAGGCTTCGCGGGCGTCGGCGTCGGCGAAGCCCGAGCGCAGCCAGTGCGCGAGGTAGCCGGCGCCGATGCGCGCCTGGAGCGTCGTGAGGATCCAGAAGCGGTGCCAGCGTCCGACGGGGACGGGGCGGTGCGCGAGGTGCGCGAGCATCGAGCCGAGGTCGGGGGCGCGGGGGGCGTCCCGGTCGAGGTCGGCGGGGAGGGCGGCGAGCACGTCGGCCGTGCGGGTGTCTGCAGTGTCCATGTCGTCTTGCCGGGTCATGCCCGGTCGGTGGGGGACGGGGTCTGGGATTCGGTCGATGCGGCGTCGGTGACGCCGGGCGTGGTGTCCTTCGCGCCGCGCAGCGACGCGACGAAGAGCTGGAGCGAGCGGTCGAGGACGACGAGCGTGTCGGCCTGGTGCTCGCTGGGATCGCCGGACCACCACGCGAGGACGCCGAGGTAGAGCGTCCAGTAGAGGTGCATGCCGACGACGCCGGGCGCGGTGAGCGCGGTGGACGGCGCGTCGCCGGTCGCCGGCTCCGCGGCGCCGTGCGCGGCGAGGATCTCGTGGACGCCCTCGAGGTGCGCGGCGCGGACGGCGTCGCCCTCGCGGTTCGCGCCGCCCGTCGCGAAGGGGCTCATGCCCGTCTCGAGGACCTCGCCGACCCAGGCGCGGTGGGGCTGGAGCGCGCGGAGGCCGGTGGCCACGTGGGAGAAGAGGTCCTCGACGAGGGTGTCCTCGGGGCGGCGGCGCGCGCGCCAGGTCTCGCGGGCCGCCGCGAGCTCGGAGCCGATCACCGTCATGGCGAGCGACTCCTTGTTCGGGAAGTAGTTGAAGAGCGTCCCGGCGGCGAGGCCGGCGTCCTTCGCGATGTCGCGCGTGTTCGCGGCGGAGAAGCCCTGGGCGTCGAAGCGCTGTCGGGCGGCGTCGAGCAGCCGTTCCCGGGTGCGTTCCTTGGCGGAGGCGGTGATGCGCATGGTCGATCCCTTTAGTGAGCGTGCTCACAATATCGGCGCGTTCGGCGCGGGTGTCCAGTGGAAAGTGAGCACGCTCACAAAAAAGTTTCCGCCGGTTCAGCCCCACGCGGGGTGCTCGCATTCAAGTTCCTGCACATGACAACCGAGTGTCGCCATTTCGGGTCCGGCCCCTGGGGCCGCGATCCGCCCGAGGAGGACACCCGCTCATGCGACACCCCGACCGCCCCGACACGCGCGCCGCGCGCCGCCCCGACGACGCGCGCGCCGTCCCGCCCGCGGCCCGCCGCGCCGCCGACGCCCGCGCCCGGTACGCTCGACGCCGCCCGCCCCGCCCCGGTCGCCTCGTGTCCCTCGCGCTCCTCAGCCTGACCGTCGCCGCGCTGCTCGGGACCGCGGCCGTCGTCGGTCCGGACGCGACGCCGCCGACCGTCGCCGCGGTTCCGTCCGTCGCGGGCGTCGCGGGCGTCGCGGGCCACGCGACCGTCGCCGCGACGACGACCGACGCACCGACCGCGCGCGCCCCGCTCGCCGACCTCGCGCTCCCCGTCCTCGGCGACGCCCTCCCGAGCGCGCTCGCCGAGGAGCCCGCATCGCTCGCCGCCGACGGCTCCGCCAAGCTCGACAAGAAGATCGCGAAGCTCGACAAGAAGCTCGCGAAGAAGCAGGCCAAGCTCGCCGCGGCCGACGAGGCCGTCGACACCTGGACGGACGCCGTCGCCCAGGCCGAGCTCGACGTCGACGCCGCGGAGCTCGCGCTCGCCGCCGCCTACGAGCAGCTCGCCGCCGCGCTCGCGATGCCCGACGGCACGCCCGAGGAGCTCGCCGCCAAGAAGGCCGCGCTCGCCGCCGCGAACAAGGCCGTCAAGCAGGCGAAGAAGGCGCTGAAGGCCGCGAACAAGGCGCTCAAGAAGGCGAACAAGAAGGTCGCCAAGTTCACGACGAAGGGCGAGAAGCTGACGCTCGCCATCGCGACGATCATCATCAAGCTCGAGGAGCTCGAGCCCGGTCACTTCACGAAGCCGGTGCTCGCCGGCGCGGACGGTGTCGGCCAGGTCGCGTTCAGCTGGGATCCGGTCGAGAACGCGACGTCCTACAACCTCTACTGGAGCCTCCAGCCCGACGTCGACCCGGCGACCGCCGAGGTCGAGGCCGGCGTGAGCAGCCCGTTCGTCGCGAGCGTCGCCGCGGGCCTCACCGTGCACGCCGTGGTCACCGCGGTCGTCGACGGCGAGGAGAGCCCGCCCTCCGACGAGGCCGCGTCGACGAGCCTCGAGGCCGAGGGCGGCGGCTCCTCCGGCGGCCCGTCCGATCCGAGCCTCTTCTTCCCGCCCTGGGCGGACGTCGCGCCGCTCGACGTCATCACGCTCGACCACGACCCGGGCCTCTCCGACACGGAGAACGGCGCGCTCCTGCGCAGCGCGGTCCTCGCGCTCCAGCCGGGCGACCGGCTCGAGGTCGGCGGCGGCACCTGGAGCATCGCGTCCAAGTTCTCGCCCGCCGCGGACGGCACGGCGCTCGCGCCCATCTGGGTCGTCGCGCAGGACGGCGAGACGCCCGTCATCACGCGCCCGGACGGCAACCAGAACGTCATGAACCCCGAGGGCGACTACACCTGCTTCCGCGGCCTCGAGTTCACGGGCGGCTCGGCGGGCATCAAGTTCGGCGCGGTGGTCGACAACGTCTGGATCGACCAGTGCCACATCCACGACGTGGGCGAGACGGGCATCGCCGCGAACTCCGCTGACAGCAGCCACCTCTACATCACTCGCAACCACATCCACGACACGGGCGGCTACGGCGAGGGCATGTACCTCGGCGCGAACAACGGCGCCGTGATCATGAGCGAGAGCGTCATCGCGCAGAACTGGGTGCACGACACGGACGGCCCGGGCGTGCTCCAGGGCGACGGCATCGAGATCAAGCAGGGCAGCTGGGGCAACTGGGTCGTCGAGAACACCGTCCACGACACGAAGTACCCGTGCCTGCTGCTCTACGGGACGAACGGCCAGCCGGTGAACGTCGTCGAGCGCAACGTGCTCGTCGGCTCCGGCGACAACGTCATGCAGGTGCAGGGCGAGGCGATCGTCCGCAGCAACCTCATCGTCGACGGCGCCACGGGCTTCCAGAGCAACGACCACCAGGGCCAGACGCGCGACCTGCAGTTCGTGCACAACACGGTCGTCAACTCGCAGCAGGCCGTGCGCCTGTCGAACTGGGACGGCCGGCCCGGCATGGTCTTCGCGAACAACGCGATCTACAGCCAGTTCGGCACGGCCGTGCAGTTCAGCAGCGGGAGCACGGGCGTGACCATCGCGGGCAACGTCGTCTTCGGGCCGGTCTCCGGCGCGGGCGCGACGGGCTTCGCCACGGGCAACGGGCTCGTCGACTTCCTCGGCGTCGCGTGGAGCGGCACGACCCAGGACGCGACGCCGTCCGGGAGCAGCGCGCTGCTCGGCGCGGGTGATCCGGCCTGGGCCGTCGACGCGGACCTCGTGGGCGACAGCTTCGGCGGCGCCCCGGCGGCGGGAGCGGTCGCGGCGCCGTAGGGGGCCGGGGCCGGACGATCGGGCCCGGCGCCCGGATGGCCGCGAGCTCGCCGCGTCAGTCGAGCAGCCTCACGGGAAGACCGTCCGGAAGTCCGTGACCACCGAGTCCCAGAGGCCGGAGTTCGCGAGCACGTTGTAGTCGTGCACGACGTGCTGGTCGAACACGCCGTCGTTGTCGGCGTCGTAGAGGTAGGCGATCACGAACTTCTCGGCGCCGTCGGCCGGATCGATGAGGAACACCGCGGGGCCGAGCGACCAGACGCGACCCACTCCCGTGACGTCGAATCGCTTCATGCTCGTGACCGCCGGCAGCGTCCAGAGCGACGTGGCGTCGTGCAGGAGGACCGGCAGCGCGTCGGGATCCGTGAGGTCCAGCGAGTAGAGGCTCGAGTCCTCGGTGACGAACAGCAGGAACCGGCCCTCCGGGTCGGCGGCCATCGCGTTCGTCCTCACGCTCGGGTGCGCCACGCGGAGCAGTTCGACACGCTCCACCGAAGGCTCGCCCGTTCGCTGCGCGACGGGGACGTACGTCCCGCCCACGATCGTCGAGGTGGGTGCGGGTGGAGGAGATGGCTGCCCGATCGCGCCGGGCCCCGGACTCGACCAACCGGTCAGTACGGCGCCTGTCTGGGTGTCGATCAGCCAGTGCTCGATGACGAGATCGCCGTTGCGTGCCGTTCCTGCGACGAAGAGATCGTCCTGAGCACGTGCGGCGAGCGCCGTGACGGTGAATGAGGTGGTGTATGTGAACTGCTGGACGGCGACCGGGCTGACCGTCTTGTCCATGGTCTTCACCCTCAGCGTCTTCAGATCGGGCTGCAGGATGATCTGGAGGATGTCATCGTTGTTGGTGACGAGGTAGCCGTCGGTCGCGTCGGATTCCATCGAGCCACGGATTGAAGAAGGTGCCTCGGCGGGATGCTGGTCGTTGCTCTGGGAGACTTGACCGTCCGAACATGCTGCCAGGGACAGCGCCATGATGAGACGAGTGAGATGAGTACGATTCATGGTCAGTTCCCGCAATCCAACTCGTTGCATGCATTGCAGTCAGGGATCGGCCAGTCGTCATCCGTCGTTGCGGTGGGCGGATCGGCCGCGCAGTCGATATCCTGGATTCCAGTGGATGGGATCCACGGACACAGATCGCCTGGGCTTCCGTTGTCCCCCGCGCAGACGCATTGGACTGCATCGTCGGAAGCGTGATCTCGGCTTTCGTGAAGTGAACCTGTCCTTCGTTTCCCTCACCGTCCTTGAGTCCGGGCTCGGAGGCGATATTGACACAGTTCAGCGAGGGCGGCAGCGAGCCGATCGATTGGGTGAAATGGTCCAGTGCACGATTCTTGATGCCGTTCAGGCAGTCATTCGACTGAGGAAAGGCGGCGCTCGGCGAGAGCAGTAGAGTGCAGCTTGCCAGCCACACGGCGGGTATCCGACGCAGCTTCACGTTGGGTTTCTCCTTCCAGATGCTGGTCACCTGATCGGCGATCCGTTCCCGTTCCGAGAACGACCGTACTCCCCCCCCTGTTGACGTCAATCAGAACGTTGTTCTACGTGCGGACCCGTCGCTGCACTCGTGCACGTCGCTGAAGAGGACCTTGCCGGCGCTGCGCTGCCACGTCACCCATCCATGGGCGATCCCACGACCATGGTCTCGTTGCGCCGCGCGCGAAGAGGGGCAGCCCCCGATCAGCCTGGAGCGTGTTTGGATGAGCCGCGGGCTCGCCGCGGCGGCGGGGAGACGCCGGTCCGACGACTCGCGGGGCGGGCCGGGGTCCTCTGTTTCGGACGCCGAACCCGGTCTCCTCAGTGCGAGGCTCCCGTCAACGGCGACTCGAGGCGAGACGGACGCGTTCCGATCCGGCTGGCACCTTCGTCCGACCGGGTCGGCGCGTCCCCTCGCCCGTCGCGCGTCACGCGGGGAAAGGTCGTCCGTCCCGTGTCTTGAACCGGAGCACGGCACCGCACACGATCTGCGGCGCCGGCGGGAGACCGCTCCGGCACGACACCACGACGACCGCATCCTGAGCCGGAGCCTTCCCGTGAGGCCCACCCCCCTCGTCCGGGCCACCGGACCGTCCTCCCCGTCCGTCCTCGTCCGCGTGGCGCTCGCCGCGCTGCTCACGAGCGGCGGGCTCGCCGCGCAGACCCGCGACCCCGGCTGGCTCGTCGACGGCGACGACCTCCTGTCGGTGCCCACCGGCAACGTGGGCGTCGGCACGGACACGCCGCGCGAGAAGCTCGAGGTCGCCGGGAACCTGCTCGTCGACGAGGTGCTCACGCGCGGCCGCGTCGTCGACGCGCGCGCGTTCGGCGCGGACCCCGCCGACGACGGGGTCGACGACCACCCCGCGCTCCAGGCGGCGATCCGGCACCTCGAGGAGCGCGGCGGCGGCACGCTCGTCATCCCGACGGGCGTGTACCGACTCGGCGCGACGCTGCACATCGGCAAGCCCGTCTGGATCCGCGGCGCCGGCGCGGGCGGCGACTCCGCCGCGGCGGCCTCGACCGCGAGCGGCCTCGCCGTGCTGCGCTGGGACATCCAGGGCCTGCCCGACCCCATGGTCCTCGTGCGCTCCGAGACGCCCGGCAACTGGGTGCACGGCGGCGGCATGGAGGGCGTCGTGCTCGACGGCTTCAACAGCGCGCGCATCGGCGTCCAGGCGTCGAGCACGAGCGGCTGGGTGTTCGACGGCGAGGTGCGACGCGTCGTCGAGACCGGCCTGCGATTCGACGGCGACAACGGCGCGCTCGGCACCTTCAACCGCATCGAGGACTACAAGTTCGTGTACGGCTCGCAGCCCGCCGTGCAGCAGGCGGACGGCCTGGTCCTCGACGGCGTGACGCAGACGCACGTCCGCTCGATCCGCGGCCTGTACTTCGACGGCGACATGATCGAGTTCCGGTACACGGACAACAACGTCGTCGAGAAACTGCAGGGCTCGCGGCACCCGCTCGGCGACGGCGTGGGCCTGCGGTTCTCGCCCGCGCAGCCGAAGCCGGCGCGCAACAACTTCGTGACCTACGCCGTGGGGCGCGTCGTCGCGTCGGCCGGCACCTTCGGCAACCGCATCCAGCACCTCATCTCGGAGGGCAGCTCGGTGATCGTCGAGGAGGGCGCGCAGCTCCACTACGAGACCGAGGACTACCAGACGTCCGGGCTGTACCGCACGCCGGCGTACGTGCTGGCCGACGTGCGCGAGATCGGCACGGCGGAGTTCCAGCGGCTCGAGGGCGACGCGCGCGCGGGCATCGCGGCGCGGCTCTGGAGCTCGTGGGACCTCGCGCCCGACGGCGGCGCGCGCATCGGCGTGAACGTCGCGCCGCCCGCCGAGTACGACGACGGCCGGATCACGCGCCTCGACGTGAGCTACACGACCGACGCCGCGAACGCGTCCGCCGCGTGGGGCGCGCGCGTGCGGCTGCTCGTGCGCGGCAGCAGCCCCGGCGCGGACCTCTCCGTGCCGGACGTCGACGTCGTCGCGAGCTTCCCCGTGCAGGACGCGCCGGACCGGCAGGCCGTCGCGAGCGTGCCGCTCGACGTGCCCTACGCGCGCGGCGACACGATCTACCTCTCGCTCGAGCGCGTCGACGGCGTGGCCGGGCGCGTCCAGGTGCTCGGCGCGGGCGTGCACTACGAGGGGCACGGTCCGGACAGCCCGGGC
Organism: bacterium; assembly: GCA_030428785.1. Lineage (GTDB taxonomy): Bacteria > Planctomycetota > B15-G4 > B15-G4 > B15-G4 > JAUIEF01. The sequence continues at coordinate 35,247 of JAUIEF010000023.1, forward strand.
TCGGGTCCCTTCGACGTGCCGCCGCGCGGGAGCTGACGCGAGGCGGCGGGCCGCGCCGGGCGGGGTTCCCGTCGCCCGGCGCGGCGCCGTCGCGGGCGCGGCCGTCCGCGACGACGTCAGGCGCCGCTCATGATGACCGGCCGGTGCGCGGCGTCCGGCGTCTCCGAGGCCTCGCGGCTCGTCGCCGGCGGGCGCGTCGGCTCGACGAACGCGAGCGCGACCATCGCCGGGATGCCGAGCAGCGCGACGAGCGCCGTCCAGATCACGCGCCGGGAGCGGTCCTCCGGTGACGCGCCGAGGTGCACCCAGACCGAGCGCGCGAGCAGGAGCGCGACGACCCACGAGGCGAGCGCGAGCCACGGGCGGTTGCCGCCCGCGAGCGCCGGGTCGAGGACGAGCCGGTCCGCGGGGTGCCGGAGCGTCCGGTCGAACGCGGCCGGCGACTCCGTGAGCGCGACGAGCGACGCGAGCGGCGGCCGCACGACGTTGTGCGCGAGCGTCCCGGCGTACGCGGCCCACTCGCCCGCCGTGCGCGGCGTGTAGTCGTGCGCGAGGATGACCTCGCCGGTCTCCGCGTCGAGCACCTCGAGGCGCGGCAGCAACGCGTCGTCGTCGACCGCGCGCAGCCGCATGTCCCACGCGCCCGGCAGGTCGCTCTCGACGACGTCGCCCGGGTCGGACTCCCACGGCACCCAGCCGTCCGGCGTCCACGTCCAGAGGCCGGTCGTGCCGCGCGCGACGAGCGAGTCGCTGTAGCCGTACGGCTCGAGCAGCCCGACCGCGACGCGCCACCGTCCGTGCACGCGCTCGACGTCGAGCAGCCGGCCCTCGGGCAGCGGCGCGGGGACGAGCGTCTCGCCGTCGAGCCGCCAGGCCGTCGCGTCGGCGCGGTCGACGAGGCACGCGCCGCCGTCGCCGTCGAAGAGCGGGCGCGTCTCCGACGAGAAGCCGCCCGGCCGTTCGAGGCGGGCCTGACGGGGCTCGCCGTCGGGGCCGAGGGAGAGCGCGAGCACGTTCCGGCGGGCGCGGTCGTACCACGCGGCCTCCGGCCCGCGCGCCGAGGCGCGCACGTGGATGTACGGACCGTCGAAGGAGAACGCGTCGCCGACGTACGCGCGCCGGATCGGCGGCGGCGTCTCGCCGCCCCAGCCGAGCGGCGTGCTGTCCGGGTCGAACACCGTGAGGTACGGGTGCTCGGGCTTGTACGCCCAGCCGTCGTAGTCGGGCACGGGCTCGTCGGGGAGCGGCGCGCCGTCCGCGTCCGCGCGGAACCAGCCGCCGACGCCCCGCACGACACGCATGAGCTCGCCCGTCTCCTTGTCGAGGACGATGGTCGGCTGGTCCTCGAGCACGACGTCGCGGAGTCCGCGCTGCAGGCCCGTGGGCATCGTGGCGAGCGGGAAGCCGAAGAAGAACAGCGCCGGCACGACGACCGCGATCGGCAGCCAGCGCGACGTGCGCAGCGGCCGCTCGGGCTCGCCGCCGGCGACCTGCAGCCGCCACGCGAGCACGCCGAGCACGGCGCCGATCGCGAGGTGACCGAGCACGTAGCGCGCGACGGGCGCCTCCGTGACGCCGCCCCAGCGCAGCGAGAGCAGCGCCGACACGAGGTAGAGCGTCACCGCGCCGACGAACAGCATCATGAGCCGCGTGGCCTCGGTGCGCGGCATGGACGACGTCCACAAGCCGAGCCCGTAGCTCGACACGAGCACGGACGCGAGCGCGAGGTGGTCGAGCACGCGCTCCGGACGCGCGAGCGGCGCGACCTCCGAGAACAGGAAGAACCAGCTCCCGTGGAGGAAGAGCTCGAGCCCGAGGATGAGCGCGAGCCCGAGCAGCCCGGCGACGACCTTCGCGACGAACGCGCCCGTCGGACCCGTCGCGCGGTGGTGCAGGTAGGCCTCGGTGTGCTTCGTGCGCTCCTCGCGGAGCTGCCAGAACCCCATGGTCGTGCCGGCGGCCATGCAGAAGAGGACCCAGATCGCGCCGCCCTCGTCGAGGTCGCGCGTGGGCGGGCCGTAGTCGAGGACGTAGCGGCCCATGGCGGCGAGACCGATGCCGCCGAGCACGCCGGCGACGACGTTCTCGTTGAGCATCCCTCGGCATTCCTTGCGGAAGAGCGCGTTCATGTCGGGCTCCCGTTCGCGGGGTGGTGACGGACGGCGCCCAGCGGGCGGGCGTCGTCGGGGGTCGGTGCGGTGTCCGGCGCGGGGGCCGCGCCCGTCGGGGCGGGGCCGGCGCCCGGCGGCGGCCCGCCCGCCGTGCCGTGCCCGCCGAGCAGGTCGAGGAAGAGCTCCTCGAGCGACGGCGTCTCCGCCGGCGAGACGGCCTCGACGGCGGCGGCGAGCGCCGCCTGCCGTGCGTCGTCGTGGTCGAGCAGCGTGAGCTCGAAGCCCTGGCTCACCGCGCGCGCCGCGAGCAGGCCGGGCACGGCGGGCGGCGCGTCGGCGGCGGTGCGCACGCGGCGTCGCTGCACGCGCCGCTTGAGGTCCTCGACGGACGCGTCGACGAGCAGGCGTCCGTCGGCGAGCAGGCCGACGCGGTCGGCGACGCGCTCCACGTCGGAGAGCACGTGCGAGCTCATGAGCACGGTGCAGCCGTCCTCGGCGATGGCGTCGACGAGCATCTCGAGCAGCTCGCGGCGCACGACGGCGTCGAGGCCGGCCGCCGGGTCGTCGAGCACGAGCACGTCGGGCCGCGCCGCGACCGCCACCGCGAGCGCGAGCTGGGCGCGCGCCCCGCGCGAGAGCTCGTCGACCTTGTGGCGGCCGCGCATGCCGAGCCGTTCGAGCAGGTCCTCCGCGCGGTCGCGGTCGAAGCGCCGGCGCGTGCCGGCCTCGAACGCGAGCACGCGGTCGACGGTCATCCAGCCGTAGAGCGCCGGCGTCTCGGCGACGTAGCCGATGCGGTCGCGCACCTCCGGCGTGAGCGCGGCGCTGTCGCGGCCGAGGACCTCCGTGCGGCCGCCGTCGCGCTGGAGGAAGCCGAGCAGCGTGCGCAGCGCGGTCGTCTTGCCGGCGCCGTTGCGGCCGAGCAGCGCGTAGACCTGACCGCGCGGCACCTCGAAGGAGAGGCCGCGCAGGACCCAGCGCTCGCCGTAGCGGCGGCGCAGCGCGTCGAAGCGGATCGCGGGCGAGTCGGTCATGGGGAGTCCTCGGGGAAGTCGAGGCGATCGAGCTCGGCCTCGAGCGCGGCGGAGATCTCGTCCGCGCTCGCGCCGGTGTGGAACGCGTCCGTGACGACCCGGCGCATGGCGGCGGCGAGCCGACGCTTCCGCTCGCGCGCGGTGAGCGACGAGCGCTGCTCCTTCACGAAGCAGCCGGCGCCCTGCCGGCGGAGGATGACGTCCTCCGCCTCGAGCCGCTCGTACGCCCGGGCGACCGTGTTCGGGTTGATGGCGAGCTCGCGTGCGAGCTCCCGCACGGACGGCAGCTTGTCGCCCGCGGTCAGCTGCCCGGCGGCGACGGCCTCCTTGACGCCCTGGACGAGCTGCTCGAAGAGCGGCGCGGAGGCGGCGGGGTCGATGCGCAGGAGCATGGGGCTGTCCGACGGGTCCCGGAGACGATCGGCAGGGCGGCCGTCTCAACTGTACTATGGCAGATAGTACAGTGTGCCGAGCAGCTGTCAAGGGGGTGCACGGATGGCCCGGGATCGGGCCCGGGGACGGGGTTCAGCTGCCGGGCGGCGCGGGCGGGCTCGGCGGCGGGAGCAGGTCGGCCGGGGTCAGGATCGGCGGCGGAGGCACCGCGCCGCTCACGTGGTAGTCCTCGTCCGGGTCGGGAGCGGGGCTGTCGACGCCGAAGACGTCGACGCCCACGAGCGGGTACTCGCCCGCCTCGAAGTCGAGGCGCCCGAGCTCCTCGTCGGTGATGCGCGACACGATCCGCAGGCGCCCGGAGACGAGGTTCGGCCGGTACGTCGGCACGAGGAGGTTCTTCCCGGAGAGGACGACGTCGCAGCCACGCACCGGGTACTCGTCGGCGTCGAACGGGATCTCGCCGGTGAAGACCGCGTCGTCGATGTCGAGGATGCGCACGCGCCCCGTCGCCAGCCCCGGCATGTAGGTGGGCAGCCAGGCCTTCCGCGAGTCGGGGGACACGACGATGTCGACGCCCTGCACCGGGTACTCGTCCGGGTCGAGGTCGAGCCGCGTCGTCGTGAGGCCCTGTGTCTCGATGATCCACACGTGCCCGGTCGCGAACCCGTTGTCGTACGTCGGCAGGAGCGCGTACTCGCCGTCCGGCGTGAACACGACGTCGCACTCCTCGACGGGGTACTCGTTGGTGTCGAACAGGATGGTCGAGACGAGGGTCCCGAGGTTCGAGAACACCCGGAGCCGGCCCCGCGCGAAGAGGTTGCTGTACGTGGGGAGCATGAAGAGGAACGCCTCGGGGTGGAAGACCGCGTCCACCGCGGTGAGCGGGTACTCGCCGCCGGTCAGCGGGATCTGCTGGCCCGAGTTCCCGGTCGGCACGTGGAACGTCCGCACGAAGGACGGGTTACCGCCCGTGGACGAGGTGGGCAGGACGACGAACTGCCCGTCCGGGCTCAGCACGGGGTCGACGTCGAGGTGCGGGTGCTCGTTGCCGTTCAGCGGCCGCGTGGCGTAGATGACGCCCGAGTCGACGTCGATGAAGCGCACGCGCCCCGAGGCGCCGCCGGCGGTGTACGTCGCGAGCACCGCGCTCGCGCCGTCCGGCGTGACGACGAGGTCGACGCCCGGAACGGGGTGCTCGCCGCCGAGCAGGTCCACCTCGTGGAGCAGCGCTCCGGACGGGATGTCGACGATGCGCACGCGGCCCGACGCGAGGTTGTTGCGGTAGGTCGGGACGAGCAGCGTGTTCCCGTCCGGGGTGAGCACCGGGTCCACCTGCGGCAGCGGGAACTCGTTGCCCGGGAACGCGTGCACCGCCACCTCGGTGTACGTCTTGAGGTCGTAGATGCGGACGGCGCCGCTCGCGCCGCCGGCGCGGTACGTCGTGAGCATCGCGTAGCGCTCGTCCGGCGTGACGACGACGTCGACGCCCTCCACGGGGTGCTCGCCGCCCAGCAGGTCGAAGCGCGCGATCTGCCCCATGTGCGCCGCGTGCAGGACGGTCAGGTGACCGGAGGCGAGGTTCGCGTCGTACGTCGGCACGAGCACGCGGTGCCCGACGAGCACGGCGTCGACGTCCGGGAGCATGTACTCGTTGCCGTTGAAGCCGTCGTAGCGCGCGAGCTCGGTGCCGTCCCAGCGGACGGTGCGCACCCGGCTCGTGCTCCCGGTGCTGCGTCGCGTCGGGAGGACGATGCGTGCGCCGCCGCCGATCGGGGGCGCCGCCTTGCGCTTCGCGAGCGGGTGCCCGGGGCC
>JAUIEF010000254.1 GCA_030428785.1 bacterium
ATACTGATGCCCTGCTCACTGAAAATACTGGCCACCCTGGACAACACGCCGGGCTTGTCTTCCACCTCCATGCGCAGGTACCACGGCGTCTGGACCTGCGACATCGGCACAATGGGCAAATCGCGCAAACTGGAGCGGGCGACCGCCAGCGCGGGTACCCGGCCGCTCTGCCCGACGCCGAAATCGCGCGCCAGATCGACCAGGTCGGCCACCACCGCCGACGCGGTCGGCAGCGCACCGGCGCCCGCGCGGGACCGGCGACGCGCTCGGCCCGACCGACGGCCGCGCGCGCGCCACGCCACGCCGCGGACTCCCGTGTCACACTGGGTCGACCGGCGGCCCCCTCGGAGCGACATGGACCGTCCCCGCGCCATCCGACACGACGAGCTGCTCGAGCAGATGGGCTGGGTGCAGGCCCTCGCCGCGAGCCTCGTCCGCGACCCGAACGTCGCCGACGACGTCGTGCAGCAGACCTGGCTCACCGCGCTCGAGCGCCCGCCGCGCGAGACGAGCGGGCCGTCACTGCGCGCGTGGCTCGCCGCGGTCACGCGCACGCTCGCGCGGCAGTCGATGCGCAGCGAGACGCGTCGCACGGCGCGCGAACAGCGCGTCGCCGCGGAGGTGTCGACGGTCGACGAGTCCGCGCTCGACGTCGTGCAGCGCGGCGAGGTGCAGCGCGACCTCGTGGAGCACGTGCTCGCGCTCGACGAGCCGTACCGTTCGACCGTGCTCCTCCGCTACCTCGACGGCCTGGACGGCCGGGAGATCGCCGAGCGCTGCGGCGTGAGCCACGCGGCGGCGCGCAAGCGGTTGTCGCGCGGGCTCGCCCTGCTCCGCGAGCGTCTCGACGAGCGCCACGACGGCGACTGCCGCGCGTGGCTCGCGGCCTTCCTGCTGCCGTCGCTCGGCGGCGCGGACGCGGCGGGCGCGGAGGCGGGCGAGCGTGTCGCGAGCGCGTCGACCGGTGACGGCGCGGCGACGCGCGAGGACGTCGTCGGCCCGAGCGACGGCACGCGGTCCCCGACGGGCGGCGTCGGCCGGGCGCGACTCGCGACGCGACCGCTCGGCGCGCTCCCGCAGACCGTCGCGCTCGTGGGGACCGGCGGGCTGCTCGTCGTCGTCGCCGCGGCGATCGTCGGCGGGTGGTTCGAGGGCAGTGGCTCCCGCGCGACGCCGACGCCTCTGCCGCTCGCCGCGCGTCCCGGCGACGCGCCGAACGCGCCGACGGCCGCCAGCGTGCCGGACCGCGGCGCCGCCGCCCCGCTCGCCGCGCGCGCGGACGTCGACACGACCGGCCTCGCGCCGACGATCGGCCTCGCGCCCGTCGGCGTCTCCGTCGCAGGCCGCGTGCTCGACGCCGACGGCGACCCGCTCCCCGACCTGCGCGTGCGCTTCGAGCCGGTGAGCGGAGACGAGGCGCGCCCCGGCGCCGCGACGCTCACCGCGTTCTCCGGCCCCGACGGCGCGTTCCGCATCGACGGCCTCACGGGCCGCGGCCGCCTGCTCGTCGCGAGCTCGACGTGGGTCACGCTGCTCGCGGGGGACGCGACGCCGCCCGTCGACCCCGCCGGCGCGACGGTCGTCGCGGCGCCGCGCGCACGCCTCGCCGGCCGCGTGCTCGACCCGGCAGGCGCGCCCGTCGACGGCGCCCGCCTCGAGGTCCTCCCGCCCGACGACCTCCTCGCGCGCCTCGGCGCCGACCTCGGCGCGAGCTGGCCCGTCGCCGTCACGACCCGCGCGGACGCGGACGGCCGCTTCGCCCTCCCGCGCGCGCCGCGCCTCGACGGCGCCCGCCTGCGCGTCACGGCGCCGGGCTTCCGCGCCGACGAGCGCCTGCTGCCCGCCGACGACGACGCGCTGACCGTCGTGCTCGCTCCGCCCCCCGCGCGGCTCGCGGGCCGGGTCGTGGACGCGACGTGGCGTCCGGTGCCCGGCGCGGTCGTCGGCTGGGGCGCGCGCACGGCGACGGCCGACGTCGACGGCGCGTTCACGTTCCGGTGCGAGCCCGAAGAGCTCGCCGGCGACCGCGCGCCCCCGACGCTCGTGGCGATCGCGGAGGGCTTCGCGCCCGCGCGCGTCGACGTCCCGCACGACGCGGACGACGCGGCGCGCTGGCCCGGGCACCTCGAGGTCCGGCTCCCCGGCCCGGCGCTGCAGCTCGAGGGCGAGGTCGTGGACGCCGACGGCGCGCCGGTGCCGAACGCGATCGTGTGGCTCGCCGACCCGACCGTGCTCACGGCCGGCGCGGGCGAGGAGGGCTCGGTGGAGCGGAGCGGGACGCCGGAGGGCGCACCCGAGGGCGCGCGCGTCGTCGTCGCCGAGTGGCTGCTCGCGGGCGCGCGCGACGACCGCTGGTCGCGCACCTCCACGGACGCGTCGGGCAGGTTCACGCTCGCCGGCCTCGCGGACCGGCCGTACGTCGTCGCCGCGCTCACGCGCCGCAGCCTCGTGCACGCCGAGAGCGCGCCGACGCGCCCCGGCGACACGGCGCGCATCGTGCTGCCGCGCGCCGACGTGCACCCAGCGCTGCACGGCCGGCTCGTCGACCGCGCCGGTCGCCCGCTCGCCGGCGTCGAGGTCTCGACGCGCCGTCCGGCGGCCCGCGCCGCGCACACGACGTGGATCGTGACCGGCCGCGCGACCACGTCGGACGCCGACGGCCGCTTCACGCTCGACGCGACGGCCCGCGACGGCGCGCTCCTGCGCCTCGACGGACCGGGCCTGCTCGCGCACGACGTGCCCGTGCCGGACGCCGCGTCGTCGGGGCCGTTCGAGCTCGTGGTCCCCGGGCGCCGCGACCTCCGCGTGCGGCTCGCGGACCCGGGCGAGGCCGACGGCTTCCGCGTCGAGGACGCCGCCGGCACGCCGCTCCCGCTCCACGACCTGCGCCACGACCGCGCGCTGTCACGCCCGACCGCCGCGCTGCGCGACGGACGCAGCGCGCGCCTCGCCGTGAGCGAGGACGCCGCCGTGCTCGTCCTGCTGCGAGACGGCGCGCCCGTCCGCCGCGTGCCGTTGCGCCTGCGCCCCGACCGCGTGAACGAGATCCGCTGACCCGCCCCGGAGGCCCGCCATGACCGCCGTCCTCATCGCCGCCCTGCTGGGGCTCTGCGCGCCCGCCGAGGAGGCGTGCGCCATCGACGACACGAGCGCCGGAGGGCTCATCTGGTCCGACGGGAACTACAACGCCGCGCTGTCCGCGGCGCGCGAGGCCGACGTGCACGTGTTCCTCGCGTTCCTCCCCGAGTGGTCCGACTACAGCAACCGGCTGCGCGACGAGGTGCTCACGGACGGCTCCGTCGCCGCCGCGCTCGAGGGCCTCGTGTGCGTCGACGTCGACCCGGACGACCCGCGCGGCGCGCAGGTCGCGCGGCTGCACGCGGTGACCGCGTTCCCGGCGCTCGTCGTGCTGGGCTCCGACGGACGCGTCGAGGACCGCATCGACGGCTTCATCCCGGCCGGGCCGCTCGTCGGCGAGCTGGCGCGCATCCTCTCCGGCACGGGCACTGTGAGCGACGCCCGCGCGCGCGCCGACGCCGCGCCCGACGACCTCGACCTGCGCGCGGCGCTCGCGGACAAGCTCGGCAACGTCGGGCAGGCGCGCGAGGCGGAGCGTCTGCTCGACACGATCCGTCGCGACGACCCGGAGGGCGCGACGCTCGCGGGCGCGCGCGTGCTCATCACCGACGCCTCGAACCGCATGGTCGCGGACGCGGGCGACGGCGGGGCCGCGTCTTACGACCTCGCGTCCCTCCGCGACGCGATCCGCTCGGTGACGAACGCCCGCGCGCGCTTCGAGGGGCTCACGCGGCTCGCCGACGTCGCGCGGCTCGCGGGCCGCGACGACGAGGTGCTCCCCGTCTTCCGCGAGGCGTGGGACGACGTCCCGCCGGAGTTCGTGCTCGACTGGGGCCTCGACCTGGCGGGCCTGCTCGACGAGCGCTCCGGGCAGCTCGACGCGGAGGGCCTCGCGTTCTACCTCGAGGTCGCGCAGGCCGTGGCCGACCGCGCCGAGGCCGTGGGCGACGGGACCGGCGGAGCGGTCGACGGCGCGCTCCCGCCGGGCACGGACTACGGCCCGTGGCTCGCCCGGCGCCTCGACGCCCTCGCCTTCGCCGCCCGGGCCAACGGCGACGTGGACCGCGCCGTCGCCCTCGCCGCCCGCTGCCTCGAACTCGAGCCGGGCAACCCCGAGTACGAGAACCGGGCCGCGTTCTTCCTCGGCGAGCGCTGACGGGGCGGGCGCGGAGGCGGGTGTCCGAGGTCGGGCGCCGGGCACGTCAGCCTCGCCCGTGATGCTCCGGGTCCTCCTCACCGCAGCGGTCGTCGGGGTGTGCGCGATCGCCCTCGTCACGGCCGCCCCCGCGGCACGCGCCCCGCGGGAAGGCGGGCTCCCCTCCCCGGCGTCCTCGCCGCCCCGCGTCGGGATCGTCCCCGCCCCGGCCCCCGCGTGTCGCGACGATCCGATCCCCGTGCTCACCGCCGCGGCGCGAGCGCTCGCGCCGCGGCCCCCGACCACGCGCCGCGTCGCCGGCCGGCTGCTCGACGCGAGGACCGGCGGACCGCTGCGCCAGTCCGTCCGCTTCTGGTTCGAGGGACCCGGCTCGGGGACGCGACGTGAGTTCCCGTGGGGAAACCTCGTCGTGGAGCGCCCGTACCACAGCGACGAGGACGGGACGTTCGACATTCCGGACGCGCCCGCGGGTGTCACGCACATCACGTTCCCCGTCCGCGAGACGAAGATGTGCGGCAACGACATGAGCGATCACCGCGACGGACGGAACCGCTTCGAGCTGCCGCAGTCCCCGGACGACGCGGTGGACCTCGTGCTCGAGCTGGAGACGGGGCGTCGGAAGGAGGGCGTCGTCCGGGACGACCGCGGCGTGCCGCTCCCCGGAGCGCGGGTGTCGTGCAGCAACGGGGCGGTGACGACCGACCTCGCCGGCCGCTTCGAGCTCGTGAACGCCGTGGAGGTCGGGTACCGCCGCGCGTGGGGAGAGCGGTACACGGTGTCGGCGCCCGGCTTCGCGGATCGGACCCTGTACGTCCGCTCGGACGAGCCCTCCGACAAGACCCTCGAGGTCTCCCTGGGCCGCTCCGGGCGGCTCGTCGTGAGGGTGACGGACGAGTCGGGCGCGCCCGCCCCCGGCGCGGTGCTCGAGGTCGTGCCCGCGACGACCATCGAGGACCTCTCCGAGGACGACCTGCTCCTGGGCACCTCTCGCACGGCGGACGACGACGGGCGCCTCGTGGTCGACCTGCTGCCGGGCGTCTGGAGCGTGTCCACCGCGTCGCCCCGCAGTCTGCGCGAGGTGGACGTGCGCGTGGGCCGGGAGGCGGTCGTCGACATCGTCGAGTTCGACGAGCCGTCGGACGCCCGCTGGTTCGTGCCCGACGACGACGGCTGAGCGCCGGGGACGCGGTGCTCCTCGACGGCATCCGCCGTGGGTCGCCCCGCAGCTCGACGCTTTCCGCGACAATCCCTGCGACGCCCGCGGCGCCGGCGGGCAGGGACGGGGTGGACCCCCGACGGAGAGCGACGTGGCCGAGGCCCCCGACACCGCGCGCCTGGACGAGATCCTGGCCCACGGTCCGTGGGTGCGGCGGCTCGCCCGGCGGCTGCTCGACGACCCGTCCCTCGTGGACGACGTCCTGCAGGAGACGTGGATGGTGGCGATGGCCGGCGGGCCGCGCGACCGGTCGCGGACGCGCGGCTGGCTCGCGGGCGTCGTGCGCAACGTCGTGCGGAGGACGCGGCGCACGGAGCGCCGGCGTCGCGAGCGGGAGACGCGCGTCGCCCCGACGACGGACGCGGCGACCACGCGCGACGTCGTCGCCGAGGCGGAGCTGCACGGTCGCGTGACGCGCGCCGTGCTCGCGCTGCCCGAGCCCTACCGCGAGACGCTGCTCCTGCGCTACTTCGAGGAGCTCGACGCGGCGGCGATCGCGGACCGCATCGGCACGAACGCGTCGACCGTGCGCAACCGGCACCGCCGAGCGCTCGTGCTCCTGCGCGACGCCCTCGACGCCGAGCACGACGGCGACCGCGCGGCGTGGTGCCGCGCGCTCCTGCCGCTCGCGCTCGCGGCGCCGGGCGGCGTGGGCGCGGCGGGCG
>JAUIEF010000255.1 GCA_030428785.1 bacterium
ACTTCTCGGTGGTCCCCATGTTCGTGTGCCGGTTGTAGCTGCAGCCGGCCGTTCCCACGAGGAGCACGCCGACGACCACCCACCCGAGGCACTTCTTCATCTGTCCGGACAACACCTGGATCTCCGAGCTGCGAGAACGTCGTGACGAGTACGGTCCTCGACCGAGACGGGGGCTCGGGGAGGCCGGGCGGAGTCTAACGGGGTCGTCCTGGACGCACAAGGGACCCGGAATCCACCACCAGGAGGCGGGAAACCGCCCGCGGCAGGCTGGGATAGGCCGTCGACGCGCGTCGGCAACGGAGCGGAGCCCGCGCCGTCGGCGGTGCGGGAGCGCCCGCCGGCGGCGGCTCACGCGGGCGGCGCGCTCCCGGGGATGAGCGGGTAGGCGGCCTCGAGCCGGTGCTCGGCGCCGGCGCGCCCGAGGTGACTCGAGTAGAGGAGGAACTCGGTCACGGGGAACGGCTCGGCCCGCCAGGACGCCCACTCGGTGAGGAAGGCGGTGACCGCGTGGTCGGTCGCGTCGCGCAGACGCGCGAGCGTGACGTGGGGCGCGAAGCGACGGGAGTCGGTCGGGACGCCGCGCCGGCCGAGGCAGCGGCGCACGGCGTCGGCGAGGACGGTCACGTCGTCCGCGTCGCGCAGTCCGGCCCAGAGGACCCGCGGGCGGCCGCGCGGGGGGAACCGGCCGACCCCCGACAGCTCGAGCTCGAAGGGATCGGCGCGCACGCCGTGGAGTCCGTCGCGGGCGGCGGCGGCGGTCGGACCGTCGAGCTCGCCGAGGAACGCGAGCGTCAGGTGGAACTGCTCGTCGGGGACCCAGCGCGCGCCCGCGATGCCGCGCCGCAGCGCGACGAGCTCGCCGCGGACGTCGTCGGGGATCTCGAGGGCGACGAAGAGGCGTGGCATGCGGCCATCATGACCGCGCGGCGCCGCGACCCGAAGGCCCGGCCGTCAGTCGGTGGGCGCCGGCGGGTCGTCGGCGGGCGCGTCGCCGTCCGTCGGGCGCGAGCCGGCACCTCCATCGTCGTCCCCCGCGTCGGCCTTCGGGAGCGTGACGACGAGTCGGCCGCCGCACTGGACCGCGGAGAGGTCGTCCCCCGAGAGCAGGTCGCCGAAGTCGACGGACATGTCCCAGCCGCCGCCGACGACGGCGGCGCGCCCCGCCCCGCCCGCCGAGGGAGGTCGGCGGGAGGTGAGGCGGAGCACGCCGTCGCGGATGTCGAGGTGCACCTCGCCCTCGGCGCCCACGGGCATCTCGAGGAGGAGCCGGTAGGCCCCCGGCCGCTCCGTCACTTCGACGGTGGGCCGGAGGGTGCGTCCGGGGAAGCGAGGAGGCATGGAGGGGTCCGGGGTGTCAGTCGGCGGAGACGTCGACCTGGATCCGACGCGGCTTCTCCGCTTCGGCCTTCGGCAGGACGACGTGCAGGACGCCCTGCTTGAGCTGCGCGGTGACCGCGTCGCCCTGGACCTCGAACGGGAGGCGGAGCCGGCGCTCGAAGGTGCCGTGACGCCGCTCGGTGAGGTGGCGGCTCACGTCCTCGAGGGCCGGTGCGGCGCGCTCGCCCTTGAGCGTGAGCGTGTCGGCGAGCACCGTGAGCTCGAGGTCCTCGATGGCGAGGCCGGGCAGCTCCACGACGACGTGCAGCGCGTCGGCGTCGGACCAGATGTCCATGGGCGGCGTGAAGCCGGCGGCGTGCGCGGGCGTCTCGAAGCCGTTGAAGACCTCGTCCAGCAGGGACGGGAAGGGCCGGGAGAGCACCGGAAGCCGCGGCCAGCGGGCGGTGGAGAGGGTGTTCATGATGAGACCTCCGATGGATCGGGTGCGTCGGCCCCGAGAGCGCTCGCCCTCGGGCGTCGGTCGGAGAGGGAGCAACGGCCGTGCCAACGGCGGGCCGGCGGCCCGGGTGCGGGTGGCCGGACGGCGGTCGGCCGGCCCCGTGACCCGATCCGGCGGGAACGGCCGGGACGCGCTCGGCGGGCCCCGGCGGAGCGGACCGGGGCACGGGTCCGCCGGACCGGCGAACGGCGCCAAAACGGCACGACCGGCAAGCCATAATGGCGCTCCCGGGGTGCTCTCGATCGCCGACTCGCCGCCGCGACGGAGGGGGGGCGGCCACCGCTCGAGCCCGCCCCCGAGCGGCCTGCCGCGCGCCCCCCGGCGCTCCCCGCCGCGCGACCCGTCGCCGCGATCGAACGGCCGTCGCACGGCTTGGGTCGGCGGGATCCGACGCGGTATGGTCAGCGTCCTTTGCGCGGCCCGCTCGGGACGCGACCTCGTTCCACGCGGGCCCCGCGGCCTCCGGATCCCGCGACGGAGACTGGACGCCATGAACTGGTTGGCCCGACTGCTCGGCTCGTCCGTGGGGCGGAAGATGCTCGTGGCCCTCACGGGCCTCGCCCTCGTGGGTTTCGTCATCGCCCACATGCTGGGGAACCTCCAGGTGTTCCTCGGCCCCGACGCGCTCAACAGCTACGCGGCGAAGCTCAAGAGCCTCGGCGCGCTGCTGTGGGTCATGCGCGGCGGCCTGCTCGCGGTGTTCGTCGTGCACGTCGGGCTGGCCCTGAAGCTCGCCGCGGAGAACAAGGCGGCTCGGCCGGCGGCCTACGCGCGGCCCGGCCGCGTGCAGAGCACGCTCGGCGCCCGGTCCATGGTGCTCACGGGCCTCATGGTCCTGCTCTTCGTCCTCTATCACCTCGCGCACTTCACGTTCGGCTGGACGCACCCCGAGCACGCGACCGCGACGGAGGCCGTGCAGACCCTGACGGGCCCGGTCAACCGTCACGACGTGTACTACATGGTCGTCATGGGCTTCCGGCAGCCGCTCGTGTCCGGGCTCTACATCGCCGCGATGGCGCTCCTCGCGCTGCACATGAGCCACGGCGTGCAGAGCGTGTTCCAGTCGCTGGGGCTCAACAACCGGAAGTACGAGGACCCGATCCGCAAGCTGGCGATCGGCCTCGCGTGGGTCATCTTCCTCGGCAACTCGTCCATGCCGGTGGCCGTGATGGCCGGCCTCGTGGACCTCCCCGGAGCCTGATCGATGAAGCTCGAGTCCGCGATCCCCGAAGGGCCCGTCGAAGGGAAGTGGGACAAGCACCGCTTCGAGATGAAGCTGGTGAACCCGGCGAACAAGCGCAAGTTCAGGGTGCTCGTCGTGGGCTCCGGGCTGGCGGGCGGCTCGGCTGCCGCGACGCTCGCCGAGCTCGGCTACGAGGTCCTGTGCTTCTGCTTCCAGGACAGCGCACGCCGCGCGCACAGCATCGCCGCGCAGGGCGGCATCAACGCCGCGAAGAACTACCAGAACGACGGCGACAGCGTGTACCGCCTGTTCTACGACACCGTGAAGGGCGGCGACTTCCGCTCGCGCGAGGCGAACGTCTACCGCCTCGCGCAGGTGAGCGCGAACATCATCGACCAGTGCGTCGCGCAGGGCGTGCCGTTCGCGCGCGAGTACGGCGGGCAGCTCGCCAACCGCTCGTTCGGCGGCGCGCAGGTGTCGCGGACGTTCTACGCCCGCGGCCAGACGGGCCAGCAGCTCCTCCTCGGCTGCTACGCCGGGTTGAGCCGGCAGGTCGGCCTCGGCAACGTGAAGATGTTCCCGCGTACGGAGCTCCTGGACGTCGTCGTCGTCGACGGGCTCGCGCGCGGCATCGTCACGCGCGATCTCGTGAGCGGCAAGGTCGAGTCCTTCGCGGGCGACGCGGTGGTGCTCGCCACCGGCGGGTACAGCAACGTCTTCTACCTCTCGACGAACGCCAAGGGCTGCAACGTCACCGCGGCCTGGCGCGCGCACAAGCGCGGCGCCGGATTCGCGAACCCCTGCTACACGCAGATACACCCGACGTGCATCCCGCAGAGCGGCGACCACCAGAGCAAGCTCACGCTCATGTCGGAGTCGCTGCGCAACGACGGCCGCGTCTGGGTGCCGAAGGAGCCGGGCGACACGCGCAAGCCGCGCGACATCCCCGAGGACCAGCGCGACTACTACCTGGAGCGCAAGTACCCGAGCTTCGGCAACCTCGCGCCGCGCGACATCGCGTCCCGCAGCGCGAAGGAGGCGTGCGACGCCGGCCTCGGCGTGGGTCCCGGCGGCCGCGGCGTCTTCCTCGACTTCCGCGACGCCATCCAGCGCCTCGGGAAGAACGCCATCGAGCAGCGCTACGGGAACCTGTTCGAGATGTACCAGCGCATCACGGACGACGACCCGTACGAGGTGCCGATGCGCATCTACCCGGCCCCCCACTACTCGATGGGCGGCCTCTGGGTGGACTACAACCTCATGAGCACGGTGCCCGGGCTGCACGTGATCGGCGAGGCGAACTTCAGCGACCACGGTGCGAACCGGCTCGGCGCGTCGGCGCTCATGCAGGGCCTCGCCGACGGCTACTTCATCCTGCCGTACACGATCGGCCACTACTTCGCGACGCACAAGCCGGGCCCGGTCGACACGGACCACGCCGAGTTCAAGCGCGTCGAGAAGGAGGTCGAGGAGCGCATGCAGCGCTTCGTGTCGATCGGCGGCAAGCGCACGCCGGACTCGTTCCACCGCGAGCTCGGCCGCCTCATGTGGAACAACGTCGGCATGGCGCGCACGAAGGAGAGCCTCGAGGAGGCGCTCCGCGAGATCCCGCGCATCCGCGACGAGTTCTGGAGCGACGTGCGCGTCGTCGGCGGGCGCAGCGAGATGAACAACGCGCTCGAGCAGGCCGGCCGCGTCGCCGACTTCCTCGAGTTCGCGGAGACGATGGCCCTCGACGCGCTCACCCGCGACGAGTCGTGCGGCGGCCACTTCCGTGAGGAGCACCAGTCCGAGGAGGGCGAGGCCGTGCGCAACGACGCCGACTTCTGCCACGCCGCCGTGTGGGAGTACACCGGCGAGGGCAACGCGCCCATGGAGCACCGCGAGCCGCTCGACTTCCCGAACGTCCCCCTGGCCACCCGTAGCTACAAGTAGGGCGCCCGACCATGAAGCTGACACTGCGCATCTGGCGACAGAAGGGTCCCGACGTCGCCGGCGACCTCGAGACGCACGAGCTCCCGGACGTGAGCCCGGACATGTCGTTCCTCGAGATGCTCGACGTCCTCAACGAGCAGCTCCAGAACGAGGGCAAGGAGCCCGTGGCCTTCGACCACGACTGCCGCGAGGGCATCTGCGGCATGTGCTCACTCGTCATCGACGGCGTCCCGCACGGCCCGATGAAGGCGACGACGACGTGCCAGCTCCACATGCGCACGTTCCACGACGGCGACACGATCACCATCGAGCCGTTCCGTGCGAAGGCCTTCCCCGTGATCAAGGACCTCTGCATCGACCGCGGCGCGTTCGACCGGATCAGCGCGTCGGGCGGCTTCGTCTCGGTGAACACCGGCGGCGCGCCCGACGCCAACGCGGTGCCGATCGGCAAGGAGGACGCCGACGCGGCGATGGACGCGGCCGCGTGCATCGGCTGCGGGGCGTGCGTCGCCGCCTGCCCGAACGCCTCCGCAATGCTCTACGTATCCGCGAAGGTCGGCCACCTGGCGCACCTCCCGCAAGGGCAGCCCGAGCGCGGCCGTCGCGCCCGCTCCATGGTCGAGACGATGGACGCCGAGGGCTTCGGCAACTGCCGCAACTACTACGAGTGCGAGGCGGTCTGCCCGAAGGAGATCAGCCACCACTTCATCGGCGGCATGAACCGCGACTTCCTCAAGGCGAACCTCTGCGGCGGGGAGTGAGCCGACCGCCCGCTCCGGCGGGTGCGCGCGCGGGACCGACGCGCGGCGGGCCGCAGTCCGTCAGAGGTCGACGGCGACGATGTCGAGCACGCCGGACGCGCCCGTCGCCGAGATGCCCTGGGCCGCCAGGAGGTGCCGGCCGGGCTCGACGTCCGGCACGCGTCCCTCGAGCGCCCAGCCGCTCTGCAGCCAGTCCGGGCGCCCCTTGACCCGCGCCACGTCGATGCGCGGGTTGCCCACCGGGATCAGGGCGACCTCCCGGCCGTCGAGGAGCAGCTTCACGCCGCTCATGGGGACCTCGGGCCGCGTGTCCGCCGCCCAGCCGTCGACGTGGAACGCACCGTCGCGGACGATCATCCGGTCGACGACGCCCTGCAC
>JAUIEF010000256.1 GCA_030428785.1 bacterium
CTCCTGTTCGATGAGCGCGCCGCCCTCCGGCTCGTTCACTCGCACGTCGACGGCGCGGTCGGGCAGCGGGTCCCCGCGATCGTCGCGGGTGTGGGACAATGCCGGGCCGGACGCGCCGTGGGGGCCTCCGTCCGCTTCTCGTCCTCTCGCCCGACGTCCCGCCCGGGGGCGCCCGCCGGACGCGCCGCGACCTCGCGGCGTCGCGCCGGTTCCCGGGGCGGCCTCGGGAACGTCCTCTTGCCAGCCCTTCCGTTCGTCAGCCTGCTCGTCGCGGCCGTCGTCGCGCTCGTCCCGGCCGGCGATCCGTACTTCCTGCTGCGGCCGCGCCTCCAGGCGGCGGACGCGGTGGTCGTCGGTCGCGTCGGCGGCGTGCGGTCCGTGCCGCGCGTGCTGCGTAGCGAGCAGCGCGTCGCGGACGTCCGGCCGACCGCGGTCTGGAAGGGCGGCGTCGAGGGCTACGTGCCGGAGTCGCTCGAGGTCGTCGACTGGGACGGGCCGGAGTCCGACGCCGGGCGCAAGCACCCGTGGCTCTTCTTCCTCGGGCGCGCCGGCAAGCAGTGGGAGCTCCAGGCGTACGTGGACCTCGCGTCGCTGACGCCCGGGCGTCGCGAGGCCCTCGAGCTGCGCGTCTCGCAGTACCAGGAGGTCGAGGCGATCCAGCACCCGGTGCTGCGCTCGCGCGCGCTCGTCGAGTGGCTCATGGGCCAGGTGCGCGACCCCGTGTCGCGCGAGGGCGCGACCTACGACCTCCAGCGCGACGTGTTCCACGTGAGCCTGCGTCCGGAGCAGGTCGCCGAGCTCCAGGACCTCTACTGCTCGCTCACGTCGTTCGACAGCACGGCGGGCCACCTCACGGACATCCTCGCGCACGTCGCGACGGACCGGGAGCGCTTCGTGCGCTGCGCGCTCGAGCTGCTGCGCGGCGAGATCGAGCGCGCGACCTGGATCGAGGAGGACCTCGTGAACGTGCTCGAGGCGGGCCTCGCCTGCGACGAGGTGCGCGGGCTCGCGGAGGAGTACCGCGAGACGCGCCCCCTCGCGCGGCTGCGCGGCTACGACGACGACCCGGTGCAGCGCGAGGCGCGACGCGAGGTGCTGCGACGCTTCTGCGAGCTCGCGGGGCAGCGCATCGAGGAGGGAGCGATCGCGAGCGTCGCGGCGACGACGCCGGGCGAGGATGCGGTCGCGCCGGTCGACGAGCTGCCGGTGGAGGACGCGTCCGGCGACGGCTCGGGGCACTGAGCCGCCGCGGGTCGCGTCGGGAGCCGGTCCGCGCGCGGCGGTGCGCGACCCGTCGGGCGGCGCGGTCGTCGCCGATCCGCGCGAGCGCGACGCGTCAGCGTCCGCTGCCGGCGAGCCGGTCGTAGCGGTAGTAGACCTCGAGCGTGAGGGCGTTGATGGCCGTCGCGTAGACGCGGCCGCCGACGCGACCCCAGGGGTCGTGCTGCGGGTCCCAGCTGCCCTTGCGCTCGCCGTCGCGGTGCTGTGCGGGGAGCAGGTTGTCGAGCAGCGCCTTCTCCCAGACGCGCCACGCGCGGCCGCCCACCTGGTAGACGGCGTACGCGCCGTAGTACCAGCCGTAGTAGTCGCGGCGGCCGCTGTCGGACCAGTCCGGCGGGAGCGCGACGAGGCGCTCGACGGCCTTGTCGACGAGCGCCGCGCTGCGCGGATCCGCGAGGTCCGGGTCGGCGAACATCCGGCACAGGAGGCCGACGGCCGTCATGGCCTCGCTCTTCGCCTCGGGCCAGCGCACGTCGGCGCCGGCCTCGCGGGCGACGGGGCCGCCGGGGTCGAGGTAGCCGGTGCGTCCCGTGACGGGGTCGGTCATCTCGTCGAGAAAGGCGAGCGCGTCGTCCCACGCGGTCTCGTCGACGCGCAGGCCGGCCTTGCGTCCGGCGGCGAGCGCGAGCACGGCCCAGCCGGTGACGCTCGTGTCGGCGGTGCGGCCGGGGATCGCCATCTCCGGGTGGTCGGGCATGTAGCGCCAGCCGGTGCCGGGCGTGCGGAGCGCGGCGAGGGCGTCGAGCGCGCGTTGCGCCGGCTTCTTGAGGTACACGGAGCCGCGCGCGCGGGTGTAGCCCTCGACGAGGGCGAGCGTCGCGATGGCGTGGTCGTAGGTCCCCTGCACGGCGTTCGGCGGCGCGAGGCTGCCGTCGGGCGCCTGCACGTCGACGAGGTAGCGCAGGCCGCGCTTGACGGTCGCCTGGAACGGACCCGAGCGGTCCGTGTTCCCGGCGCCGAGGAAGGCGAGGAGCGCGAGGCCGGAGACGCCCGTGTCGACGAGCGGGCTGCCGCGGCCGTCGCAGGGACCGCCCGGTTCGTCGATGTCGCACTCGTCGTCGAAGGCGGAGGCGGACCAGTGGCCCTCGCGCGCCTGGTGCTGCTTGAGCCAGAGGAGCGCGGCGAAGACGGCGTCGTTCGTGGGGACGCCGGCCTCGGCGCCGGGGCCGGGGCCGCCGCCGCCGGGCCGGCCGAAGCCGGACTCGCCGCGGGTGCCGGTGCCGAGCTCGGCGTTGCGCAGCGAGTTCACGCTCGTGAGGTCCGCGAGCGACGGCGGCGCGTCGAACGCTGCGTCGAGCGGCGACTCGACGGGCGTGGGCTGCTCGACGGGCGTCTCGGTGACGGTGGGTGTCTCGATGGGCTCGGGCGGTTGCTCGAGCACCTTGGGCGGCGGCTCGACGACGGGGTCGAAGGCTTCGACGCGCGCCTCGGTGGAGGCCTTGATGACGTCCGTGAGGTCGGGCGCGGGCACGGCGTGTCGCACGTTGACGAACACGAAGAGCACGAGGAGGTGCACGAAGAGCGCGAGGC
Organism: bacterium; assembly: GCA_030428785.1. GTDB lineage: Bacteria > Planctomycetota > B15-G4 > B15-G4 > B15-G4 > JAUIEF01. The sequence goes on from JAUIEF010000256.1 coordinate 2,812, forward strand.
CCAGGTAGGGTGCGTTGCGCACCGTCTCGCGCAGGTTGTCCTCGAGGGAGTCGGGGCCGTGGCGGTGGACGACGAGTTCGGGGTACGGATCCATGGCGGGATCCTCGATGCGGAGGGCGGGCGGATCGGAGACGACGGACGCCGAGCAACCGCGTGACGCATCGTCGGGACATCACGCCCCGGCATCCGGAAGTCTCTACACCTCCCTCACCCCGGAGTCACACCCCCCCGCCACACGGAACCGTGCATCACCCCCGAAGACCGACCGCGGACACCTCGGACCCCGCGAGTCCCGACCAGCTCCAGGAGCCGAGTCTGAAGCGAGTCCAATCGTCGTGTCAGCTTCGTCGTGGCAAGGCATCGGGTGTCGGCCAAGCGGAGGCGGGGCCTTGCGCCCCGTTGAGCATTGGCCGACATCCGATAACGCAGCCACGGCGGAGCTGACGCGGCAGACGCGCCGCCTCGCCGTCGACCTAGTGCGCGCCGATGACGGTGTCGTAGCGGTAGTACACCTCCATCAGCAGCGCGAGGATCGCGGTGCTGTAGACGCGTCCGCCGGCGGCGCCCCAGGGATCGACCTGCGGATCCCAGGAGCCCTTCATCTCGCCTTCCTTGATCTGGTGCTCGGCGATGGCCTCGATGGTCGGCTCCCACTTGCGCCAGTCCTGGCCGCCGAGCTGGTAGAGCGCGTAGGTCGCGTAGTACCAGTAGTAGAAGTCGACGCGCCCTGGCTGGGAGTCGTTCCAGGCGATGGGCAGGTCCTGCATGAGCTTGACGCCCTTGTTGACCGCGTCCTCGTTGCCCGGCTTCTCGAAGTTCGGGTCGGCGAAGATGCGGCAGAGCACGCCCACCGCGGTCATGGCCTCGGTCTCGTCGGGCGGGAACGTCACGTCGAGGCCGGGCAGGCGCGAGCTGCCGCCGCCGGTGTCGAAGTACCCGGTGCGGCCCTGGCTGTCCGTCATCTCGTCGATGAAGTCGTAGGCGTCGGCGAGCGCGGTGGTGTCGATGTCGAGGTCGTAGTCCTTGGCCATGGTCATGGCCATGATCGCCCAGCCGGTCGCGGAGGTGTCGTTGGGGTACGCGATCATCTGCGGGTCGGACGGGTCGGCGTAGCGCCAGGCCGCGCCCGGGTTGCGCAGGGAGTACATGTAGTCGAGCGCCTTCTGCGCGGACTTCTTGTACTTGTACTTGCCGGTGAGCGCGTAGATCTCGACGACCGCGAGGGTGGCGAGCATGTGGTCGTACGTGTGCTCGAGGTGGAGCGGGTCGGCGAAGTTGCCGGTGGACCGGTCCTGCGCGTCGAGCAGGTACTTCATGCCGGCCTTGACGACCTCCTGGTGCTTGCCGCGCGTGTCGGTGTTGTCGGCGCCGAGGAACGCGAGGAGCGCGAGGCCGGTCACGCCGACGTCGTGGCGGTTGAAGCCGAGGCCGGTGCACGGGCCGTCGTTGCCGAGCTTGCCGCACTCGAGGTCGAACTCGTTGCAGGCCCAGTAGCCGTCGAGGTTCTGGTGGTTCTTGAGCCAGATGAGCGCGTCGTCGACGGCGCCCACGTGCGGCTTGCCGGCGCGCTTGCCGCGCGCGCCCGCCTTGCCGCGGCGACCGAAGCCGCCGCCCGCGCCGGCGCCCACGCCGAGCACGTCGTTCTGTCCGGTGTTGTCGAACGGGAGGTCGCTCGTGATGTTGTCGACGATCTCCTCGACCTCGGTGACGACCTCCTCGGCGACCACCGGCTCCTCGATGACCTCCTCGATCTCCTCGGGCTCCTTCTCCGGCGGCGGCGGCTCCGGCGGGATGGGCTCCTCGAGGTCCTCGGGGGTGGCGGTGATGGTCTGGCCCAGGTCGTCCGGCACGATCTCGCGCTTCATGCTGAGCATGACCACGAGCACGATGCCGTGGAGCAGCAGCGAGATGCCCAGGTAGGGCGAGTTGCGGACCAGGTCCCGGAGCGCGTCCTCGAAGGTGTGCTCGGGCTCGAGCCCGACGCCGTGGGGCTTCTGGGTGACGAGGTCCGGGTACTTGTGGTCGGCCACGGGGCGTCTCCGCCTGTCTCGGGGTGCCGCGGGCGCGCCGCGGAGGTGCCGGCCGGGTCGGGACGGAGCCTGACCCGGAGGAAGCGGTCGATTCTAGCGGGATGCCCCGTGCTGGCAACCGCCTGGGCGGTCGGGCGGGGGATCCCGGCCCTCAGCGGCCGGTGAGGGGCTCGTCGAAGAGGTCCTCGGGGAAGTAGACCGCCTGGCGGGCGAGCCGCCGGACGATCTCGCGCTTGGCCTGGACGAGCAGGTTGGACTGGATCCGGTTCTTGAGCTCGTCCTGCACGGAGGCGAAGTCGGCGGCCTCGGCCTCGGCGCGGGCGGTGACCTGGACGACGAGCTGGACGGGGCCGGCCTGGCCGGGGGCCTCGGTGGGGTCGCTCACGGCGCCCACGACGCCGTCGCGCGCGAAGGCCGCCAGGGAGGGCGCGTAGCCGAAGACCTGGGGGAGCGCGTCGAGGGGCACCTCCTGCCGGATGGGCGCCGGGCCGGAGGGCGTGGTCTCGGCGCGCAGGGCGGCCGCGATGCGCGCGGCCTCGTCCGGATCGCCGGTGGGGTAGATGGCGACGGAGACGGTCGCCGGGCGCCCGAGCTCGTCGCGGAACTCCTTGAAGTACTCGCGGAGCTGCTGCGGCGTGACGTCGACCATGTGCTTGAGGCCGAGGTCCACGTCGATGCGCGCGCCGGGCATCTGCATGAGACCGACGCGGCAGTAGACGTAGAGCTCGGAGAGGATGGTGCGCTCGGCGAGCTCGCGTTGGCGGTCGACGGTGGTGCCGGCCTGCGCGGCGCTCTCCTCGTAGTCCGGCTCGAAGCCGAACCAGCGCATCCAGTAGGAGTTCACCTGGCTGGGCGAGAGGTCGAGGCCGAGGCGTTCGGCCTCCGTGGCGAGCAGGATCTCCTCGCCCATGCGGCGGACGATGGTGTTCTCGAGCTCGGGGTCGACGGGGCCGCCGCGCGAGAGGACGCGCAGCGAGTAGGCGACGTCGGAGCCGGTGATCGGCTTGCTGTTGACGGACGCGACGGTGCGCGAGCCGGGCGCGGCGGCCTGCGGGGCGAGGCCGGCGGGCGCGGGGGGGCCGATGTCGGGGTCGTCCTGCGCGCCCTGCGCGGCCGCCGGGAGCGCGAGCGCGGCCGCGGCGAGCAGCGCGGCGAGCGTGCGGCGTGCCCCGCGGGCGGCGCCGCCGGTCGGCGGGCCGCTCCGGGCGGAGCGGGAGCGCGCGGCGGCGGGACGGG
>JAUIEF010000257.1 GCA_030428785.1 bacterium
CGCCCGCCGCGCGTCCTGTCGCCGCCACGGCCGCGCCGGCGCTCCCCCGCCCCGCCGACGAGCCCGCGTCGGACGCGCTCGCCGAGCTCTTCGCCGCGACCTTCGACGCGCACTGGGAGACGCTGCGCGACGGCTACCCGTTCTTCGGGCTGTACGGCGTCGACTGGGAGGCGGAGCGCGCGGAGCACCGGCCGCGCGCGGTCGCCGCGTCGGACGTCGACGCCTTCGCGTGGGAGCTCGGCCGCCTGTTCTCCGCGCTCCCGGATCCGCACCTCGCGTTCCTCCCCGCGGTCGACACGATCATCGGGCGCTGGTCGTACCCGGACGTCGAGACGCGCATCGTCGAGCGCCGCACGCTGCTCCTCGAGTGGCCCGACGGCGCGGAGCCGCCGCCGCCCGCCGGCTTCGAGGACCTGTCGCGCGCGTGCCCGGAGATCGTCGCCGTGCGCGGCGCGCCGCCGACCTCCGCCTCGCAGATCCTCGCCGCGGGGCCGCTCGGCTCGACCTACGACGTGCGTCTGCGCTGGCCCGACGGCGTCGAGACGACGCACGCGTTCCGCTGCCCCGACGCGTCGAACCTCACGGAGCTCATGGAGCGGCACTACGGCGAGGGCTGGCTCGTCACCGGGCGCGTCGGCGACGTCGGCTACCTGCGCGTGAAGACGTTCCAGCCGGACAAGGCGACGCTCGGCCCCGACGGGAAGATGACGACGATGCTGCGCGCGGCGCTCGCCGAGCTCGACGACACGCGCGGCCTCGTGCTCGACGTGCAGGCGAACGGGGGCGGCATCGTCGCGGCGTCGGACCCGTTCCTCGGCAACCTCCTCGAGCGGCGCATGAGCTACCGCTGGGGACGCGAAGGCGAGCAGCGGCGCGTCATCCGGCCGCGCACGCCGCGCTACGAGGGCGAGGTCGTGGTCGTGGTCGACGAGCGCACGGCGAGCGGCGGCGAGTGGGCCGCGCGCATCCTGCGCGACGCGGGGCGGGCGCGGGTGATCGGCGGGCGGACGGTCGGCGCGGAGGCGGCGGTGCACGAGTCCGTCGGCCCGGACGGATCGCGCGTCATGTACAGCGCGTGGCCCGTCGTCGAGCCGGGCATCGATCCGTTCCAGGAGACGGGCGTCGCGCTCGACCGCGCGCTCCCGCTCACGGTGGCCGACGTGCGCGCGCACGGGCTCGAGGAGGCGCTCCGGCGCGTGCGCCACGCGCGCTTCGCCGCGGCGCTCGAGCTGCTCGGCGCGCCGGCGTCGGACGTCGACGCGCTCGTCGAGCTGGCGGACGCCGCCGACGCGGAGGAGACGACGCTCACGGAGATGCGGTGATGCCGCTCGCCTCGCTGGTGTTCGCCGCGCTGCTCGTCGCGGCTCCCGACGACGAGCCCGTCCCGCTCCGCGTGCAGCGCGACGTCGAGGTGCCCATGCGCGACGGTGCCGTGCTGCTCACCGACCTCTGGCTGCCGCCCGAGGAGCAGCTCCCCGCGCCGGCGATCCTCGTCCGCTCGCCGTACGGCCGCGCGTACGAGCAGGCGTTCCCCGCGAGCTGGGTGCCGCAGGGATACGCCGTCGTCGTTCAGGCGGTGCGCGGACGCGACGGCAACGACGGCGACTGGATGCCGTGGGAACACGACCTCGAGGACGGGCACGACGCGGTCGCGTGGGTCGCCGCGCAGCCGTGGTGCACGGGACGCGTCGGCATGGCCGGCGGCAGCTACCTCGGCCACACGCAGGTTCTCGCCGCGGCGTCGGACGCGCCGGCGCTCGCGTGCATCGCGCCGTTCTGTCCCGGCAGCGACGGCTTCTCGGACGTGCCGTTCACCGGCGGCATCCTCAACCTGCGCCTCATCGGCTGGCTCTACGCGTGTCGCGGTTCGATGCTCGACCTCAGCGGCGAGTACCCGTCGAGCGCGCGCGACAGGAACCTCGCACGCCTGCCGCTCGCGGACATCGACGAGGCGTGGGCCGGCATGCGCTCCGACATCTGGCAGCGGTGGGTGCGCGTCGAGTCGCTCGCGGACATGCCGGACCTCACGGTGTGGGACCGGCTCGCGTCGGCGGAGCACGTGCCGGCGGGGCTGCACGTCGGCGGCCTGTGGGACCACGAGAGCATGGCGACGCGCCGCAACTTCGAGCGCTTCGCGACGCGCGGGGTCGGACACCAGGCGCTCGTGTTCGGGCCGTGGCCGCACAGCCTTGACATGTCGACGCGCTACGCGGACGTCGACTACGGCCCGGACGCGGCGGTGGACCTCATGGAGCTCCAGGCGAGGTGGTTCGCGCGGTGGTTGCGTGACGACGACGACGAGGACGGCGACGCCGACGGCGCGCCCTTCCCGCGCGTGCAGGTCTTCGCGACGGGCGCGAACCGTTGGCTGCGCCTCGACGACTGGCCGGCGGCCGACGCGGCGCCGCGCGCGTTCCACGTCACCGCGGACGGGCTCGCGGACGCCCCGCCGACGGATCCCGCCACGCACGCGTGGACGCACGACCCGGAGCGCCCGTCGACCGCGCGCGACAAGGACTTCGCGCGCACGACGCGCCTCTGGTTCGCGCACGACGACCCCGACGCGCTCGTACTCGTCACCGAGCCGTTCGAGGAGCCCGTGCTGCTCACGGGCCCCGCGGAGCTGGAGCTCACCCTCGCGTCGGACGCCGTCGACACGGACCTCTTCGCGCTGCTCGTCGAGGTGGACCGCCGCGGCCGCGCCCGCGCGCTCCAGCGCCCGTCGCCGCTCCGCGTGCGCTTCCGCGAGGGCGCCGACCGCGTCGTGCCGCTCGAGCCGGGAACGCCGCACCGCGTGCGCTGGGACCTCGGCATCGTCGCGCACGAGTTCGCGGAGGGCTCGCGCCTCGGTCTCGCGCTGCGCAGCGAGTGGTTCCCGACCTACGCGCGGAACCTCGGCACGCTCGAGCCCATGGCCACCGCGACGGAGGGCGTCGTGCAGCGCAACGTGCTCCACGCGGGCGGCGGGCACACGAGCATGCTGCGCCTGCACGAGGTGCCGCGCGCGCGGCTCGACGACGGGTAGTCAGCCCGCGTCCGGACCCAGCCATCCCGCATAGAGCTCCGGGCGGCGGTCGCGCAGGAAGAGCCGCCGCGCGTGGCTCGCCTCGACCTCCTCGAGGTCGACGTCGCAGAGCAGCACCTCCTCCGTGCCCTGCCCGGCGCGCGCGAGGACCTCGCCCGACGGCGAGCACACGAAGGACTCGCCGGCGAAGTCGAGCTCCGGCTCGCGGCCGACGCGGTTGCAGAGCGCGGTGAAGTACCCGTTCTGGAAGGCGGCGACGCGCAGCTCCGCCTCGTAGAGGCCGTCGGGCCACTCGCCCACCGCGCCCGCCTGCGGCACGACGACGAGCTGTGCGCCGGCGACCGCGAGCGCGCGCATGACCTCGGGGTAGTGGCGGTCGTAGCAGATGGCGACGCCGACGCGGCCCACCGCGGTGTCGTACACCGGCACGCCGCGGTCGCCGGGCGCGTAGTAGCCCTGCTCGTGGAAGCACGCGTACTCGGTGATGTGCACCATGCGCGTCGTGCCGAGCAGCGTGCCGTCCGCGTCGATGACGGGCGAGCTGTCGAAGGTGCGGTCGCCGTCGCGCTCGAAGACGTTGAGCACGACGACCGTCCTCGTCTCGCGCGCGAAGTCCGCGAACGCCTCGGTCGTCGGGCCGGGCACGGGCTCCGCGAGCGCCAACGTCTCCGGCGTCGCGGGCCGCTGCGGGTGGAACGCGTCGAAGGCCAGCTCCGCGAACGCGACGAGCCGCGCGCCGTCCGCGGCGGCGCGACGTGCGGCGGCGAGCCCGCGCGCGAGGTTCGCCGCGCGGTCGGGACCGGCGGGCTGCTGGACGAGGGCGAGCTTCATGGGGCGCGGCTCCGGCGGGGACGGGCGCCCAGCGTACTCACGGCGGGCCCCGGCGGACGACTCGTCGGCGCACCCCGCGCCGATGACCGCGCGGTCGCGCCGCCGTCAGCGCCCCGCCGGCGTCCCGTCCTCGCCGAGGCAGGCGTCCCGCGACCACACCGCGTCGAGCGGCTCGCTCGCGGCGTCGCGGTGGAACCCGGTGACCGAGTCGTCGCCGTCCTCGCCCACGACGACCAGGTCGCCGGCGACGCCGACGCGGTTCCCGAACTGCGTCATGAAGGTGGGGATGCCGACGCCGGCCGCCAGCCGTTGCTGCAGCCGCCAGACGTCGTCCGCCGGGTCGGGCGTGCCCTGGTCCTCGTGCCGGTAGACCCACGCCGAGCCGCCCGCGGGGTTGTACCGCGAGCCGACGACCGCGTGGCCGCCGCTGAGCGCGACGCTGTCGGAGAACTCCTGGTACCCGAACGGGTCCTCGAGGACGGACTCGAGCGCGAACGGATCGAAGGGGTCGTCGGCGAGGCGGAAGACGTACGCGCGACCGGTGGGCGGCGAGCCGACGAACAGGTGCCCGCCGTCGGCCGCGAGCGCATGGCCGAAGCGCCGCTCCGCGCCGGGGAACGGGTCCGTGAGCACGGCCGTGATCGGCCAGGGCAGCGTGCCCGGCGACCCCTCGGGTCGGCGGAACACGAACACCGCGCCCTCGTTTTTGCCGATCGCCCCCTTCTGCCGCGGCGCACCGACGAAGAGCCGGTCGTCGTCGAGGTCCACGGACCACCCGAACCGCTTGAGCACGAGGTCACGGGGATCGAGCTCGAGGAGCAGCGGCCAGGTGTCGTCGGTCGGGTCGACCGTGCCCGCGTCGTCGCGACGGAACAGGTACGCGCGTCCGACCTGCTGCGCGGCGAACGGCGCGCCGACGAGCACGTCGTCGCCGCGCACGGCCGTCGCGTAGCCGAACCGCATGCCGCCCGCGATCAGAGGAGGCACGAGCACGTCGGCGAGCGGCCAGGTGTCGTCGGCCGGGTCGGCCGTGCCCGCGTCGTCCCGCACGTGGACGTACGCCGCCCCGTCGTCGATGCTCGGCCAGAGCCGGCCGGGCGCGCCGATCACGAGCATGTCGCCGTCGACGGCGACCGCGGAGCCGAAGTTCGTGAAGGTCGCCGACGGCGACGGCAGCTCGTCCTGCAGGATCCACCCGTCGTCGCGCGCGAGGCCGGGCGTGCCGGCGTCGTCGCGCCGGTACACGTACACCCGCCCCGCGAACGCCGGCCCCGGCACGGTCTCCCACGGCGCGCCGACGACGAGGTGCTGCTCCGTGAGCGCGAGGCCGTGCCCGAACCGGTTGTCCGCGCCGCCCGCGTGCAGCTCTCCCTCGCAGGGCAACGGCGTGACGAGGCCCTGCGTCGGGTTGGACCACGCGCCGGCGGTGAGCGCCTGCACGAACCACGTCTGACCGGCGTGCGACGGGTCGAGCGCGAGGTCGATCACCGCGACGCCCGACGCGCCCGCCGTCGCCGTCGCGACGACCTCCGGCGACTGGAGCTCGGTGGGCTCGCCCGTCGGGAGCGGCGTGCTCCCAAAGCCCTCGAGGCTCAGCGCGAGCGTCACGTGCGCGCCGGGCGCGGCGCCCTCCACGCGCACGGTGTTCACGCCCGGGGACAGCGACGGCATCTGGAGCAGCAGGTCGTAGAACTCGATACGCAGCTGCGGCTCGCGCTCAGGGTCCGTCGTCGTCTCGGTGCTGTGGTACATGCCGATCCCGTACGTCCCCGACGTCTCGGTCCGGTCCTTGAGCACCCACCCCAGGTTGACGACCGTCCCCGCGTCGATGTCGAGCACGAGGTCGAGCACGTCCCAGGTCTTCCACCCGTTCACGAACGACGACGTCCCGACCTCCGTCGCCTCCACCGTCGAGGAGAAGGTCGGCTGCTGGTCCCACGTGACCGTCGTCGCGTCCCACGCCGACGTGCACCGGTTGAGCACGGCGCCGCTCGGCGAGGAGATGTCGGCGAAGCGGTACAACCGGAGCGTCGCGCTCCGCAGGTTCGCGTGCGGCAGCGGCGGGATGTCGAACTCCAGGTACGCGCGGGCGTTGCCGAGCCCGAGCGGCGTCCCGCGGCCGACCATGAGCTCGACGTCGGACCCGAAGTTCACGTCCGGGACCATGCTGTCCACGTAGGTGTCCTGCGTCGGCGCGAGCGTGAGCACGG
>JAUIEF010000258.1 GCA_030428785.1 bacterium
GCGGGGATCGTCGCGACGGCGACGTCGGTGGGGACCGCGGCGGCGGCGGCCGGGGACGCCCCGGCGTCCGCCGACGCTCCGTAGCCAGCGACGCCGGTCTCCGTGCGCAGCTGCCACGGCACGAAGCGCTCCGTGCCGACGAGCGGCGCGGGCGCGTCGGCGAGCGCGGCGAGGTCGAGGCCCTCGGCGCGGCGCTCGGCGGCCTCGGCCGCGTCGTGCGCCGCGCGGACCACGTCGGCGAAGGTCGTGCCGGGCGCGACCTCGAGCCGCACGGGCAGCGTGCGCTCGAGCGGGCCGACGACGTCGGCGAGCTCCTCGAGCCGGCGCCCCGCGGCGACGTGGCCGACGACGAGCGGCGACTGCGCGGAGAGCCGGCGGAGCAGCGTCGCGAGCCCGGCGAGCAGCACGGCGTGCGGCGTCACGGCGAGCCGCGTCGCGAGCGCGTCCACGGCGGCGGCGAGCGCGGCGTCGGCGCGGCGCGTCGTGCGCGCCGGCGAGAACGCCCCCGGCGGCTGCTGGAACGGGACGACCGCGCCGTTCAGCGCGGCGAGGTCGAGCGCGCGCCAGTGCACCCGCGCGGGCGCCGCCTCCTCGGCCTCGAGCTGCTCGAGCTGCCACTCCGCGAGGTCGGCGACCTGGAGCGGGCCCTCGGGCTCCTCGTCCTCGTCCTCGTCTCCGTCCGCGCCGGTCGCGGCCGCCGCGTCCCCTGCTCCGCCGGGGGACGTGTCGCCCGCGCCCGCGTCACGCGACGCGTAGGCCGCGAGCAGCTCGCCCACGAGCCGCTCCATGCCGGCGCCGTCGACGCAGGCCGCGGGCAGCGCGAGCACGAGCGCGTGGAGGTCGTCGCCCAGCCGCGCGCAGGTCGCGCGCAGGAGCGACCGCGTGTCCTCGCCGGCGGGCGCGCAGGTCCGCAGCGCGTCGAGCCGCGCGCACCGCGCGTCGCCGTCGAGCCCCGCGAGGTCCTCGCGCGCGAGCGCGATCTCCGGGCGCTCGTGCACGACCTGCCCGCCCTCGGCGCCCGCGCCGAAGGTCGTGCGCAGGATCTCATGCTCGGCGACGACCCGCCGCAGCGCGACCTGCAGCCGCTCGGCGTCGAGCGCGCCGCGCAGCGTCACGCAGGCCGAGACCTGCAACGCGCCGGACCCGTGCTCCCCCCCGCCCGCACGGTCGAGCGCCCGGAGGTGTCGCTGCTGCGGGGAGAGTCGGAAGCCTGTGCTGGTCATGTCGCTCGGACGGCCGCCGGCGCGGTCGGGTCAGTCGCCGGCGTCGCTCCCGTTCGCCGCGGGCCGCAGGTCGAAGATGGCGCTGTACGGGATGGAGAGGTCGCGCTTGCCGCGGAAGTCCCAGCCCGCCTCGCCGAAGAGGTCCTCCCACTCCGCGACCGACGGGATGTACTGCCCCATGAGGTCGTGCGTGAACTCGAAGCCCAGCGTGAAGATGGGCATCTCCTGGTCGAGCGGCAGGTCGGAGCGGTAGGTGTCGCTGAAGAGGAAGCGCTTGAGGTTGGGGAACGCCTGGCGGATCGACTTGAACGCGCGCAGGCAGTTGGGCCGCGGCCAGAGGTCGTGCCCCATGAAGAAGCAGAAGAGCACCTCGACGTCCTCGAACTCCGGCTGGTAGACGAGGTTCTTCACGTCGAAGTGGACGACCTGCACGCGGTCCTCCATGCCGGCCGCCTTGATGTTGCGGCGGGCGAGGTCGACGGCGCCCTTGTTCACCTCGACGCCCACGCCGCGGAAGTCCGGTCGCGCGCGCGCCAGGCCCAGCAGGCGCTCGGCGGATCCGCAGCCCAGGTCGGCGGCGACCTTGAAGGGCACCTCGTCCATGGCCTTCGTGAAGTGCGGGTCGACGAAGTGCGCGCCGTAGTCACGGCCGGCCATCGCGATGTACTTGCCGTCGCGGCCGATGCCGTCCGTCGTCGTGTCGTGCTCCTTGACGATCGACGCGAGGTTCTGGAGCAGGTTGCCGTAGCCGCGCATGAGCCAGAGGAAATAGCCCTTGTCCGCGAAGGCCTCGTCGAAGCGGGGACCCGGCTTCGCGGTCGCGCGGGCGTCGTCCATCTCGACGAAGCCGTGCCGCGCGAGCACCTGGAGGATCGAGCGGATGGACCAGTGGGCCATGTCGTGCTCGGTGCACCAGGCCTCGATGTCGAGGGAGCCCTGCTCGTGGAGGGCGTCGAGCAGGCCCAGCTCGAAGGCCGCGGCGACGGAGGAGGCGCCGATGGCCGCGTTGAAGACGCGCGTGGACTCGTTGATCATGCTGTGGAACCGATGGATGAGGCGGCGCGGAGGGCGCCCGTCGGCCGGGCCGCGCGGGGGGCGCGGGCGCGGCGGTCGGAGGCGCCGGAGAGGCGAGGGGACGGCCCCGGGACGGTCGGCCGGGGGGCCGCTCCGCCGGAGCCCGGAGAACAGTGAAAGGTATCACATCCCATCAGTCCCGGACCGGCGGGTAGGTGGTGATGGGACGCCGTGTGCAGAGCGCGGCGACGGCGGCGAGCGCGGCGGCCTTCGTGTCCGGCTCGATGGTGTAGGTCTTGTCCGAGTCCTGCCGCGTGTGGGTCAGGATGTCGTGGATGACGTCGACGCACTCGACCATGTCCTCGGGCTCCATCTCGCGGATGGCGAGGCCGTTCGTGCCGAGGCGGATGCCGCTCGTGACGGTCGGCGGGCGCGTGTCGAACGGGATGCGGTTCTTGTTGACGACGATGCCGCAGTCCTCGAGCGCCTTCTCGGCGTTCACGCCGGTGATGCCCTTCTGCGCGACGTCGACGACGACGATGTGGTTGTCCGTGCCGCCGAACACGACGCGGTAGCCCTTCGCCTTGAAGGCCTCCGCGAGCGCGCTGCTGAGCTTCACGACGCGCTGCGCGACCGCCTTGAACTGCGGGCTGCCGACGAAGCCCATGCCGCGCGCCTTGGCCGCGATGGAGCTCTGGTTCGGCGCGCCCTGGAAGAACGGGAACACCATCTTGTCGATGGTCTGCGCGAGCGTGCGCTTGCCGTCCGGGCCGATCATGTCGGCGTCCTTGCCGATCATGACGAGCCCGCCGCGCCCGCCGTAGAGCTGCTTGTGCGTGCACGTCGTCGTGAAGTGCGCGTGGTCGATCGGGCTCGAGTGGACGCCCGCGGCGACGAGGCCCGCGATGTGCGTGATGTCCGCGAGCATCCACGCCCCCACCTCGTCGGCGATGGCGCGGAAGCGCGACCAGTCGATCTCACGCGCGTAGGCCGTCGTGCCGCAGATGAGCAGCTTCGGGCGGTGCTGCCGCGCGAGCTCCTGGACCTTGTCGTAGTCGATGCGCTCAGATCCGTCGAGGCCGTAGCCGACGGCGTTGAACACCTGCCCGCTGATGCTCGCGGGGCTGCCGTGCGTGAGGTGCCCGCCCGAGTCGAGCTGCATGCCGAGCAGCGTCTCGCCGGCCTTCAGGCAGCTGAACATGACGACCTCGTTGGCGGAGGTCGCGGTCATGACCTGCACGTTCGCGTACCGCGCGCCGAACACCTTGCACACGCGGTCGATCGCGAGCTGCTCGATCTCGTCGATGTACCTGCAGCCCGCGTGGAAGCGCCGCCCGGGGTAGCCCTCGGCGGTGACGTTCATGGGCGTCATCGCCTCGCAGATGAGCGCCGACGGGTCGGCGACGCTGCTCGACGCGACCATCGAGAGCACGCCCGCCTGCCGGCGGTACTCCGCGTCGAGGATGCCGTAGAGCTCGGGGTCCTGCTCGCGGAGCCGCTCGACGGCGGCCTCCACGAAGCGACCGAGGTTCGTCTGGGTGCTGGTCGTGGTGTCGGTCACGGGTGCTCCGTTCTCACTCGGCGTCGATGCGGCTCGCGACCTCCTCGTCGGACAGCTCGTCCAACGAACGGAGGATCCCGGCGATCTCCGCCGCGTCCACGCCGACCTCGGCGCCCTTCTGCTCCAGGCGCCGGGACAGCTTCGCGACGGTCGGGTATTCGAAGATCTCCCCGAGGGAGACCCCGAACGGGAAGAGCTGGTTGAGGCGCGTCTGGATGAGCACCGCGAGCAGCGAGTGCCCGCCCAGCTCGAAGAAGGTGTCGTCCACGCCGACCTTGTCGAAGGCGAGCACGTCGGCCCACACGTCCGCGACGACCTCCTCGACCGGCGAGCCGGCGGCCTTGTAGTCGGCCTCCATGTCCGGGCGCGAGGTGTCGGGCTCGGGGAGGCGCTTGCGGTCGACCTTGCCGTTGGGCGAGAGCGGCATGGCGTCGAGCGGCACGTAGAGCGTCGGCACCATGTAGTCGGGGAGCTGCGCGCCGAGCGCCTTGCGGAGCTCGGGGCCGAGGCGGCGCGAGAGCTTGCCGAGCATGGGGTTGTTCGCGAAGGACGCGGCGGCGCGCGTCGCGTCGACGGGCAGGCCGCTCTGGTCGGGGAAGAGCGTCTTCGGGAGCGCGCGTCCCTCGGCGCGGCGAAGGAACGCGACGTCGAAGCCGCCGAGCGCGAGGTCGGCGTTCGGGCGGATCTCGGCGTCGTACCCGAGCTCGTCCGCGAGCGCCCAGAACGCCTCGGGGTCCTCGCCCGCGCCGTCCGCGAGCAGCCGGTCGAGGGTCGCGCGGAGCGCGCCGGCGGTGGTCGGCGTCGGTGCGCCGGGCGGCGTCGCCTCGGCCGGCTGGCGCAGGAGCTGCACGGTGAGCACGTCGCGCAGGACGCGCGCGTTCGGGACGTTGCGCACGACGAGCAGCTCGGTGCCGTCGCCCGCGGCGCCGTCCGCGGCCCCCGCCCCACCGCCGCCGCCGCCGAGCCGTTCACGCACGCGCCCGAGCGAGAGGTCGTCCATGACCCAGTCGAGCTCGACGGGCGTCGCGTCCGGCCCGAACGGCCCCTGCCCGAGGTGCATGGACACGTCGTAGCGGTACGCGTTGAGCTCGTTGGTGAACGCGCCGCGCTTGAGCTGCACGGACACGCACCCGATCTCCGGCAGCGCCGTCGGCAGCCACGCGAAGAAGGACGGGTCGATGACGAGCTCCTCCTCGACGCGCAGCAGGCGGTTGATGCGCAGCGCGAGCTGGTCGAGCGGCAGGTCGTCGGCGGCCTGGTGGAGCTGCACCGACGACTGGTACGCCTCCATGAGCGGCAGCCCGCGCACGTCGCCGACGAAGAGCAGCCCGCCGTCGGCGAGCGCCTCGACCGCGCCGCGCAGGACGACCATGAGGTAGTCCATGGACGGGAAGTCGAGGATGATCGAGTTGAGCACCACGGCGTCGAGGCTGTCCGGGTCGACGCCCGTGAAGTCGTCGGCCCAGCGCCGGTCGAGCTCGACCGTGTCGGCGAGCCCCAGCGACGGCACGTGCTTCGCGACGAAGTCGAGCGCGACGGTGCTGAAGTCCGTGCCGACGTAGCGCGAGCAGTGCGGCGCGATGCGGAACATGAGCAGGCCCATGCCGCAGCCGATCTCGAGCACGCGATCCGGCGCGTGGCGGCGGATGCGGTCGACCGTCTGCTCGACCCACGTCCTCATCTGCTCGGCGGGGATCGGCTGCCCCGTGTAGCTACTGTCCCAGCTCACGATGTTGAAGGTCGGGTCCTCGACGGTCGCGTCGGCGGTCGCGCTGTACGCGTGGTCGTACACGGACGACCACTGCTCGACCTGCTCCGCGGCGACGTCCGAGCGCTCGTCCTCGGGGCCCTGCCAGTCCGGGTCCTGCACGACGTACGCGACGAGGCGCTTGCCGCCGGAGCCGTCGTCCTTCGTGACGACGACGCCCTCCTTGACGGCCGGATGCTCGCGCAGCCGCGACTCGATCTCGCCGAGCTCGATGCGGTAGCCGCGGATCTTGACCTGGTTGTCCATGCGCCCGAGCAGCTCGAGGTTGCCGTCGGGCATCCAGCGCGCGAGGTCGCCGGTGCGGTACATGCGCGGCTCGGGCTCGTCGGCGCTCGGCTCGACGAACGGGCACGGCAGGAAGCGCTCGGCGGTGAGCTCGGGGCGCTCGTAGTACCCGCGACCCACGCCGATG
>JAUIEF010000259.1 GCA_030428785.1 bacterium
GCACGAGCACGAAGAGCCCGCCGCCGCTCGTCTCGCACGCGTCGAGGAACGGGCGGATGCTGTCCGAGCCGAGGTAGGGGTTCACGGTGATGGCGTCGCCCGCCCGCTCGTCGAGCAGGTGCGCCGCGGCGTAGGCCGTCGCGGTCGAGCCGATGTCGC
Organism: bacterium; assembly: GCA_030428785.1. Classification (GTDB taxonomy): domain Bacteria; phylum Planctomycetota; class B15-G4; order B15-G4; family B15-G4; genus JAUIEF01. The sequence goes on from JAUIEF010000259.1 coordinate 160, forward strand.
CGCGCTTCACGTCGGAGATGACGAGCAGGCCGGCGTCGTGCGCGAGACGGATCGTCTCCTCGAACGCCTCGAGCCCGGGGGGACCCCACGCCTCGTAGTACGCGATCTGGGGCTTCACGGCACACGCGTAGGGCGCGACCTCCTCGATGACGCCGGCGTTGAAGCGGCGGATGGCGTCGGCGGCCTCGCGGCGGGTGCCGCGCTCGGCGGTCGGACCGCGGACCGCGTCGGGCAGGCGGTCGAGCGCCGGGTCGAGCCCGACCACGAGGGCGCTGCCCTTCTCGAGCACGGCGTCGGCGAGGCGGTCGGCGAATCGTTCCGTCATGGCGCGGAGGCTCCCGGTGGCGCGGCGGACCGGCTGTCATATCCGACGCCGCCGGCAATTGCACGGCGGCCCGGGCCGCGCCGCGGCGGTCGGCCCGTCAGGCCGATGGGACGCCGGGCGCCCTGCCGAGGTGTCGCGCGAGCGCGGAGACGACGCTGTCCGCGCGGGTGAGCGCGAGCTCGCCGAGGCGGAGCCGATCGCGGTCCGCGACGAGCACGCCGCCCGCCGTGAGCTCGGCGAACGCGTCCGCGAGCGGGGGCCGCCACGCGACGCCGAACCGTCGGTCGAGGTCGGCGAGGGGGATCCCGTCGCGTGTGCGAAGCCCGACGGCGAGCGTCTCGAGGAGCCGCTCCTCGGGCGCGAGTCGTTCGACGTGGGCCCGGACGCTGCGCCCGGCCCGCCGGCGGTCCAGGTACGCCCGGGTGTCGCGCACGTTGCTCCAGCGCAGCGGGTGGTGCGAACTCGCCGCTCCGGGGCCGAGGCCCAGGTAGTCGCCGTTCCGCCAGTAGACCTGGTTGTGCCGGCTGCGCGCGCCCGGGAGCGCGAAGTTGGAGACCTCGTACCGCTCGTAGCCCGCCGACGAGAGGGTGGAGCTCCAGATCTCGTCGAAGACGTGGTTCAGTGAGGTAGAAGTGATGACGATGAGACCGCTTTGGTGCCTCTTTAGCAGAGGTGTGCCAGGCTCGAGGGTGAGGCCGTACACCGAGATGTGGGGCGCGCCGCGCCGCACGAGCTCCCCGACGTCCGCCTCGACGTCGGAGATTCGCTGGCCGGCCCAGCCCACGAGGAGGTCGGCGGACCAGGGCCCGTCCCACCCCCCGGCCAACGCGTCGAGCGCGCGCCGCGCGCGGTCTCCGTCGTGATGCCGCCCGAGCTCCCGGAGCGGCGCGTCGACGAAGGTCTGGACGCCCATGGAGAGCCGCGTGATGCCGAGGTCGCGCCAGGCCGTGAGCGACTCCGTCGTCACGTTCGCCGGATTGACCTCGAGGCAGAGTTCGGCGTCGGGGTCGATCGACACGCGGCGGCGCAGGCCCGCCAGGAGCGCCTCGAGATCCGCCGGCCGGAGGAGGCCCGGGGTGCCGCCGCCGAGATACACCGTCTCGAGGGATGACGGCGCGAGACCGCTCCGGTCGAGCTCACCGAGGAGGGCGTCGACGAGCGCCCGATGCAGGCCGGGGTCGTCGGCGATCGTCGCGAACGCGCAGTACGTGCAGCGGTCGGTGCAGAACGGGACGTGCGCGTAGAGGCTGTGGAGCGGGGTCGCGGGGCCGCGGTCGAGGAGTCGGGTCAAGAGCGGTGGGTCAGACCGGCTCTCCCTCGTTCATCGCGGCGAAGAGCCTGGTGAGGGCTTCGTTCTGGATCTGGCGGACGCGCTCGCGCGTGAGCCCGAGCTCGTTGCCGATCTCCTTCAGCGTCATCGAGTCATCGTACCCGAGCCCGAATCGCATCCTCAGGATCTTCTGCTGACGCTCGTCCAGGTCCTCGAGGTACTTCATCATCCGCGTGAGCTCCGTCGCGCGGAGATGCGTGTCGCGGGGATCGGGCGAGTTCGGATCGACGATGACCTCCGCGAGCTTGCCGGCCTGGTCGTCTGTCGAGAACGACTGCGTGTAGCGCGACGCCGTGTTCATGGCGCCCTGGATCGCGTTCGCCGAGTCCGTCTTGATCTCCATCGCCTCGGTGACCTCCTCGGGCGTCGGCTCGCGGCCGAGGTCGAGGAGCAGGCGGTCGGTGGTCTGCTGCCAGCGCGACATGAGCTCCACCATGTAGGACGGGATACGGACCGTCTTGACGGTGTTCGTCAACGCGCGGCGGATGGACTGCTTGATCCACCAGGTCGCGTAGGTGGAGAACCGGCAGTTGGCGTCGGGATCGAACTTCTCGACGGCCCGCAGCAGCCCGACGTTGCCTTCCTCGATGAGGTCGAGGAGGCTCAGCCCCCGGTTCATGTACCGCTTCGCGATGCTCACGACGAGCCGGAGGTTCGCCAGGGCGAGCTTGTCCCGCGCCACGGGGCAGCCGGCCTGGACCTCCACGGCGAGGGCCTTCTCCTCGTCCGCGGTGAGCAACCGGACGCGGTTGATCTCCTTGAGGTAGATCTCGATGGTGCGGTCGGACCGCCGCGACGCGCCGTCAGCCATGAGTAGAGCCCGGGGACCTGGGGAAGCTTCCGGGGCGTCTGTCGACCGGCCCGAGGCGGCAGCTTGAGAAGTTCTCATCGGCTCGAACGGCGAGGCCGAGCTGCTAGACTGCGCCGACCCCAGGTGCCCGCATGACCCCCACCCTGCACGCTCGCGACGTGATCCTGAGAGAAGAGGACTTCGTGCCTCTGCTCGAGACCGCGTCCCAGGCGTTCGGAACGCTCGTGGCGACGGTGAGCGCCGATCCGACCGTGCTGGCCCAGCCCGGGGCCGTCACGCGCCTGGGGGACGCAGCGGACGCGCTCGAGACCTTCGTCGACGATCACGGCGCGCGGGAGAACGCGACCTTCGTGACCTTCGGCGAGCTCGTCGCGTCGACACGCGGCATCTGTCGGGTGCGGAGCGTCTGCCTGTACCTGTTGTCGCGCCTGCCCCGCTATCAGCTCGGCGGCGACACCTCGGAGCTGCAGGCCGACCTCGAGCAGGCCGACGGGGTCCTCGACGACGCCCTCGTCGCGCTCTGCGGCGGCCTCGTGGATGCGGCCGCGAGCCTCGGCCTGACGTGGTCGGCGGGAGACGTCGAGAGCGGTCCGTCCGTGGAGGTGCGGCGCCAGTTGCCGCGGAACCTCGACACGGACGAGGCCATCGGTGAGCGCCAGCGCATCGCGGAGCTCGCAAGCCGATTCCAGGCGATCCTCAAGGCGAGCCGCCAGCTCGACCTCGGCGGCCGTCGCCCGGCGGAGGCCCTGGCGACCTACGTGGCGGAGCACGCCACGGAGGAGCGCTGCCGCTGGTACGAGTCCGCGGTGCACAACATCCAGTCGATGTACGACACGTACGTGCTCCTCACCGCCGTGGAGGAGGAGAACCCGTGGATGCGGAATCTGCGGGGTCACGTGTCGGTCGCCCGGCACCTGCTCGAGATGGCGACCGGCCTCGTGCACTTCTACGAGCGGCACGAGAACGACATCCGACACCAGGGCGCGAAGCTCGAGATCTCGCGGCTCGTCTCGAAGGACGGGGTCCTCGACGTCGCCGTGAACACGTGCCTGCGCCAGGCGTACCTTGCGGTGGAGGGATGCTCCGAGATCGCCGACGCCATCCTCCAGAAGTTCTCGGGGCAGCAGCAGGTCTCCTTGCGCATGCCGGACGGTGTGAGCCTCCACGCGCGGCCTCTCGCGCTCATCGTCCAGATCGCTCGCCACCACCGGACGCCGCTCGAGCTCTCGCTGAACGGGGAGCCCTGCTCCGCGCTCTCGCTCATGGGGCTCATCATGCTCGCGGGGAAGCACCCGCGTCCGGACACGGTGGAGGCGCGCGGCGACTCCCGCGCCCTCAGCGACCTGAGCCTGCTCTTCGAGCACGGGCTCGGCGAGCAGGGCGACCTCCCGGAGCAGCTCCGCTACCTGCGGACCGGCTCCTGACGTCGACGCGGGGCGACGGGCCGCCTCGCGGCCGACTCCGAGGCGGTCCACGTCGCGGGGTGTTTCACGTGAAACCATCCCGTTGATCGCCCGTCGGGACCCCACTATCGTCGATCCGTCCGCGCCGATGGATCGGCACGGCCCCCGAATCAGGTGCGACAACCATGGAACAGAGACTGGGTCGGGGCCTCGACAGCCTCATCTCGCGCACGGTGCAGCGCGAGGCGCCGGAGGCCGGTGCGCAGGAGATCCCGCTCGACGCGATCCGGGTCAACCCGCGGCAGCCCCGGCGATCCATGGACGAGGAGGGCCTCGCGGGCCTCGCGACCTCCATCGAGAACCACGGCCTGCTCCAGCCCGTCGTCGTCCGGAAGGTCGAGGGCGGCTACGAGCTCGTCGCCGGTGAGCGGCGGTTCCGGGCCAGCCGACTCGCGGGCCGCACGACGGTTCCCGCGACGGTCATCGACGCCGAGGGCGTCCGCTCGCTCGAGCTCGCGCTCATCGAGAACATCCAGCGCGAGAACCTCTCGCCGCTCGACGAGGCCGCGGCCTACCAGCAGCTCGTCCTGAGCACCGGGGTCACGCACCAGGAGCTCGCTCAGCGCGTCGGGAAGAGTCGCGCGGCGGTCACGAACGCCCTGCGGCTCCTGGAGCTCCCCGACCCGGTGCGAGACCACCTGGCGGCGGGTGAGCTCTCCGCGGGACAGGCCCGTGCTCTCCTGGCGGCGGACTCTCCCCAGCGCATGCAGGAGCTCGCCCGCGAGGCGATCGACCGCCAGTGGTCGGTGCGCGACGTCGAGGCGGCCGTGCGCGGCGGGCAGGCTCCGCAGCCCCGGAAGACGCGCGGCTCCCGGGGTGGGACGAAGGCCGCGACGGCGGACGGGGGTCTCAAGAACCGAGCGCACTACGAGGACGAGCTCCGCCTCCGGTTCGGGACCAAGGTCAAGATCCAGGATCGCGGGGGCCGTGGCGAGGTGAGCTTCGCGTTCTACTCGGCCGAGGACCGGGACCGGCTCATCCACCAGCTCATGATCGCGGGCGAGGGCCTCGACGGCTGATCACGCCGCGGGCGCGTCCCCGGGGAGCCGACCTCCGCGCCCGGTCCACGGGAGCTGCCCACGGATTCGATCCGCGTCCGCGGGACGGTCACCCGAGGCGCGCGGGGCCCGCTTCGGCTCCCCGGGAACCCACCACCCCGACCTGACCGCCCTGCCGCCAGGCACTTCGCAGCGGACCGGGCCTCGCCGCGGAGAGCACGCCGGCGCGCGCGCCGTCGGCATCCGGGGCGTCCGGGACGACCGCGCAGGCCCCCAGCGCGAGCGTCGATAGGCCCGTGTCGCGGGGGCGCGAGGGCCGGGGAGCCCGCCGGCCGGTCGGATCAGGAGTCCCGGTAGGACTCGAGCGCGGGCAGGACGTCGCGGAGCAGCCCGGCCACGGCGTGATCGGGGTGCTCGTCGACCACGGCCCGCGCGACCTGGGCGGCGCGCTGGAGGTCCGCCGGCGTGCCCTCGCGATAGAGCGCCATCGTGAGGTCGAAGGCCGCCCACGGCTCGGCGCTCGTCCCGTCGGCCGCCTCGCGTGCGCTCTCGAGCGCCGCCACCGAGTCCTCGCCGACCCGGGCCTCGGCGAGGTCGTCCCAGGCGGACATCTCGGAGCCGGCCCGCATCTCCTGGATGGCGACGATGATGACGGCGGCGACCGCGACGACGATCGCAAGGCGGATCCACTGGTTCATGGTGTCACCCGGTTCGAGGTGAAGATGCGATGGTTTTGAAGGCTCTTTGATGGCCTTATGGCGTCGAGCCACGCGTTCAACGCGCCGGACGCCGAGGCACCCGCCGAGCGGGACGCGCATCGTGCCCATCGCCCGGCTCGCTGGCAAGACCGGGCCGGCGGAGGAGCGTCGCGCGCGCGCCGGAGCGCCG
>JAUIEF010000024.1 GCA_030428785.1 bacterium
TGGTTCCTGATCCGCGAGACCTCCGGCATCTCCAGCCGCGGGTCCGGGCCGATCTCGAGCCAGCGCCCCACGACCTGGACGACCACCGGGTGCTCCTTGTCCGTGCAGCGCAGCAGGCCCTTCATGCGCATGAGGTCCTGGCCGCGGCGCTCGCCGAGGAAGCCGATCCAGTACTTGAGCTCCTCCATGCGGAGCGGCGCACGGCTCTCGAGCGTCATCGAGACCATGCCGTGCGCGTGCGGCGCGTGCTCGTCCGCGGGCGCGCCCTCCGCGCGGTCCGCCGCGCGACCGCCGCCCAGCTCGAGCAGCTTCGCGACGTCGACCTGCGCGCGCTCCGTGACCTCGAGCGGCGCGTCCGCGTTGCAGGCGCGCACCGCCGCCGTCGCGCGCTCGAGCGCGCGCTCGTCGCAGCGGTCGCGGTGGTTCAGCAGGAGGAAGTCGGCGTAGGCGAGCTGCTCGCCGGCCTCCGGGAACTCCTCCACCTGCGCGGCGATCTCGGCGGCGTGCGCGAGCGTCACCGTGCCGTCGAAGCGCAGGTCGCCCACGAGCTCCGGCAGGTGCACGGTGGCAGCCGCCGGGCCGGGCGACGCGAGCCCGGACGCCTCGACGAGGATGCGGTCGAAGCGCGTCGTCGGGAGCATGCGGTTGTTGCGGCCGCGCACGAGCGCGGCGAGCGTGTCGAGCAGGTCGCCGCGCACGGTGCAGCACAGGCAGCCGTTGGCCAGCTCGACGAGCTCGTCCCGCGCGCCGACGACGAGCTGCCCGTCGATGGGCGTCTCGCCGAACTCGTTCACGACGACCGCGCAGCGCACCCCGTGGTCCTCCGAGAGGATCCGGTTGAGGAGCGTCGTCTTGCCGCTGCCCAGGAAGCCGGACAGCAACGTCACGGGGACGCGGGGGTCGTGGTCGGGGCTCATGCGTCGGGGGGCCGGGGAGCGGGGACCGGCGGTCGCGAGGCCCGATCGTCTCAGACGCGGATGGCGAGAACACCTCCGTTTCCGGTCGTGTGAGCGGACACGCGTCCGGCCCGGACGGCCCGGATCTGGCCTCGAGTCGTCCCCGGCGGAGGCCGATGAGAACGGATCCGCCGTCGTCGGCCGGGCCCGCCGGGGCGGCGGGCGCCCGCGGCGCGCAGACCTCGCGAGGACGCGTCGTGATCGCCCGCACACAAGACGCCGACGGCCCGCGCCGCGACATGCGCGCCTTCCTCCGCGACCTGCCCAAGGCCGAGCTGCACGTGCACGTCGAGGGCACGCTCGAGCCCGAACTCATGATGGAGCTCGCCGCGCGCAACGGCGTCGCCCTCCCGTTCCGCACCGTCGAGGAGGCGCGCGCCGCGTACGAGTTCACGGACCTGCAGTCGTTCCTCGACGTGTACTACCAGGGCTGCGCCGTGCTGCGCGAGGCGGAGGACTTCGCCGACCTCGCGTGGGCGTACCTCGAGCGCGCGCACGCGCAGCGTGTCCGGCACGTCGAGCTCTTCTTCGACCCGCAGGCGCACACCGAACGCGGCGTCCCGTTCGAGGCGGTGCTCGAGGGCCTGCGCCACGCGCTCGAACGCGCACGGCGCGAGCTCGACGTGAGCGGCGGGCTCATCCTCTGCTTCCTGCGCCACCTCAGCGAGGACCACGCGCGCGCGACGCTCGACCTGGCGCGCCCGCACCTCGAGCACCTGCAGGGCGTGGGCCTCGACTCGTCGGAGCGTGGGAACCCGCCCGGCAAGTTCCGCGACGTCTTCGCCGAGTGCCGCCGCCTCGGCCTGCGCACCGTCGCGCACGCCGGGGAGGAGGGCCCGCCGGCGTACATCACCGAGGCGCTCGACGCGCTCGAGGTGCGCCGCATCGACCACGGCGTGCGCTGCGTCGAGGACGCGGCGGTCGTGGAGCGCCTCGCCGCCGAGGGCGTGCCGCTCACCGTGTGCCCGCTCTCGAACGTCAAGCTGCGCGTCTTCGAGCGCATGGACGAGCACACGCTGCGCCGCATGATGGAGGCGGGCCTGCGCGTGACGATCAACTCGGACGACCCGGCGTACTTCGGCGGCTACGTCGAGGAGAACTTCGTCGCGGTGCAGGAGTCGTTCGGGCTCTCGCGCGACGAGGTCGCGGCGCTCTCGCGCCACGCGTTCGAGGCGTCCTTCCTAGAGGAGGACGCGCGGGCGCGGCTCCTCGCGGAGCTCGACAGCTACCTCGCGCTCGACCGCGCCGCCTGACGGGCGCGCGCCCGGGGCGCGCCCGTCGCCGCGGCCCGACCCGGCCGGCGCCGCCACGACGCCCCGCGACGCCCCGTCGCGCGCTTCCAAGCGCCTCCCGGCTCCCGTAGGCTGGGGCGTCGCCCGGGGTCGGCGCGCGTCGACTCCGGCACGCCCCACCGGTCGCGACGACCGCCCCGGAGCCGAGCACCATGACCGCGAGTCCGACCGCGCCCGACCAGCCCGCCGCGCCCGTCGCCGACGACGCGCGCCCCGCGACGGGCGCCGCCGGCGCCGCCCCGAGCCCGACCGAGAGCCCGATGGACCCGCCCGCCTCCGCCTACGGTGACACGACCGGTCCGATCGTCCGCGAGCCCGGCTCGCCCGAGACGCTGCGCCTCGCCGACATCCCGGAGAAGGAGCACCTCGCCGGTCACGGCAACTGGCTCTACAAGATCCCGTTCCGGGACGGGTCCGCCGTGCTCAAGATCTACTTCGGGAACCGCAACCCGCTCCTCCACTGGAAGAAGAGCTTCGGCAACCTCGTGCTCACGGGGCGCACCGGTCACCTCCCGCGCACGCGCTGCCGCGAGGAGGTCGAGAACGTCCGCGTGTGGGAGGCCAACGGCTTCCCGTGCTTCCGGATGTACCCCGAGGTCACGTTCTCCGACGTGCCCGAGGGCGGCTACATGCTCTTCGAGTACGTGCCGGGCATCCACTTCCGCACGTTCTTCCGCGACGAGTCCGTCCCGCTCGAGGACCGGATGCACATCTGGAAGACGTGGCTCCCCATCTGGCACCGCCGGCACAAGATCGCGGTCGAGAAGCGCGAGCCGCGCCTCGTCCACGAGAACGGCGACATGAAGCACGTCATGCTCTGGAAGGGGCAGTTCGTGAACTTCGACTTCGAGATCACGTTCCGCAGCAAGGACGTGCGCGACCTCGTCGGACGCGAGATGCTCGCGTACATGCGCAGCATCGGGAAGGCGTTCGGCGACGAGATGTACGACCGCATGATGGACGGCATCATCGCGTGGTACCCGGACAAGTCGCTGCTCATGGAGGCGTACATCCACGCCATCGAGAACCGCAACCCGGTCATGCGCTTCTTCCGACGCCTCGACCGCACGTTCCGCAGCGCGAACAAGAAGCAGTACAGCAAGTACAACGTCGCGCTCGACCTGAAGCGCCGCCTGGACGAGGCCGCGGTCAACGCGTGAGCGCGGCGACCGCCGGGGCGCCGGCGGCGACCGGCGGGGCGCGGGGCGGGGACCGTCGCGACGGCGGGCGAGCGGGCGACCGCGCCTCGCGCGACACCCCGCTGCTCGGCAACCGGATCTGGCGCGTCGACACGCCCGACGGCCCCGTGGCGCAGAAGCTCTACCTGCGGCGCACCCGCTGGCCGCGCGAGGAGCTCCGCGCGCTGCTCACGCGGCTCGGCGGGCGCAAGACGTCGCCGCGCGCGGCCGTGCGCCGCGAGACGGAGCGCGCGCTGCTCCGCGCCTGGCGCGAGGCGGGCGTCGACGTCCCGCGTGAGCTGTCGGAGCGTCACCCGGAGCTCGCCGGGCCGCGCGTGCTCGTGCTCGAGTGGGTCGAGGGCCCGCTGCTCCTCGCGCTCCTCAAGCGCAAGGCGGGCACGCCGCCCGCGGAGCGCGACCGGCTCCTGCGCCGATTCGGGGCGGACTGGCGGCGCCGGCACGAGACCGCGCTGCGGCGCTCCGACCCGTCGTTCATCCAGGAGCACGGCTCGCTCGCGCACGTGATCGTCGCCGGCGACCGCTTCGTGACCTTCGACCTCGAGCAGGGCTTCCGGCCGGGCGGCCCCGTGCCGCCCGCGCTCGCGAAGGAGGTCGCCGACACGCTCCGGACGCTCATGGGCCGCGGCGACCCGGACCGGTTCCGGGACGACGTGCGCGCCGTCGTCGCGGGCTACGCGGAGCCCGGCCCGCTCCGCGCCGCCGTCGACTCCTACCTGCGCCCGTCCGGTCCGCGCGCGCTCGTCCGGGCGGTCGACCGCCGCCGCGAGCGCATGCTCGGCCGCCGCGCGACCAAGTACGCCGCGCTCGAGGTGCTCGACGAGGTGCTGCGCGAGACGGACCCGGAGGTTGCGACCGACCCGGGACACCGATAGTTTGAGCCCGATGAGCGCCCCGCACCAGGAGACGACGACGCCGGGGACGTCGTCGCCCGCCGCGCCGCCGGACCCCGGGCCGCGCCGCGACCGCCGGGCGCCCCCCCGCCTCAAGGACTGGTTCCTGGGCTGGTCCTGGTGGCTCAAGGAGCAGGTGCTGCCCGACTACGTCTCGGGCGCGTCGCCGATCCTCGTCGGCGGCTGCGGGCGCAGCGGCACGACGCTCCTCCAGGTCATCCTCGACGCGCACCCCGACCTCTGCTGCGTGCGCGAGAGCAGCATCTTCCACCTCGGCAAGCTCGACACGTCCAAGCTCGCCAACCGCATCGGCCTGCCCATCGAGGACGTGCGCGCCATCGCCGACAGCAGCCGCCGCCACGGCGAGTTCGTCGAGCGCGTGTGCGGCGCGTTCGCCGAGCGCCTCGACAAGCCGCGCTGGGCCGACAAGAGCCCGCGCAACGTGCGGCGCCTGCCGTACATCTTCCGGCACTTCCCCAAGGCTCGCTTCGTGCACCTGCTGCGCGACGGCCGCGACGCTGCCTGCTCGCTGCGCACGCACCCCAAGTGGACGCGCGTCGGCGACGAGCTCGTCGAGGCCGGCACGTGGAAGCCCTTCGAGGACTGCGCGCGCCGCTGGAACGACGACGTCCGCGAGGGCCTCGCCTGGCGCGGGCACGAGGGCTACCACGAGCTCCGCTACGAGGACCTCGTGAGCGACCCGGAGCGCCGGCTGCGCGAGCTCTTCGCGTTCCTCGGCGTGCGCTGGACGCCGGAGGTCCTCGAGTTCCACCGCGTGAGGAACCGCTCGGACAAGGACCCGGGCTTCGAGAAGCCGCTCTTCCGGTCGTCCGTCGCGCGCTGGCGCCGGAACATGTCGCCCGAGGACGGGCGGGTGTTCCTGGACATCGCCGGGCCGCTGCTCCGCGAGCTGGGCTACGCCGAGGACGACGACTGGGTGCACGAGCTGAACGACGACAACGGGAGACCGCCGCGATGACCACCCCCTGGCAGGAGAAGGCCCTCGACTACGTGAAGCGCCCCGCGCACGCCCTGCGCGCGCGCCGCGTGGACCTGTCCCGCGTCGAGAGCGCCGTCATGGCGCTCGGCCCGAACCGCAACATGACGACGCTCACGGCGAGCCTCATCGCGCTGCACCCGAACTGCCAGGTGCTCAACAACGCGGGCTACCGCCAGATGGACCACGCCGAGGCGCTGCTCGCGGACCCGACGCGCGAGGAGTACGAGCGCTTCGTGCGGACGGCCATCATGAAGAGCCAGGGCGGGCGGCGCGGGCACTACGGCGGCACGATCACCGTGTCGCACGCCTTCGACCGGCCGGCGGTGCGCGACGCGTACCGCTCGCGCTTCGGGTCGTCGGTCCTCAAGGACGACATCCGCTGCCTCTACTGGAAGAGCGCCGTGCAGCTCACCGCGCTCGTCCGCGAGAAGGGCATCGACCTCTCGGAGGTCGTCGCGAGGAACGGGAACATCCGCTTCCTCATGCCCATCCGCAACCCGGTCGACTGCGCCAAGTCGAACTTCCGGCTGGGCCACTACCGGCACTTCCCCGAGGTGGACGGCAAGCCCATCGAGGAGGTCGTCGACTTCTTCGTGCGCCTCGTCGCGTGGTTCCTCGACCACCGGGCGAAGCACCCCGACAACTTCTTCTGCTACTTCCAGTCGGAGTTCGGGCGGCAGACGCTCGTGGACCTCGCGGGCTTCCTCCGGGTGCCCGCCGACGAGCAGTGGATCGCGAGCTGCCTCGAGTCGCGCCTCAAGGGCAAGCCGTACGACTACGAGCCCGGTCTGCTCGACGCCTACCACGCGTCGCTCGACACGCACCTCGGCAGCCACCCGGAGGCCAAGGCCGTCCTGGCCGGGATGGTCGCGTGAAGCCGAGCCTCCGCCTCGTCAGCCACCGCCGGGGCGGGTTCCTCTGGCACTACGGGCACTTCGTCCTCGACTTCCTGCTGCCGCTGGCGCGCCTGCGTCGCCGCGAGCACCCGGGACTGCGTCGCGTGCTGCTCGCGGACACGCCGGACCAGTCGACGGGGCACTTCGCGGCCTTCGTCGAGCCGATCCTCGGGCTGGACGTGGCGCACCTCTCGCCGGCCAACCTCGCCGCGCTCACGGACGTGCCGCAGCGGGTGCTCTCCGGCTTCGGCACGGGGCCCTACGACTTCCGCGACCTGCACGACTTCCTCGACGAGGTCGAGTCGCGCAACCGGCTGCTCGACCTCGACGCGCCGCGCGTGCTGCTCGTCGACCGCGGACACGAGCCGCTCGCGTTCCCGGACCACCCGGCGGGCAGCACGGGACGCGCGCGGCGTCGCCTCGCGAACCACGGCGAGCTCGCGGACGCGCTCTTCGCGCGCTTCGGCAACGCCTTCCGGAGCGTCGTGCTCGAGGGCCTGCCCCCGCTCGAGCAGGCGCGGCTCTTCTACAACGCCGAGCTCGTCGTGGGCGAGCACGGCGCGGGCCTGTGCAACCTCGTGTTCTCGCGGCCCGCGACGGACGTCGTGGAGCTCGGACCCGTCTTCCGGCCGACCTTCGCGAACCTCGCGCGCGCGCGGCCGTTCCGGCACGTGGTGCCCGGCGGCATGCCCGATCCCCTCCCGCGCTTCGACCCGGCCCGGGCGCCGTTGCGCACGGAGGTCGACGTCGCGGAGGTCCTGCGGGTCGTCGACCGGCTGCGGGCGAGCCGCTCGCGGTCGGCGGAGGCGTCGCGCTCCGGCTGAGCCCGGTCGTCAGGCGGCGTGCGCCGCCTCGCGGGTCGCGTGCCGGTCGCCCCGTCCGCGACGCGCCGTGAGCAGCGCGAGCGCGCCGAGCAGGACGCCGAGGGCCACGGTGAGCTTCGGCGCGAGCCCCGACATCGGGCCGCCGCCGTCGCCGCCGGCCCCGCCCGCGCCCGCGACGGTGTCCCCGTCGTCCTCGCGGCCGATGACCACCTGGTCCTCCTTCTGGCAGCACGACTCGAGCTCGCCCTTCGCGAGCAGCTCCTCGCGCTTCTTCTCGACCTCGAGCGTCTTGGCGTGCGCGGCCCTGCGCCGGCTCTCCGCGTCGATGTAGTCGAGGATGATGTCCGCCTCGGGCGGCGAGAGCCGCATGTTCGGCATCGGGACGTTGTTGTACGCGGCCATGAGGCCCATCGCGATGGAGTCGCCCTCGGCGAGCATGATGTCCGGCTCGCTCACCCAGCGGCGCAGCCACTCGTGCTCGCGGCGGTCGGTGACGCCCAGCAGGTCCGGCCCGACCTTCGGGAAGCTCGTCGCGCCGATGCTGTGGCAGACGCTGCAGCGCGTGCGGAAGAGGCTCTCGCCCTTCGTGAGGTTGCGCACCTTCGGCGCATCCTTGTAGTCGACGCCGCCCTCCTCGCGGTCGGTCCAGTTGTGCAGCCAGCTCCCGACCTGGTTCGCGAGCACGTAGGCGTTCTCGAACGGCGAGCGCGGCATCCAGCGGCCCGTCGCCTGGTTGCCGATGACGATGCTCAGGTTGTGGTCGAGCTTGTCCTCCTCCGCGACCTCGGGCCGGTACAGGCCGAGCTTCTTGCGGAGCGAGATGATCTCGTCCTCGTCACCCGTGAGGAACTTCCAGCCCTTGCCCGCGCCGAACTGCTCGGCGTAGGCCTTCATGACCTCGGGCGTGTCGCGCTCCGGGTCGATGCTGATCGAGTAGAAGAAGACGTCGTCGCCGACGCGGTCGCCCAGGATCGAGTAGACCTCCGCGAGACGCGCGGTCTCGAGCGGGCAGGTGTCCGGGCAGCTCGTGTAGATGAAGTTGATGACGACGACCTTGCCCTCGATGAGGTCGGTGAAGAAGCGCTGCTCCTCGCCGTCCTGGTCGATGAGGACGTGGTCGGGGAAGTAGCTGGCCCCCCAGACGCTGCCGCCGTGCTCGCGGTCGACGGGGTCCTCGCCGACGGGGTTCGTGAGGGCCCGGGCGTCCGAGGCGCCGAGCAGGAGGGCGGTCGCGAGCGCGAGGCCGCCGAGGGTGGTGCGCGTGGTCATGGTGTCCCTTCCCTTCGAGTGTGCGTCCGTCGCGAACCGTCCGCGACCGGGGTGCCCGCCTCCTCGGACGCCGCCGCGTGAGCGCGCGGGCGGCGCCCCGCCTCGAGGATGCGGGGCGGGCCCGGGGGAGCGGCGCCCCCCCGGGCCCTCGACGCGCGGCCAGGGCGCGTCTGCGCGGCGGGGCCGGGGGCCCCGTCGCGCGGCCAAGATCACTTCTTGACCTTGATGTCCTGCCCGTAGAGGTACGAACCGTCACTGCCCTGGATGCAGATCATGTCCATGTAGTCCGTGGTCACGGGGGAGTTGGTCGTCAGCAGGCGCCACTTGCCGTTGGGCAGCACCGTGGCGGTCCCGACCACCGGGGCGAACTTGTCCGACCCGGCGTGGATGACCAGCAGCGTGCCCGGAGCGACGCCCTGGGTGTTGCCCACGACGCGCCACGTCCCGGTGCTCTTCTTGTGCACGGACCGCTTGACGATGATGCGGCCCTCGCCGTCCTCGGGGTGCGGCTGGCCCACGTCGTTGAGGCCCAGGCTGCCCGGATCGAGGATGTCGAGCACGGAGCCCGCCGTCGGCAGGGCCATGCTGTTGACGAACTCGACGCCGTCCCAGGTCGGGATCGGGGCGGGCATCGCCTTCATCTGGCCCGGGTGCTCGTTGTCCCAGCGGAAGAGCATCGCGTGATCCTCGTGCTGGGTGTTGTGGCAGTGCTCCATGTAGGTGCCGGCGAACTCGCGGAACCGGATGGCCACCTCGACTTCCCGGCTGCTGTCCGGGTGGTCGCCGATGCGGTACAGGTCCTTGCGGGCCCAGCGCTCCCAGGGCGGCGGCGGCGCGCCGTCACGGGAGAGGACGATGCCCTCCTCGAAGTGGATGTGCACGGGGTGCGCCCAGCCGCCGCCGGTGCCGTTCTCGATGGTCCAGATCTCGAGCTGGTCGTGGGTGGCGTTGCCGGCCATCTGCGGCGAGGCCGAGATGCGACGCGGGTCCATGGTGAGACCGGCGCCGCCGTCCGTCTTGACCGTCCACGGGGCACCGTCCGTGCCGCTGCTGCGGCCGAACTCGAAGTGCCGGCGCGGGGCCGAGGCGATCTCCTGGGCCGTGGGCATGCGCAGCGGGATCATGGTCTTCCCGCCGGGCTCGTACTCGGACGGGTCCATGGAGAGGTCGACGCCGTCGTAGGGCTGGACCACGAGCTCCAGGAACTTGCCGACGCACGGGTCGCCGCCCACCCACTCGCCGTCCTGGATGGTCGGGTTGTAGGTGCCGTCCAGGATCGACTCGAGCAGGATGTTCTGCTTCGGGCCCTTGCCGTCGTCGTGCTCGAGCACGTTGACGAAGTAGAGCTTCTGGCCCGGCTCGAACTGGCTGAAGTCGACGATGATGTCCCAGCGCTCGGCGATGCCCTGCTCCGGCAGGATCGCGTTGCTCACGCCGCCGATCCCGTTGAAGTGGATCGAGTGCTCCATGATGTTCCCGTCGTTGCCGATCAGGTGGAACGGGACGCGGGTGCCCTCCTCGGTGACGAGCGCGACCTTGATGTAGCGCGACACCGAGCCGTTGAGGATGCGGAACCGGTACTTGCGGGCGCGCACGTCGAACGTCGGACGCCACAGCCAGTTCGTGAGCAGGCGGTCGCCGAGGAAGCCGTCGAGGTTGAAGATGTTGAACCAGAGCTGTCCGGTCTGGTCCCACGCCTTGTCGGCGACGAGCAGGTTGACGTCGTAGTCGCGGTTGCCCCAGTCCATCGCGGTGCCGCTGGGGAGACGCAGGTTGACGCCGTCGTCGATGGCCTCGTTGCCGCGGTCGATGGCACTGTAGTAGTTCATCATCGCGGCGTTGCCCTTGTAGACGTTCTGGGCGGTGAAATCGAGCATGTGGTCGTGGAACCAGTGCGTGCTCATGGTCTCGCGCCAGTCGCCGCGGATCTGCGTGATGCCGCCGTTGCCGTCGGGCCGACCCGCGCGCGGATCGGAGGCGTCGGTGTTGATCGAGTCGTGACCCGCGAGCTGGATCGGCCACCGGTAGTCGTAGTACTGACCGGGGAAGAAGAACGCGTTCGTGTAGCCGTCGCTCTCCGCCGGGGTGTGACCGTTGTGCTCGTGCGTCGAGATCGTGTGCAGACCGAAGCCGCGGTTCGCGGCCGGATCGATCGGCAGCGCGTTGTAGTGCCGCATGACGAGCGGCTCGCCGTAGCGCACGTTCAGGAGCTTGGGCGGCAGCGTGCCGTCGAAGCACCAGAGCGCGTTCTGCGTCTGGATGGGCATGTTCGGGTGGAAGCGGATGTCGATGCCCGCCGTCGTCCCGTTCGTGCCCGCGCCCGTCGTGTCGTGGTACAGCCCGCCGGGGCCGAACTCGCCCGCGGTGTAGCCGTGGAGCTGCATGACATCGCGGAAGCCGGAGTTCTGCCGGGCGCCCGCCATGACGGTCTTGTAGAAGTTCACCGGCTGGAACTCGGCCCAGCGCTGGTGCGCCCAGTCCTCGCCCGCCGGGCGACCCTCGGCGGGCGGCGTGTCGAGCGCGCGACCGAGGAAGCCCTCGATCTCCGGCTGCCACGGGTTCATGTCCGCGTCGTTGGCCTCACGCGTGGCCGGCGGGTAGAGCGGCTCGACCATGAAGGCGTCCAGGGCCGCGGTGTCCGGACCGCTCTGCGCGTCGAGCGGCGGCGGGAAGGCGCTGCCGGGTGCGTACGTGGTCGGCATGGGCTGCGGACCGAACTCCTCGAACCGGAGCATCTTCTGCTCCCAGTCTCCGGCGCCGAACATCGGGCTCGGCAGGCTGTTCGTGGGGATGTTGAACGAGGTCTGCTGGTCCTCGGGCACCGCGTTGTTGATGCCCGCGTCGGAGGCGGTCCCGGTGGGTCCGCCCTCGAACGCACCCTCGTTGGCGTGCGGGAGGTTCTCGAGCGGGTCGAAGTCGCCCAGGCTCGTGGCGAACGGCGTCGCCACGAGAGCGGCGGCCGCCAGGCCGAGGACGACGGTGAGGTGCGAGGATCCGAAGACGGACCGAGCTCCCCTGGCCGTGGAGTGGGTCGGGTTCTTCATGGGTTGCTGACTTCCCGTGGAGTGGACTGAGCGGAATACCCCCGACGCCGGTACCCACACTCCGGTCAAAGCCCCGTCCGGAAAGCCGCCCCCATGACTGCGGGGGGCGTGACACTCGGGGGCCCCCTCCCGGCCCGTGCGCACGGAGTGCCGTCCGTGTGCGGGAGGTGGGCCCCGTCGTGTGACTGCTTGCCCTGGTACAGATTGCCCTTGTGTTGTGCCCTGCGTCGCTCGAGGGGCCGCGGAGGCCGGTGAACGGCTCCTCCTCGATCCCTGGAGTACACAGACGGTTTATCACGGATCTGTAAAGTTGCAAGACCAGCGGGACTCTTTTGTCACCTTTTCCGCTTGAATCGCGCGGGCGACGTTCACTGCTGCGGATTTAAAGATGCTCGGATGACCCCGGCGGGGCCGTCGCCCGGCCCGCCCGCGAGCCTTCCCCGGCCGCTCCTCGGTCCCGCTCCCCCGCGCCCGTATACTCGGCTCCCGCATCGTCGGAGAGGGCGATCGGGACACGCGGGGGCCGCCCGCGCGACCGGGCCCCGTCCTCCCCGCCGGGCCGTCGCATCCCGCCGCCCCGTCCCTGCCGCCCCGCCGCCCGAGGACCCGCCCATGCCCCGCCGGCTGCCCCACGCCCTCCTCGCGCTGGCGCTGCTCGCCGCCACGCTGCACGCGACCGTCGTCGTCGCCCTGGACCTCCCGGAGCTCGTCGCCGGCGCCCGCCTCGTCGTCGAGGGCCGGGTCGTGTCCGCCGAGGCCTCCCGCGCGCCCTCGGGGCTCGTGACGACCCGCGTGGAGCTCGAGACCGTCGAGGTCTTCAAGGACGCGCGGACGGGCGCCCTGCCCGCCGACGAGGGCCGCGTGGCCTTCGAGCTGCCCGGCGGCGAGGCCGACGGCGTCGGGCTCGTCGTCCCCGGCATGCCCACCCTGGAGCCCGGCGAGCGCGTCGTGCTCCTGCTCTCCGCGCGGAGCGCGCGGGGCTTCCGCCTCCCCGTGGGCCTCGGCCAGGGCGTCCTGCACCTCGAGCCCGACGCCGACGGCGTGCTGCGCGTCCGGCGCGAGCTCGACGGCGTCGCCCTCGTCGGCACGGACGGCCGCCCCGTGGAGGCCGTGCCCTCGGTCCCCGCCGACCGGGACGCCCTCGCCGCGCGCCTGCGCGCCCTCGTCGCCGCGGAGACCGACCGATGACCCGCCGCCGCGCCGCCCTCGCCGCCGCCCTGGCGGGTCCCCTCCTGCTGGGCCCCCTCGCCGCGACGGCCCGCCCCCACAACCCGCTCCTCACGTCGACGGGCGTCCCGCTCCACTGGCCCGACGACGCCGCCGTGACCTTCGTGCTCCACGAGGACGGCGCGCCCGGCTTCACCGACGACGGCGACCTCCTCGCGCTCCGCCGCGGCGTCCACCGCTGGGAGGTCGAGGGCGCGGCGCTCGACCTGCGCGAGCTCCACGACCCGGACGAGCGCGCCCGCACGGACTGGGACTCCTTCGGCATCCACCTGCTGCTCTTCGGCGACGACTTCTTCCCGCCGGGCACGGGCATCATCGCGGTCACGCCGCTCGCCTACTACGTCGGCGGCGAGCTCACCGGGACGATCGCCGACGGGGACATCCTCTACAACACGGGCGACTTCACGTTCACGACGGACCTCACGCCCGGGACCATGGACCTCGAGGCCATCACGACCCACGAGGCCGGGCACTTCGTGGGCTTCGGGCACAGCGGGCTCCAGGACTCGACGATGGTGCCCACGGCGTCGTTCACGACGCACTACCCGCGCACGATCACCGCCGACGACGCGCGCGGCGTGCGCCAGACCTACGGCGGCGACACGGGCGCGACGACGGTGCGCGGCGGCCTCCTCACGCAGGCGGACGGCACGGGCCTCGGAGGCGTCTCCGTCTGGGCGCGCGACCTCGCGACGGGCCGCGTGCTCGGCCAGACCTCGACGACGGTCGCCGGCCTCTACGAGCTGCACGACCTGCCGCCCGGCACCTACGAGCTCTCGGCCACCCCCTACGACGGCCCCATCAACGCACAGAGCATCTCGCACCCGCAGATCGACCTGGACGTCGGCACGCACGCCTTCGCGATCGTCGAGGTCCCCAAGAAGGGCTTCGCCATCGTGCCCTCCACCGTGCTCCCGGTGCTCGCGCCGGGCACGCCGCGCCTCGTGTGGCCCGCGGGCAGCATCAGCATGCGGCCCGGCCAGGGCGTGTCGTTCGGGCCGCTCATGAGCTTCACGGGCGGCGCGCCGGGCGACCCCGCCGCGAGCCTGACGTTCGAGGTGCCGCGCGCCGGCGACGCCTTCGACGTCTCCTGGGACGGCGGGACGCTCCAGATCCTCACGACCCCGGACACGCCGCCCGGCGCCTACGACCTGCTCGCGACGAACGCCTTCGGCGCGGACGTCTACCCCAGCCTGCTCGAGATCGTGCCGCACCCGCCCGAGCTCGCGAGCGTCGTGCCCGCGCGCGTCGGGCCGCTCGACCTGCCGGAGGTCGTCCTCACCGGCGACCGCTTCCACGAGCACGTCGCGGTGCACCTGGGCGACCGGCCCGCGACCTGGGTCGAGCACCTCGACGCGGGCCGGCTGCGCGTCGGCGTGCCGGCGCTCGCCGCGGGTACCTGGGACGTCGTCGTCATCGACGAGGAGAGCGGCCGCGAGTCGCGCCTCGTCGACGCGCTCGTCGTCGACGCGCCCGTCGCGGCGCCGCTGCTCCGCGGACGCCGCGCGCTGCGCGGACGGCTCGACGGCATCGGCGAGGTCGACGTGGTCCACGTCGAGGGCCTCGCGGAGTCCGAGCTGAGCGTCACCGTCAAGGGCGACAAGAAGGACGGCCTCTTCGTGAGCCTCGCGCTGCGCGGCCCCGACGGCACGGTCCTGCTCTCGAACGACAGCACCCACCCCGCCTACGACCCGGCCTTCGGCTCGGTGAAGGGCGCGACCTCGCGCATCAAGCGCTTCCCGCTGCCGGAGCTCGGCGTCTACGCCCTCGAGATCCGGCCCGTGAACGGCACGGCGGGCCGCTGGACCGCGAAGCACAAGCTCAAGATCCCGCCCGGCCTGCGCCGCGTCACGCTGCCCAAGTCGGCGCCCGCGGCCGTCGCGCCCGGCGCGCCCGCGACGCTCGAGGTGCAGGGACCCGTGGAGTCGCGCGTGTCCGGCAAGCTCGTGAGCAAGGACGGCGCCGAGCCGGCGCTCGAGTCGCTGCGCGTGCTCGGCGTGGACCTCACGGACGCGGTCGGCGACGGCGTGAAGGTCTCGAAGAACGGCAAGGCGCTCCTCTTCAAGGACCTCGTGCTGCCGGCCTTCGGGCTCACGGAGCTGGGCATCGCGACGGGCGGCGGCGCCGGGACGCTCACGGGCAAGCTCACGGTCAAGGCGCCCAAGCTCAAGGGCGTGCTCGACGTCGACGTCTGACCGCGCGCGGAGCGCGACCCGTCGCCGGGACGCCGCGACGCGTCGTCAGGGCGCGGTCGTCGCCGTGAGGCCGTTCGTCGCCGACCACCCGCAGGGCGCCGCCGCGTCCTGGACCCACGCCTGGAAGGTCACGGGCGTGAGCGGCGGCAACGCGGGCCAGGGGGCGCCCGCGATGTAGGTGCCGTCCGAGTCCGTCGCGAACCAGTGGAGCACGTCGAGCGACGGGAGCAGCGTGCCGCAAAGGAGCGGCTGCGGCGCGACGGTCCACCCCGCGACGAGGACGCCCGTCGAGAGGCTCGCCGAGCGCTGCACACGGAGCGTCGTCGGCGTCCCGGGCACGAGGCTGCCGACGCCCGTGACGCGCGGCAGGCCCTTGACGCCCGGCACGCCGCCGCCGACGTCGGTCCACGGGCTCGCGCCGTGCGCGACGAGCTCCGACTGGAGCGCGAGCCACGCCGCCTGCTCCGCCGGCGAGAGCGTCCCCGCGAGGAGGTCCGTCGTTTCGAGCGGGTCGACGTCGAGGTCGTAGAACTCGCGCCGCACGGGGAGCGCGCCGCCGTCCTCGTACTCGTGGATGAGCTTGTAGCGGTCGTCACGCACGCCCTGCCGGCGCCGGTCGAAGCCCGCGGGGAAGCCGGCCGCCGGGTCGAAGTTGGGCAGGAAGCTCTCGACGAAGACGTGGGTGCGCGGCGCGGGCGCGGCCGGGTCCGCGAGGAGCGGCGCGAAGCTCGACCCGTCGAGGGCCGTCGCGGACGACCCGCCCGCCAGCTCCGCGATCGTCGCGAAGAGGTCCGTCGACTGGACGAGCGCGTCGCACTCGGCGCCCCGCGCGACGCCCGGCCCGGCGACGAGCAGCGGCACGCGCACGCCCTGTTCGTAGACCGTGGACTTCGCGTGCGCGGCCGTCCACGGCGGGAGCACCGCGCCGCCCTCCGGACCGTTGTCGCCGACGAAGAGCACCGTGGTCTGCGTCTCGTCGACCGCGGCGAGCAGGCGCCCGAGCTCCGTGTCCAGCGACTCGACGAGCGCGCGGCTGTACGCCGGCTCGTTGCCGGGGATCGTCGGCGGCAGCGTCTGCGTGTGGAGCGACGCCGGCGGGACGTGGTACGGCTTGTGCGCCGCGTGGAAGCCCACCCACAGGAACCACGGCTCGGGCAGCGCGTCCATGAGCGCGAGCGCCTCGTCGACGGTGAACGTCGTCGCGTAGCCGGTCACGGGGCTCACGACGCCGTCCACGTTCCACGGGAAGGCGAAGTAGCTGGCGACGTTGTTCACCGTGCCGCGCACCGCGTCGAAGCCGGCGTCGAGCGGGTGGTGCGGGTCCTGGCCGAGGTGCCACTTGCCGACCTGCGCGGTCGCATAGCCCCGCGCCGCGAGCACGCTCGGCAGCGTCGTGAGCCCGGCGAGCGGCAGCTCGACGGAGCCCGACGGCCCGATGACCGTGCCGACGCCCGTGCGCCAGCTCTCGAGGCCCGTGAGGATCGTCGCGCGGGTCGGCGAGCAGGCGGGGTTGGCGTAGGCACGCCGGAAGAGCACGCCGCGCGCCGCGAGGTCGTCGAGGTGCGGCGTGACGGCCGGCACCGGGTGCTCGCCGTAGACGGCCACCGTGTCGACGCCGACGTCGTCGGCGACGAGCAGGAGCACGTTGGACTGGGCGGTCGCGCGGCCCGCGAGGAGCAGGCCGAGCGCGACGCCGAGGACGAGGGTCGGGCGCACGGGGCGGGAGGGTCGGCGGGAGGGAGGGGTCCACTCCAGCCTATCCCGGGAGTCCGGTCGCCGGGGGCGCGCCGTTCCTCCCGGTGACCCGCGGCGCCGCCCGGCGGAGCGCCGACCGCGCCGCGACGCCGCGTCGGACGCGCGGCCTCCCCCGCTCCCGCCCGCGCGCCGCGTCCTGATACCCTGCCCTGCTCTCCCGAGGCCGACCCGTGAGCTCTCCCGCCCGACTCCCGACCATCGCGCTCCTGCTGCTCGGCGCCCTGACCGCGCCCCTCGCGGCGCAGTCCGGCGGCGGCGCCCCGCCCCCGCCCACGGGCCCCGTCCCGGGCGGCGCCGGCGGCGGCCGCATGACCCAGACCGCGCGCGAGGCCATGTGGCCCGCCCCCACCGCCGAGGACTGGGCGCGCCCCTGCCTCATCACCTGGCAGCGCACCTGGGAGGACGCGCAGGCGGTGAGCGACGCGACGGGCAAGCCGATCCTCGTGTGCGTGAACATGGACGGCGAGATCGCGAGCGAGCACTACGCGGGCATCCGCTACCGGGACCCCGGGATCGCGGCGCTCTACGAGCCGTACGTGACCGTCATCGCGTCGGTGTACCGGCACACGGACCGCGACCACGACGAGCAGGGCCGGCGCGTCCTGTGCCCGCGCTTCGGGAGCGTGACCTGCGGCGAGCACATCTCCCTCGAGCCCGTCGTCTACGAGCGCTTCCTCGACGAGACGCGCGTCGCGCCGCGGCACATCGGCGTCGAGCTCGACGGGCAGGAGCTCTACGACGTCTTCTACGCCTTCGACACGGACTCGGTCTTCGCGGCCATCCGGGACGGGATCGCGAACCGACCCGACACGACCAAGGACCCCGAGTCGCGCGACAAGCCGCTCGCCGAGCTCGTCGCGAGCCCGGACGTCGACGAGCGCGAGGCCGTCGAGGCGGCGTTCCTCGCGGGCGACCGCCCGCAGCGCGTCGCGCTCCTGCGCGCCGCCGTCGACGCCGGCGAGGAGACGCCCGTCGAGCTCCTGCGCCTGGCCCTCGCCGGGCACGATCCCGAGCTCATGCGCATGGCGCGCGAGGCGCTCGCGCGGTCGACGTCGCCGCAGGCCGTGGACCTGCTCGTCGAGGTGCTCGCCGAGCCGCTGCCGGACGTCGAGCGCGAGGCGCTGCTCGCGGCGCTCGACCGGCTGGGCGCCGGCTCCGTGCGCGCGCGCCGCCTCGCCGTCGTGCACCGCGGGCTCGCCGGGAGCTCCGGCACGGTCGACGTGACGCGCTGGCTCTCCGCCGTGGAGTCCGACGAGCCCGCGCCGCCCTCCTTCGACCGGGCGCGCTTCAGCACACCGCTCGAACGGCAGGACGAGATCCTCGCCGGCGAGGACCCGGCCGCGCACCTCGACCTCGCGGAGGCCATGCTCGAGTTCGCGTACGAGCAGCACACCGGCGACCCGGAGTTCGCCAACCTCCTCTTCATGGACGCGCAGCGGACGGCGCGCCGCGCGCGGGACCTCGGCGCGTACGGCTGGCGCCTCGACGCCGTGCTGTGCATCGCCGCCTTCTACCTGGGCGACACGGAGGAGGCGCACGCGCGTGCGATCGACGCCGTCGAGGCGGGGCTGCCGCGGGACGCGCGCGACTGGAACACGATGGCCGTCGTCGCGAGCTTCGCGGGCGCCCGGCAGGAGGCGATCCGCGAGGCGCTGCGCGACGACGCGCCCTGGCCGCCGGAGTGGGTCACGGACGTGCACGCCGCGTGCCTCGTGCTGCTGCGCCACCCGCACGGCACCGAGGAGCAGGCGGTCGCGTACCACGACTTCCTCGCGAGCCTCGGCGCGCGCGGCGAGGCGTCGCAGATCCTCGACGAGGCGCTGATCCGCTTCCCCGACTCCTGGGACCTCCACGACCGCTTCCGGCGGCGCGTCTTCGCGACCCGCGGGTTCGAGGAGCTCGAGCGGGTGTACGACGAGCTCCTCGCCGAGCCGGACGCCGCGCCGGGCCTCCACTACTTCGCGGGCTACGCCTCGCTCGTGACGGCGGAGTTCTCGCGGCGCGTCGGGCGGCCGGCCGAGGACGCGCTCGCCGCCTACGACCGGGCCGTCGCGCGCTTCGAGGAGGACATCGCGCTCCTGCCCGAGGCGCGCGACGACAGCGACCACTTCGTCGCGGTGGCGCTCGCCGGCAAGGCGCGCGTGCTCTTCGAGTCGGGCGACGCGGCGGGGGCGGTGGACGCGCTCCTCGCGTCCTTCGCGCGGCGGCAGGCGTCCGCGAACGCGCTCGACGGGCTCAACATCTCCGGCGTCGACACATCGCGCATGGTGCTCGCGAAGCTCCGCGAGGTCGGCGAGGAGCCGCTCGCGGGCCGGCTCGAGGAGGCGCTCGCGGAGATGCCCGACGAGCTCCTCGAGCTGCCGGCCTTCGAACGCGGCCCCCCCGAGGACGACCCGACGCGTCCGCCCTGGCGGCGGCGACTCGGCCGGGGTCGGTGACGGCCGGCCCCTCGCGCGGCACCGGGACCGCCATCGGATAGGATTCTCCGGGACCGTCCCGGGAGCCGTTGCCGCATGTCGATGCCCGACGTCGAGGATTTCTACCCGCTGTCGCCGCTGCAGCAGGGGCTCCTCTTCCACACGCTCTCCGAGGGCAGCGCCGCGGGCGCCGGGACGTCGGACGGCGAGGCGACGGGCCTCTACCACAACCAGACGATCCTGGGCCTCGACGGCGCCCTCGACGTCGACGCGTTCCGGCGCGCGTGGCAGGCCGTCGTCGACCTGCACCCGATCCTGCGCACCTTCTTCGTGTGGGAGGGCGTCGACCAGCCCGTGCAGGTCGTCAAGCGCGCGGCCTCCATGCCGCTCGAGGTCGAGGACACGCGCGGGCTCGACGCGGCGGGCCGGGCGGCGCGCCTCGAGGCGCTGCGCCTCGAGGACCTCGCCCGCGGCTTCGACCTCAGCCGGCCGCCGCTCATGCGCGGCGTGCTCCTGCGCACCGCCGACGACCGCCACGAGCTGCTCTGGAGCTTCCACCACCTGCTCATGGACGGCTGGAGCATGTTCCGCATGCTCGGCCAGGTCTTCACGACCTACGACGCGCTCGTCGAGGGGCGGGCGCCCGCGCTCGACAGGCCGCGCGCGTACCGCGACTACCTCGTGTGGCTGTCGAAGCGCGACCAGGCGGCGTCCGAGGCGTACTGGCGACGGACACTCGCGGGCTTCGGCGCGACGACGCCCCTGCCCGCGGACCCGGCGCGGCACGGCGGCGGCGAGGACGTCGCGCCCGACAGCTCGGACGGCGACTTCGCCGTGCTCACCGGCGCGCTGTCCGAGGAGACGACCCGCGCGCTCACCGCGCTGGCCGGAGAGCACCGCCTCACGCTGAACACCGTGCTCCAGGGCGCGTGGGCGCTGCTCCTCGCGAAGTCCTCGCGCGAGTCGGACGTCGTGTTCGGCGCCATCGTGGCCGGCCGGCCGCCGGAGCTCGAGGGCGTCGAGGAGATGGTCGGCCTCTTCATCAACTCGCTGCCGGTGCGCGTCGCCGTCGAGCCGGAGGAGCCGCTCCTCCCGTGGCTCCAGCGGCTGCAGATCGGCCAGGCCGAGATGCGCGAGCACGAGCACAGCCCGCTCGTGAAGGTGCAGGGCTGGAGCGAGGTGCCGCGCGGCGAGCCCCTCTTCGACTCGCTCTTCCTCTTCGAGAACTACAAGAAGGACACGCCGCTCGAGTCCATGTGCCGCGGACTGGGCATCCGCGACGTGCGCTGGTTCGAGCGGCACAACTTCCCGCTCGCGGCGGTCGCCATCCCCGGCGACGCGCTGAGCCTGCGCGTCATCTACCAGACCTCGCGCTACACGGCGGCGGGCGTCGCGCGGCTGCTCGCGCACTGGCGCGTGCTCGTCGAGGACATGGTCGCGCGGCCACAGGCGACGCTCAGCTCGCTCTCGCTGCTGCCCGACGACGAGCGGGACCTCGTGCTCGACACGTGGAACGACACGGCCACCGAGGTGCCGGACGCCTGCGCGCACGAGCTCTTCGAGGCCGCGGCGGACGCGGCGCCCGACGCGCTCGCGGTGAGCGGGTGCGGTCGGGAGCTCACCTACGGCGAGCTCGAGCGGCGCGCCAACCGGCTCGCGCACGCGCTGCGCGCGCTCGGGGTCGGGCGCGGCGACCGGGTGGCGCTCGCGACGGGCCGCACCCCGGAGCTCGTCGTCGGCGCGCTCGGCGCGCAGAAGGCGGGCGGCGCGTACGTCGCCTGCGACCTCGGCGTGCCCGCGACGCGGCTCGCCTTCCTGTTCGGGGACAGCGGCGCGAAGGTCGTCCTCGCGACGCCGGAGACGGTCGCGACGCTGCCGGAGCACGGGGCGGTGACGCTCGTCGGGGACGTCGACGGGACATGGCGGGTGCATGGAGCCGCAGGCGCAACCGCTTCCGGAACCGGAACCGGAACCGCTGCCGGTGCCGGAGCCGGAGCCGGTGCCGGTGCCGGAGCCGGTGCCGGAGCCGGAGCCGGTGCCGGAGCCGTGCTCCCGGACGACACCTCCCGCCCCGCCCCCCTCGCCACGCCGTCGGACCTCGCCTACGTCATCTACACCTCCGGCTCGACGGGCACGCCCAAGGGCGTCGAGCTCGAGCACGCGGGGCTCGTGAACCTCACGCTGTGGCACCGGCGCGTGTACGACGTGACGCCGGACGACCGCGCGACGCACCTCGCGGGGCTGGGCTTCGACGCGTCCGTGTGGGAGCTCTGGCCGTACGTCACCGCCGGCGCGTCGCTGCACCTCGTGGACGACGAGACGCGGCTCGCGCCCGACGCGCTCCTCGCGTTCTTCGCCGAGCGGCGCATCACGCAGGCCTTCGTGCCGACGCCGCTCGCCGAGGCCATGCTGCGCCTCGACATGCCCGCCGACCTCGCGCTGGAGGTCGTCTTCACCGGCGGCGACAAGCTCAACCGCGCGCCCGACCGCGCGCTGCCGTTCCGCCTCGTGAACCACTACGGCCCGACGGAGAACACCGTCGTCGCGACGGCCGTCGAGGTGCCGCCGGACCCGGACGACGACACGGCCCCCACCATCGGCCGGCCGATCCACAACGTGCGCTGCCTGCTCCTCGACCCGGACATGCGGCCCGTGCCCGTCGGCGTGCCCGGCGAGCTCTTCGTCGGCGGGCGCAGCCTGGCGCGCGGCTACGTCGGACGGCCGGACCTCACGGCCGCGAGCTTCGTGCCCGACCCGTTCCACGCGGGTGAGCGCCTCTACGCCACCGGCGACCTCGGCCGCTGGACCGTCGACGGCGAGATCGAGTTCCTCGGGCGGCGCGACGCGCAGGTCAAGGTGCGCGGCTACCGCATCGAGCTCGGCGAGGTCGAGACGGTGCTCGCGCGACACGCCGCGGTGCGCGAGGCCGTCGTGCTCGCGCGCGAGGACGTGCCGGGCAACAAGCAGCTCGTCGGATACGTGACGCTCCGCGCCGGCACCTCCACGGACGACGCCGCGCTCCGCGCGCACTGCGCGACCTCGCTGCCCGGGTACATGGTGCCGACGGCGGTCGTCGTCCTGGACGCGTTCCCGCTCTCCGGCAGCGGCAAGGTCGACCGGCGCGCGCTCCCCGCGCCCGAGGCCGCGCGCCCCGAGCTCACCACCGCCTACGAGGCGCCGGGCGAGGGCCTCGAGGCGACGCTCGCCGGCCTGTGGCGCGACGCGCTCAAGCTCGAGCGCGTGGGTCGCACGGACAACGTCTTCGACCTGGGCGGCAACTCCATCCTCATGATCGCGGTGCACGGGAAGCTCCAGCAGGCGCTCGGCCGACCCGTGCCGATGGTCGAGCTCTTCCGGCACCCGACCGTCGCGTCCCTTGCACGCTTCCTCGAGGGCGGCGACGAGGCCGCCCCCGCCGCCGACGACACGCAGGAGACGAGCGAGAAGCTCCAGGCGGGGCGCAGCCGTCTCGCGCGCATGCAGCAGAGACGTCGGCGGAGCTGAGCGGGACATCCGGGCTCCGGTCGACGCCGGTCGGAGCCGATGAGGACCGGACGCGCCCGGGGCCTGTGGGAAGATGGGCGCGCCGGGGCCGTCGAAGGCCCCGACAGGATCCGTCCCGCCGGAGAACGCCATGTCCGCCGCCACGTCCGCCCGTGCCCTGGGCCTCGTCCTCGCCGTCGCGCTCGGCGCTCCGCTCCTCGTGCCCGCGCCCGCGGACGGCCAGGAGATCCCGCTCGACGACGTCGTCCTCACGCTCTACGCGGCGGACGCGGAGCGGGCGGCCGTCGACCTGGAGACCCTCCGCTACTCGGGCGCCGTGGAGGAGGGCGACTGGGTGCTCGACGACGCGGGGCTCGTGTTCGACGCGTACCGGTCCGGCTCGCTCACGTACGGCTTCCGCCGCAACGAGGCGGCGCGGCTCGTCGACCTCGGGCCGCGCAAGGTGACCGGCGTGACGACGTCGGGCGACATCGCGCCGCGTCCCGACGTCACCGTCTTCGAGACGCTGCGCGTGGAGCGCGGGCGCATCGTGCACGACGCGCCGGTGAACAGGACGGTGCAGATCAACGGCGGGCAGGCCGTCTTCGGCAACTTCCCGCCCGAGGGCGCGCAGCACGTCGTGCCGGTGCCCGGGCACACCTATCTGCTCCGCGTGCGCGCCCCGAAGGCGAAGGGCGGGCGCCAGCTCCTCGTGAAGATCCTCGTGCTCGACGCGGAGCCGGAGCAGGTCACGCTGCGCATCGTGCGCCTGGCCTGACGGGCGGCGTCAGCGCGCGTCGGCGGACAGCTCCGCGAGCAGGTCCGACAGCTGGTAGAGGGCGTCGACCTGGCCCGGCAGGAGCTCGCCGAGGAGCAGGTCCTGCGTCTCGAACGGGTCGGCCGCGAGGTCGTAGAACTCCATCTCGGGCGGCGCCGGCTCGACCTCGCGCAGGATGAGCTTGAAGCGCTTGCTGCGCACGGCGCGGCGCGTGTCGACCGGGCCGCCGAGCTGCGGGAACCGGAAGGTCTCCGTGTAGATCCACGGGCGGATCGACGAGCGCGTCGGCTCGGAGAGGTACGGCAGCAGGCTCACGGAGTCGGACGCGCTCGGCGCCGAGGGGCTCGGCCCGAGGGGGCCCTGCCCGAGGAGCGTCCCCACGACGTCGAGGCCCAGCAGGTCGGCGACCGTCGCGTGGACGTCCGTCGTGTTCACGAGCGCCTCGCAGACCGAGCCCGGCGCGGTGACGCGCGGGCCGGCCACGACGAGCGGGACGTGCACGCCGCCCTGGTACGCGGTGCCCTTCGCCTTCGCCGGGTCGAACGGCGGCACGACCGCCGCGCCGTCCGTGCCGTTGTCGCCCAGCAGGACGACGTGCGTCTCCTCGAGGTCGATCTCCGCCTGCGCGAGGAGCCGGCCGATCTCGGTGTCGAGCGACTCGACCATCGCGACGAAGTACGGGCGCGGGTCGACCGTCGGGTCGCCGGCACCGCTGAGGTCCTGCGTGTGGAGCTTTGCGGGCGGCGCGTGGAGCGGCGTGTGTACCGCGTGGAACGCGACGTACGCGAGCCACGGCCGGTCCCCCTGCGCCTGGATCCACTGCACGGCGTCGTCCACCGTGTCGCTCGTGATGTACCCCGTCTTCGTGTCGACGGAGCCGTTCGTCACCTTGCGCCAGGTGAAGTAGTCCTCGGGCGGGTGGAGGTTCCGCAGCGCGCCCGCGTAGTGGTCGAAGCCGGCCTTGTTCGGCGCGAGCGTCCCGCCGACGGAGCCGTTGCCGAGGTGCCACTTGCCGAAGGCGGCGGTCGCGTAGTCGGGCGACGCGAAGCCGGCGAGCTCCGCGAGGCTCAGCTCCTCGAGGCCGAGCGCGGGGCTGCCCTCGACGACCGTGTAGCCGATGCCCGTCCGGAACGAGTAGCGGCCCGTCATGAGCGTCGCGCGCGTCGGCGAGCAGACGGGGTTCGACCACGCGTGGAGGAAGCGGACGCCCTGGCCCGCGAGCGCGTCGATGTTCGGCGTGGGCGGGAGGTCCGGGCCCAGGCCGTAGACGCCGACGTTGTCCGCGCCGAGGTCGTCGAGCAGCAGGATCAGGACGTTGCGCGGCGTCACGCCGGGCTCGATCGAGGAGCCGGGCGGCGCGCCGGGCACGAGCTGACCGACGACGAGGAGCGATGCGAGGAGCGCGAGCATGGGTACCGGGGAGAGGCGGTGACGGACCAGTGTAATCGGGTCCGGGCGCGACGGGGAGCCTGGGGCGCCGGCGCCGGTCAGCCTCGGTCGAGCCAGTCCGCGCCGAAGGCCTCCGGCAGCCGGACGACCTCGAAGAGCGTCGCGACGTACTGCTCCCGGTCGCCCGCGCGGCGCGGGTTCCGGTACTCCCAGACGACGTCGCCCTCGCGCGTGAGCTCGATGGCGCGTCCCGCGTCGGACACCGTCACGAGCAGGTTCCTGTTGCGCAGGAGCTGGACGGCGCCGCACGTCTCGCTGTACAGCTCCTCGCCGGGCCGCGTCCCGTACTCCCACACGACGCGGCCGTCCGCGGGGTCGAAGGCGACGACCCGCGAGCGCCCCTCGCGCCAGTGGTTGTCGAAGACGACGACGTTCCCGGCCGACGTGACGAGCGGGTCGTGCTGGAGCGCGGTCTCGCCGACGAGCGTCCAGGTGATCGCGTCCTCCTCCGGGGAGTAGACCGCGATCGTGTCGAGGTGCCGCATCGAGAGCAGGACGTTGCCGGCGGCGAAGGCCGGGTGGCGTCGCTCCGCGCGCCCGGCGAGCACGTGGAGCGAGTTCGTGTGGAACACGTCGTTCGGCTCGGCCGTGACCTCCAGGTCGCCGCGCTCGCGCCAGAACCGCTCCGAGGCGGGGACCCAGTCGTGCTCGTCCGCGGTCTCGAAGGCCTGGAGCAGCGACGCGTGCGAGCGGTCCCTGCCGTCGGGCGCGAGCCGCGTGAGGAAGTCCTCGAGCACGTGCGTCGGCGCGTCCGGGTCGTCGAGCAGCCCCGGGATGCGCGCGGCGACGTCCGGCAGCGTGCGCGCGACGCGGGTCAGGACGAGGATGTCGCCGTCGGGCAGCACCTCGAGGTCGTGGTGGACGGGGAGCGCGCGCGCCCACCGCACCTCGGAGTCCGCGTCGAGCCGGACGAGCCCCAGCCCGTCGAACACGGCGAGGAGGCCGCCGTCCGGGAGCACGACGGCGCGCCGCCAGAAGCGCGTGCTCTCCTGCCCCACGTCCTGCCGGTGGTAGCCGAAGACGTCGTGGAAGTCCTTGCGCCAGCGGTGGAGCACGCGCCCCTTCATGTCCGTGATGACCGCTTCGGGCGCGTGCGCCGAGAGCACGAAGTTGAGCCCCGGGAACGCGCGCGCCTCGTCGTGGAGCGTCACGCCCACGTCGCCGCCGGCCGGGCGGCTGCCGGCGGTGTAGCCGAGGGCGTTGAGCTGGAGCGCCGCGTCGTCGAGGCCGTCGTCGGACGCGGCGGACGGGATCGGGGCCTCGCGCCAGCGACCCGGCGGTCCGGCGTCGTCGGCGACGGGGTCCTCCGGCGGGGAGGAGCCGACGTCGGCGGACGGACCGGGGGAGATCGGGTCGGACGTCCCGGGGTCCCCGCAGGCGGGGAGCAGGACGACGGACAGGACGAGGCCCCTCGCGAGGGAGGGGAGGGAGAGGGGCACGGGGGCAGTGTACCGGGCCGCGGAGGACCCGGCACGGGCGGACGTGTGGCGCGACCGGGGGCGGCGGCGCCTAGGGGCCGTCCGGGGTCGGGACGTCGAGGCGTTCGCCGAAGGCCCGGACGAGCGCGGCGCGGTGGTCGGCGTCCGCGTCGGCGCGGCCTTCGGCGAGGGCGGCGAGCAGGTCGAGCAGCCGGTCGGCGTGGCGCGCGGTGACCGTGAGGCGCAGGCGGCGGACCTCGGGGCTCCGCGCACGGAACTCGACGAGGGCGGCCGCGCGCAGCGCGGGGCGTTCGAGCGCGTCGACGCACCAGTCGGCGAGCGGCACGAGGTCGCCCCGCTCACGGGCGGCGATCGCGTCGGGCAGCGCGCGCAGCACGGCGAGCTCCGCGGGCCCGACGCGCAGCACGCCCGACCACGCGTCGGTGACGTCGAGTCGCTGCGGTGCGTCGGGAGCACGCGTCGCGACGGGCGCGTGCGTCGCGTCGCGCGCGCTCGTCGCGACGTCGGCGAACACGACCACGAACTCCCCGTCCGTGACCTCGAGCGGCAGGCAGGCCCCCGGGCTCCGCACGACGGTGCACGACTCGGCGCACGCGCCGGAGAGCCGCTCGACGACCTCGATCCGGAAGCGCTCTCCCGACCCGTCCCGCGACGTCCCCGAGACGACCCGCCCCACGACGACGACCTCGGAGCCCCCCCACAACCGGCTCAACGGCACGGGAACCTTCGGCGTCCGAGCCGCGACCCCGACGACGACGAGCAGCACGATCCCCACCGCGACCACCACCCGCCGAGAGACGCCGTTCACACGCATCGCGCAGTCCTCCGAACCCACTCTCCCACGACGCCCCCACCACCGACGCCCGGAGTCGTTCAACTCAACTCTCGCTCCGGACGCACGCGACGCCCCACCCTACCACCTCCGTCACCCCGCCGCCGACATCACGACCCGGAGTTACGGTTCAGGCCACTCGAGCTTGCGTCCGACCCACCACCAATGGGCGAGCTGCGCCGTCCGATGCAGCTTCCTGTCGAGGAAGCGCAGCAGGGGCACGGGCAGGTCGCGCCAGGTCACGGCCCACGGCTTGCCGCGGTCGGGTTGGCTGCGCTCGTAGCCGAGCTGTTCGAGGAGGTCGCCGGCGAGGTACTCGATGACGCGCGCGTCGCCGGCGGAGAGCTCGTCGCGCCAGCCGCCCTTGGGGGTCTTGCGCACGAAGTCCTGGGGCAGCTCCTTCTTGCCGCGCACCTTGTCCTTGGTGCTCAGGGCGACGGCGCGCTCGCAGAGCTCGCGGTCCGCGGGCAGGTCGAGCCACTCGAAGATGCGGGCGACCTCGTCGGGGCCGCGCTCGCGGAGGTCCTCGTAGCGCACCTGGAGGTAGCGGTCGGTGAGCGCGGGGATGGCGAGGGCGGCCTCGACGTCCTCGCGCCAGTAGCGCGCGCCGTCGACGGGCTGCGTCGGGAACTCCCACTTCGCCCAGCCGCGGCTCGCGCTGCGGTGGCTGCAGAAGACGGCGCGCGGGTCGCGCGCGATGTGCAGGAAGTAGGCGTCGGGGATGACCGAGAGGATGAACTCGGCGAGCTTGCCGTTCTCGGGCGTCTTGTCGACGACGACGGACGCGCCGGGGCGCGCGGACGCGACGGCGCCGGCGATGCCGTCGACGACGGGCCGGAGCATGGGCCGGAAGGCGTCGTGCGGGAGGACGCGCTCGAGGCGGATCGTGTCCTCGTCGCCGGAGTCGGCGGTGGCCTTGCCCGACGCGTTCACGATGAAGCTGAAGTGCGCCTTGTTGCGCCACCAGCGGTCCATGCCCACCAGGTAGTCGAAGACCTTGGCGTGCTGGAAGGTCGCCACCTGCGGGTGGTGGCTCATGAGGAAGGTCGTCCACGTGGAGCCGCTGCGCGGGCAGCCCACGATGAAGACGTGCTTGAGGTCGCTCACGTCGCGAGCCTCCGGAGGCGCGCGCCGAGCTCCGCGAGCAGCGGCTCGACGGCGGACTGGAGGAAGAAGTGGTCGCCGTCGATCATGACGAGCTCGAAGGTGCCCGTCGTCTGCTCGGCCCAGGCGGCGAGGCGCTCCTCGGGGACGTGGTGGTCCGCGCGACCGCCGATCGCGGTGATCGGCACGTCGAGCTTCGGCTCGTCGGCGTAGGCGTACGAGTCGCAGACGGCGATGTCCGCGCGCAGGCCGGGGAGCAGGAGCTCCATGAGCTCCTCGTGCTCGCGGGCCGCGGGCGGGATGGCGTCGTAGAGGCGGCTCACGGCCTCGACGAACTGCTCGTCGGGGAGCTCGTGGATGGGCGGGTTGGGCGGCGGGATCTGCGGCGCGCGGAAGGCCGACGCGAAGAGGTGCGCCGGCGCGCGCGCGCCGCGGCGGCGCAGCTCGCGGAGCAGCTCGAAGGCGATGAGGCCGCCCATGCTGTGCCCGAAGAGCGCGAGCGGCTTGTCGAGGAGGTCCTCGACGATCGGCGCGAGCGCCTGCGCGACGGGCGCGACGTGGTGGAGCGGCGCGTCGCCGAGCCGGTCCTCGCGGCCGGGGAGCTGGACGGACAGCACCTCGACGTCTGCGGGCAGGTGCTGCGGCCACGCGCGGAACGACCACGCGCCGCCGCCGGCGTACGGGATGCAGAGGAGCCGCACGCGCGCATCCGGCGCGGCGCGCATGCGCTTGATCCACGTGTCGCGGAGGGTGTCGGCGTCAGTCATGCGGTCGCTCCGGCGGGCGCGGGCCGCGGCAGCGTCGCCGCCCAGGCGCACACGCGCTTCACGAGCTCGTCCTGGCTCCAGAGCAGGGTGAAGACGTGGTTGGCGCCGGCGATGACCTCGTAGGTGGAGCGCTCGCCGCGCGCGACCTCGTCGACGCCCTTGCCGAGCACGGTGTGGAAGTAGTCGAGGCCCTCGTCGCCCTCGCAGTAGAGGTGGTAGAGGTGGACGCCGCGGTCGGACAGCTCGCGCAGGAGGGCGCGCGGGTCCGGCGCGGGCGGTCCGTCTCCCCCGCCGCCGCCCTTGAGCCGCCCGGCGACGGCGCGCACGGGCCCGCCGACGAGCATCGACGCGATGCGCCCCGGCGTGAGCTTGCCGCCGAGCGCCTTCTTCCAGTTCTTGGAGCGGAAGCTGCTCTTGAGCGCGATGCGCCAGGCGTGCCGCGACATGGCGCGCGCGTGGAGCGCCTCGGCGAGCGCGGGGTCCGGGCCGTGCAGGTGCATCTGCGCGTTGACGAGCACCGCGCCGACGACGCGCGGGTCGGAGCGCGCGGCGGTGAACGCGTTGATGGCGCCGCTGCAGATGCCGATGGGCACGAAGGACCGGACGCCGCGTGACTTCTGCAGGAAGTCCATGGCCTCGCGGGTCTCGAGCGCGACGCTCTCGACGGCGGGCATCGCGTCGGCCCGCCTGCCGCTGTCGCCGAGGCCCGAGTAGTCGAAGCGCAGCGACGGGAAGCCCTCGCGGGCGAGCGCGCGCGCGAGCTTCACGTAGAGCTCGTTGGGGCCGACGTGGTGCGTGACGCCCGCGTTGAGGAAGAGGAAGGCCGGGCGCTCCGGGGGCGCGGCGGCGAGCGGCACCGTGTCGTCGCGCACGAGGTCCGCGCGCGCGCCGCCGCCGAGCACGGCGTCCGTCACGACGCCGACCGTGCACCCGAGCGAGCCGAACCGCACCGCCTCCTCACGCACCGGGCACGCTCCCCGGGGCGAGACCCCGCGACGCGCCCTCGCCGGCCCAGCGCACGATCGCGTCGAGCACCTTGCGCGGCACGTGCACGCGGCCGAAGTCCTCGACCCACTCCCAGAGCTGCGGGGTGGAGAGGCGCGCGTTGGCGAGCTGGCAGCGGAAGCTCCCGAGGTGCCGGCGCAGCGGCTCCTGCGGCACTCCCTCGTGCGTCTCGACGAGCAGCACGTGGTCCGCCGGGCGCGATGTGATGTTGCGCACGACGTCGATGCCCTCGATGTCCGCGGCGAGCGCGGGCGTGAGCGGGTAGCCGAGCACCTCGTCGCGGCTGCCCGTCGCGTCCGGGATGACGTGCGCGTAGCCGAGCATCGTCTCGTGGAGCGCGCGCAGCTCGGCGAGGTGCGCGCGGCCGTCGAAGACCGGGTCCCAGAGCACGAGCCGCACCACGTCGGGGCGCGCGGCCGCGACGCGCGTCGCGACGGCGCCGCCGAGCCGCAGCCCGATGAGCCCGACGTCCGCGACGCCCGTGCGCCGCCGCAGCTCGTCGATCATCTCGGCGGTGTCGGTGAACCAGCGGTCGAGCAGCGCGCCGCGCGCGTCGCCGGACGAGTCGCCCGTGCCGTGGTAGTCGAAGCGCAGCACGGGGCAGCCCGCGTCGGCGAGCAGGTCGGCGAGCAGCCGCAGCGCGCGGTGGAACTGGAGCGACTCGTGCCCGTACGGCGGCGCGACGACCCACGCGCGCCCGACCGACGGCCCCACCGGCGCGTGGAGGCAGGCGTAGAGCGGGCCGGTGCTCCCCTCGAGGAAGAAGGGCTCGGTCTCGTGGACGACGCCGGGGAGGGTCACGCGCCGCCCCCGTCGCGTCCGCGGAACACGCGCGCGAGCCGCTTCATGAGGCCCTTGCGCTTGCCGCCGTCGGCCGGCTCCTTCGCGCGCGCCTCGCAGAGCGTCGCGAGCTGGCCGAGCGTCGGCAGCACGAGTTCGCCCGGGTTCATCTCGAGCCCGAGCTGCTTCTTGATCTCGCCGATGACGTTCATGAGCAGCAGCGAGTGACCGCCCAGGTCGAAGAAGTTGTCGTGCACGCCGACGCGCTCGAGCTCGAGCGCGTCCGCCCAGATGGCGGCGAGCTGCCGCTCCATGTCCGTGCGCGGCGCGACGAAGCCGCCGCGCTCGGGCACGACGTCGCCCTCCGGCACGGGCAGCGCTCCGCGGTCGACCTTGCCCTGCGTGTTGAGCGGGAACGCGTCGAGCGCGACCCACGCGGACGGCACCATGTAGCCGGGCAGCGTGTCGGACAGCGCGTCGCGCAGCTGCGCCGTCGTCGGGGCGCCCGCGGCGAGCACGACGTAGGCGACGAGGCGCGGGTGGCCGGGCGTGTCCTCGCGGAGCAGCACGGCGGCGCCCTCGACGCCCTCGTACTGCGCGAGAGACGCCTCGATCTCGCCGAGCTCGATGCGGTAGCCGCGGAACTTGACCTGGTCGTCGCGGCGCCCGAGGAAGAGCAGCGCGCCGTCGTGCCGGTGCACGACGAGGTCGCCGGTGCGGTACATGCGCGCGTCCGGATCGTCCACGAACGGGTCCGGCACGAACTTCTCGGCGGTGAGCTCCGGGCGCTCCCAGTAGCCGAGCGCGACGCCCTCGCCCGCGAGGTGCAGCTCGCCGGGGACGCCGATCGGGACGGGCTCCCCGTGGCGGTCGAGCACGTAGGCGCGCACGTTGCGGATCGGCCTGCCGATGGGCACGTCGAGGTCGTCGGGCGTCAGCTCGTACGACGTGCCGACGATCGTCGCCTCGGTCGGGCCGTAGGTGTTGAGCAGGCGCACGTCCGTGCCGACGCGCTCGAACCACTCGACGAGCTGCTCGGGCTTGGCGCGCTCGCCGCCCAGGATCGCGAGGCGCACGGACGACGGGAACGGGACGCCGGCAGAGCTGAGCCCGCTCACGACGACGTGCCAGTAGGCCGTCGGGAAGTCGACGAGCGTGACGCCCTGCGCGTCGCACGCGCGGAGGAACGCCTCGACGGAGCCGATCATCGCGTCGGTGCGCAGCACGAGCGTCGCGCCGGCGAGGAGCGTCGGGTAGATCTCCTCGGCGGCGGTGTCGAAGCCGAGGCTCGCGAACTGGAGCACGCGGTCAGCGGGCCCGAGGCCGAACAGCTCGACGGCCTGCTCGACGTAGTTCGTGAGCGCGCGGTGCGGGATGAGGACGCCCTTCGGCCGGCCCGTCGAGCCCGAGGTGTAGATCATGTACGCCGGGTCCTCGGGACCGACGTCGACGGACGGCGCGCTCGTCGGCTGCGCGGCGAGCTCGTCGGCCCAGCCGGTCACCGCGGCCGCATCCGCAGCCGCATCCGCGCTCGCGGCGTCGAGCACGGCGATCGGCGCGGCGACGCTGCCCGCCGGGAAGCGGTCGAGCAGGCGCTGCTGCGTGAGCAGCAGGTCGACCTCGCCGTCCTCGAGCATGAGGCGCAGGCGTTCCGGCGGCAGCATGGGGTCGAGCGGGACGTAGGCGGCGCCCGCCGCGAGGACACCCAGCGCGGCCTGCACCATGAGCGGCTCGCGCTCGACGCAGAGGCCGACGCGCGCGCCGCGGCCGACGCCCGCCGCGCCGAGCCGATGCGCGAGGCGGTGCGCGCCGTCGACGAGCTCGCGGTACGTGAGCGGCGCGGCGCCCTCCTGCACGACGGCCGTCGCGTCCGGCGTGCGGTCGGCCTGCGCCGCGACGAGCGCGTGCACGGGACGGCGCTCGGCGCCGCCGCCGGCCGTGTCGTTCCACTCGACGAGCACCTGCCGGCGCTCGGCGTCCGACATGACCGGCACGCGCGCGAGCGGCGTGTCCGGCGCCGCCGCGATGCCCAGCAGCACGCGCTCGAAGTTCATGAGCACGCGCATGACGGACTCGGCGTCGAAGCGCGTGCTGTCGTAGGAGATCGCGAGGTTGATCTCCGGGCCCGGCGTCACGATGACCGTGAGCGGGTAGCCCGGCGCGCCGTGGTGTCCGTGCACGTCCTCCACCTGGAGGCCGCCGCCCCAGTCGCTCACGGTGAGGTCGCCGAGCCAGTTCTCGAAGACGAGCAGGCTCTCGAAGAGCGGCAGGCCGGCGGGCACGTCGCTGTGTCCCTTGACCGTGACGAGCGAGCTGTACTCGAAGCTGCGCTGCTGCACCTGGCGGCGCTGGAGCTCGGCGAGCCACTCCCCCACCGGCTGCTCCGGCGGCAACGCGACGCGGCTCGGCAGGAGGTTCACGAAGAGCCCGACCATCGACTCGACGCCGTCGAGCGGGATGGAGCGCCCGGAGACGATCGTGCCGAACACGACGTCGTCCTCGCCGGAGTAGCGCTGGAGCAGCACGCTCCATGCGCCCTGCACGAGCGTGTTCACCGTGAGGCCGCGCGCCTTCGCGAAGGCCTCGAGGGTCGCGCTGTCCTCGGCGGTGAGGCGGATCTGGCGGCCGTCGTACTCCGTGACGGGCGCGTGCATCTGCACGGGCTTGCCGTCGATGCCCAGGTGCGTCGGCGTCTCGAAGCCGCCGAGCTGCCCGCGCCACCACGCCTCCGCGGCGGCCGGGTCCTGCTGCTGGATCCACGTGACGTAGTCGCGGTACGGGCGGTGCTCCGCGAGCTCCGCCGCCGGGCCTCCGCACGCCGCGCGGTACGACTGGAGCACCTCGCCCAGCACCATGGACGCCGACCAGCCCTCCATGAGGATGTGGTGCAGGCTCCACAGGAGGCGCCAGCTCTCCGGGCCGGTGCGGAAGAGCGCGAGGCGCGTGAGCGGCGCGGTCTCGAAGTCGACGCCGCGCGCGCGGTCCTCGGCGCGGGCGGCGGCGAGGCGGTCCGCCTGGGCCTCGTGGTCCAGCGCCGAGAGGTCCTCGACGGGCAGCGCGACCTCGACGGCCTCGTGCACGACCTGCAGCGGCTTCGCGAGCTCGTCCCAGTGGAAGGACGTCCGCAGGATCGCGTGCCGGTCGAACGCCTGCTGCCACGCGGCACGCAGCGCGTCCGTGTCGAGCGGCCCCTCCAGGAAGTACTCGAGCTGCATGAGGTACATGCCCGAGTCGCCCGTCGTCACGCTGTCGTACAGCATGCCGTGCTGCATGGGCGACAGCTCGTAGATGTCCTGGACGCCTTCCATGGGCGGCGTGCGGCTCCTCAGACGTGGTCGCGGACGGACACGGCGACGGGGAAGCCTACCACCCCATGTCCCGGCCGAGGTACTCGCCCAGCCGACGGTTGTGCGGCTCGAAGAACGCCTCGATGCGGGCGCGCGCGGAGGCCTCCATCTCCGGGTACGGCGGCGCCGCGTTGAGCTTCTTGAAGGCGTCCGGCGCGTGGTAGTCGAGCCCCAGGAACGCGAACGCCGCCCGCAGCATCTCCTCCGGCCGCTCGTAGAGGTCCTCGGTGCGCAGGACGTGGAGCTGCTCGCGCGGGAAGAACTTCTCCCAGTGCTTGAGCTGGTCGACGTAGATGCCGCGGCTCAGGTAGCTGTGGTGCATGAAGTCGAAGCCGAACTCTCCGGCCTCGACCTTGTCGGCGTCGGCGGCGAGCCGCTCCTCCTCGGACGCGACGGCCTCCTCGAAGGTGAGCGTCTCGAGCCCGGCGCGCAGGTTGTGGTTGTAGAAGCTGTACGCGCGGTCGACCGGGTTGCGCAGGATCGCCAGCAGCTTGACCTGCGGCAGCGTGTCCCGGATGCGCTGCGCGCAGTGCGGGTGGTAGAGGTAGTCGGGCGTCGCCTCGCCGGTGAGCCCGTCGCCCTTGGCGCCGCGCGTCGGGAAGTGGCTGCGGTACCAGAGCGTCCCGCGCTGGTAGTACGCGTTGAAGAAGTAGATCTCCTTCTTGAGCGCCGGGACGATCCTCGGGTGCTGCGTGAGGTAGCTGTAGAGCGCGGTCGTGCCGCACTTCTTCGCGCCGATGATGAGGAAGTCGGGCAGGCTGCGCAGCGGGCTCGTGGCGAGCTGTCCGGCGACGCGCAGCTTGTGGCCGAGCGTGGGCGCCGGGTTGAAGTGGCTCGTGAGCATGTACCGCGCGCCCTCGACGAAGGCCTTGGTGCCCTCGGGCCCGCGGATCCGCAGCACGAGCGGACCGCTCTCGCCGGGCTGCACGAGGAAGCTCATGTTCGGGCAGCTCTTGGACCACGCGGCGCAGTAGTCGTCGAGCTTCTCGCGCCACGCGGCCGTGCGCGGGTAGTGCAGCTCGTAGCCGTCCTCGAGCTCGGTGACCTCGGTGGCGCGCGTCATGACGTCGGCCGTGACCTTCTGCCGTCGCCCGAGCGCGCCCGCCACCGCCCCGTCGCCCTGCTCGCTCATGTCTCGCTCCTCGCGGTGTCCCGGGCGCGCGGCGTCTCGCGCACCGTCTCGCGGACCACCCGGCCGTCCTCCATGACGAGGCAGCGGTCGGCGATCCCGGTGTACCTGTCGTCGTGCGTGATGACGAGCACGGTCTTGCCGCGGGCCTTGAGCTCCGGCAGCACCTGCTCGTAGAAGGTCTTCTTGAACTGCGGGTCCTGGTCGGCGGCCCACTCGTCGAGCACGTAGAACGGCTTGTCCTCGAGGTAGGCGGTGAGCAGCGCGAGGCGCTTGCGCTGCCCGGTGCTCAGGTCGATGTTCGAGAGGCGGCCGTCCTTCACCGAGAGCTTCGTCTCGAGCTGCAGCCGGCGCAGGTGGTCGAGCGCGGCGGCGTCGACGTCCACGCCCTCCGGCGCCTGGAGCGTCCGGAACAGGTGGAAGTCCGTGAAGACGATCGAGAAGAGCTGCCGGAACGCGTCGAGGTTCGTCTCGTCGACGGGCACGCCGTCGAGCAGCAGGCGGCCGCCGTCGAGCGGGTAGAGCGAGGTGAGCACCTTGGCGAGCGTCGTCTTGCCGCTGCCGTTGCCGCCCAGCACGAAGACGAGTTCGCCGGGCCGGAACGTCAGGTCGACGGGGCCGAGGCTGAACACGTTGCCGTCCGCGTCCTTCGTGTACGAGTAGGTCGCGCCCTCGAGCCGCACCTCGGACCAGCCGGCGGGCGGCGGCGGGACGGGCGCCTCGAGGTCGACGGGGTCCGCGTCGAGGTTGAGGCCGAGGTCCTCGACCTTGCGGAGCGAGACGACGGCGCGGCCGAGGTCCGGCGCCTGCTGCATGAGCGCGCCGAGCGGCCGGTAGAGGTAGAGCGCCATGAGCACGTAGCCGCGCAGCACGCCGGCGTCGACGCCGAGACGCGGCACGACGAACACGAGCATGCCGAGCACGACGAAGAAGAGCAGCCGCGTGAGGTTCTCCGCGGCGATGAAGTACGTGCGGCCGCGGGTGTTCGTGACGCGGTGCTCGTCGAGCGAGTCGTGCAGGTCGTCGCGCAGGAAGGTGCGGCGGCGCAGCGCGTCGAGCTTGAGCTGCTTGATGCCGTCGTGGAGCGCGCGGAAGTGCTCGAACACGCGGTCGAAGACCTCGCGGCCGGTCTTCATGGTGCCCATCGCGCGCAGCGTGAGCGCGCGGTACACGACGACGCCCACCACGAGGAACCCGAGGATGACCACCATGGCCTTCCACGAGAGCCACGCCATGTAGGCGACGCCCGCGACGAGCGTCGTGACGTCGACCACGAGGCGCGGCACGTTCGGCAGCACGCGCGACACCGCGGTCACGTCGTCCGTGAGCACGGGCAGCAGCCGCTGCAGGCCCAGCTGCTCGAGCCGCTGCAGCGGCGTCGCGAGGATCTTCGCGCTGAGCTCGAGGCGCAGGTCGGCGACGGCGCGCATCGCGAGGCCCAGCACCATGAGCTGGCAGGCCGTGCCGCTCACGAGCAGCACGACGAGCACGCCCGCGAAGGCCGCCATCCAGCCGGCGTCCGTGAACGCCTCGAGCTGCCAGATGTGGTTCGTGAGCGCGATGATCCCCGCGTTGGCCGCGCCGCTCACGACGCTCACGAGGATCGCGGCGAGCACGAGCCCGCGGTTGCTGCGCAGCAGGAAGCGGAAGAGCGTCACTTGCCCGGGCCCTTCCCCGGCTTGCCGATCTTCGAGAGCAGCGTGTCGAGGTCCTTCTGGCTGACCTTCGCGCCGGGGAAGTCGCTCGGCGTGCGGCCGCCGGCGGTCGGCGCGCGGCAGTGCTCGACGAGCGCGCGGAGCGCGTCGAGGAAGCGGTCGGCGGCGGCCTGCACGGTCTCCGGCTCGTGCCGGTTGCGCCCGTACGACCAGTCGACGTGCAGCTCCCCGCCCGCGACCCAGGCCGTGATCTCCAGCAGGTGGCCGCGCGGGAAGTCCGGGCTGCACGGCGCGCCGCTCGCCGCCTGCATGAGCTGCATGGGGGCCGCGTCGTCGAACTGTCCCAGATAGAGGAGGTTCACCTCGGGCGCCGGGATGCGCGCGAGCGACTCCCGGACCGCGACGTCGTTGCGCAGCCGGCGCAGCGCGCCGTAGCCGATGCCGTGGTCGGGGATGGAGCGCAGCTGCTCCTTGACGCCCTTGAGCCACGCGCCCGGGTCGTCGCCGCCGCCGAGCGAGACGCGCGCCGGGTAGAGCGTCGTGAACCAGCCGACGGTGCGCGAGACGTCGACGCGCTCGACGACGGGCTCGCGGCCGTGGCCCTCGAGGTCCATGAGCAGCTCGTCGCGGCCGGTGAGCGGCTGCAACGCGCGGAGCATCGCGACGGTGAGCACCTCGTCGATGCGCGTCTCGTAGACGGGCGGCACGTCCTGGAGCAGCGCGCGCGTCGTGTCCGCGTCGAGCACGGAGGAGACGGTGCGCGCGGTGGAGTAGGTGTCCGGGCCGGTGAGCTTGTCCTTCGGGAGCGTCGCGTGGTCCGCGGTCGCGAGCGCCTCCCAGTACGGGAGCTGCTTCGCGGCGGCGGGCGAGTCCGCCCACGCGACGAGGCCCTCGCCCCAGCGGCGCAGGCTGTCCGTCTTCGCGGGGAGCTCCGGCGCGCGACCGGCGGCGCGCGTGGCGAGCGCGGTGCGCAGGTCCTCCTGGAGGAAGCGCCACGACACGGCGTCGACGAGCAGGTGGTGCACGATCCAGAGCAGGCGCGCCGGCGCGTCCGGCCCGGCGCGG
Organism: bacterium; assembly: GCA_030428785.1. GTDB lineage: Bacteria > Planctomycetota > B15-G4 > B15-G4 > B15-G4 > JAUIEF01. Next base: position 37,798 of record JAUIEF010000024.1, read on the forward strand.
AAGAGACCGGCGCGCACGAGCGGGCCGTCGGCGAGGTCGAGCCCGCGCTGGAGCTCCGTCGCGCGCGCGGTCATCGCCTCGTCGCGCGCGTCGGCGGGGAGCTTCGAGAGGTCGACCTCCGTGACCTCGACGGGCGCGGCGTCGGCGTAGACCTGGCGCACGCCGCCCTCGGCGTCCGCGTCCGGCACGAAGCGCAGGCGCAGCGTGTCGTGGTGCGCGACGACGTCGTCGAGCGCGGCGCGCACGTGCGCCGTGTCGACGTCGGCGGGCAGCTCGACGAGCGCCGGCAGGTTGAAGTGGTGCGGGTCGGGCACGCCCTGCTCGAGGAACCAGCGCTGGATGGGCAGCAGCGGCACCTCGCCGGCGACGGGCCCCTCCGCGACGCGCGTCTCCTCGCGCGCCTCGGCGACGGCGGCCAGCTCCGCGATCGTCGGGCGCTCGAAGATCTGCGCGGGCGTGATGCGGAAGCCTGCCGCCGCGAGCTTTGCGACGATCTGCAGGCCGAGCACCGAGTCGCCGCCCAGCTCGAAGAAGGAGTCGTGGACGCCGATGTCGCCGATGCCGAGCGCCTCGCTCCAGGCGGCGACGAGCGCGCGCTCGGCCGGCGTGGTCGGCGCCGCGTACTCGCTCTCGAGCTCGGGGCGCGCGTGGAGCTCGCCGGCGGGCGCGTCGTCCGTGTCGCCGCCGCGCGCCCACTGCGCGAGGCGCCGCTCCAGGCTGCCCGTGCTCACGATCGCCTGCGTGCCCGGCGGCAGGGTGAGCACGCGCCGGAACGCCTCCTCGCCCTCCTCGGGCGTCATGTAGTACGCGTCGTCGCCCTCGCCGTGGACGAACTCGGGCTCGCGCCAGCTCAGCCAGTTGTCCCAGTTCACGGAGGTCCACGGCAGGCCGTCCGCGCGCAGCCCCGCGTTGTGCCGCGCGACGAAGGCGTCGACGAGGTGGTGCGCCGCGACGTAGCCGACCATGCCGAGCGCGCCGAGGCAGGACGCGAGCGACGACTGCACGACGCAGAAGTCCGGGCGGCGCGACGCGAGCAGCGCCTCGAGCGTCGCGAGCCCCTCGCGCTTCGGGCGCAGGTGGCCCAGCACGTCCTCGCGCGTCGTCTGCCGGAGGATGACCATCGTCTTGTCGCCGCCCGCCGCGTGGACGACGCCGTGCAGCGGGCCGTGCGCGGTCTCCGCCGCCGCGACGACCTCCTCCATGCGCGCGGCGTCCGTGACGTCGGCCTGCACGACGGTGACCGTCGCGCCGGCGGCCTGGAGCTCGCGCAGGCGACGGATGCGCTTCGCCGTGTCGTCGTCCGCGGGCAGCTCCGCGAGGCGCGCGTCCCAGTCGGGCTCGGCGGGGAAGTCCCCGCGCGTCGTGAGCAGGAGCGTCGGGGCGCAGGCCCGTGCGAGGCAGGTCGCGACCTCGAGGCCCACGGAGCCGAGCCCGCCGAGGACGAGGTAGTGGCCGCCGCGACGCAGCACGGGCGGCGGGCCGTCCGTCGCGGGGACGGGCAGCGGCTCGTCGGCGCGCACCCAGCGGTGCGGCCCCCGCCACGCGACGAAGGTGTCGGGGGCGGCGGCGCGCGCGGTCGCGGCGGGCGACGCGTCGTCCGCCGGCGCGCCGAGCGCGACCTCGCCGAGCAGGCGCTCGATGACGCGCGGTCCCGCGGCGCCCTCGTCGAGGTCGACGTGGCGGCAGGCGAGCGCGCGGCACTCCTGCGACACGGACTGCAGGCCGCCGAGGAGCGTCGCCTTGTCCGCGTCGAGGCCCTCCGTGCCGAGCACCGGGTGGTGCTCTACGCCGGCGGCGACGCTCACCGCTTCCTGGCCCCGCTCTATCACGGGACCGAGGTGGCGGTCCGCGAGATCCCGA
>JAUIEF010000260.1 GCA_030428785.1 bacterium
CATCCGCGTGGAGGCCTCCGACGCCGCCGCGACCACCGAGATCTCCCGGAACGTCGTGCGGTCCTGCGCCGGCGCGGCCGTCACGGTGACGTCCGCCGGCGGCCCGGTCCTCGTCGAGCGGAACCGCCTCGTGCGCATCGCCGACGACGGCGTGGTCGCCCAGGGCGACGTCGTCCGCGTGGTCCGGAACCGGCTCACGGGGGTCCTGTGGCGCGGCATCACGCTCGTCGGGGACGGCGGCCGGCTCGAGCGGAACGTCGTCCGCGGCGGCGCGCGCACGGGGATCACGGTCCTCGGCGACGACGCCCTCTGCGAGCGCAACATCGTCCGCGACTGCTGGGACGACGGCTTCTCCGTCCGGGGCCGCCGCAACGTCCTGCGGTCGAACCGCGCGGCGGGCAACCACGGCGACGGGATCGACGTCGTCAACAACGCCTCGCTCGCGCTGAGCGTCGACAACGAGCTGATCGGCAACACGTGCTCGACCAACGCCCACGAGGGCATCGACAACTCGGGCGTCGACACGAGGATCGACGGGAACCGCTGTCGCGGCAACCGCCTCGGACAGGGGCCGGACATCGCGGGCGCCGGCGACGACGTCGCCGGCGGGCCGGGGGGCGACGGCACCGTGGCGTCGTTCTCGGGGAATGCGTTCGGGAGCGGAGGAGCGTCGACCGATGCGCAGCTCGACAGGTAGGCGGCTCGACGTGCGACGCCCCGCGTCCCTCGTGTGCGTCGTCGCGCTGCTCTGCGCGACGACGGCCGCCGCCGACGTCCTCGAGGTGCCGAGCGACTTCGCGACCATCCAGGCGGCCGTCGACGCGGCGGCGCCCGGGGACACGGTGCGCGTCGGCCCCGGCGTCTGGAGGGAGAACGTCGTCGTCTCCGTGCCGGGCCTCGTTCTGCGCGGGACGCGGTCCGTGATCGACGGTTCGGGCGAGGGGCCGTGCGTGCAGGTCGTCGGCGAGGGCCCCGTGCCGCCGTCGCCGGTCCACGACGTCGAGCTCCGCGGGCTGCGCCTGGTCAACGGCACGAACGCGGTGCGCGCGACGGGCGACCGGCTCGTCGTGCGCGACGTCGTGATGGAGGGCTCGTCGGGCGCCGCGGTGCTCGTGGGCGGCGACAACGCGCGGCTCTCGGGCAACCGCATCACCGCGTGCCAGCAGGCGTTCGCCGTGACCGCGGGCGTGACCTCGCACACGGTGATCGAGCGCAACCGGGTCGAGGGCGCGGTCGTGCAGTCGCTCGTGCAGGGCGGCGCCTTCACGCTCGACCGCAACCGGTTCGAGGCGTGCGTCGGCGGCGGCGTGTGGCTCATCGCGACACACGCTGTCGAGCCGACGACGGTCTCGCGCAACCGCCTGGAGTTCCTGGGTGCGACGGGGCTCGCGGTGACCGCGACCGCCGGGGGCGGAGCCCTCGTCGAGCGGAACCGCGTCGAGCTCGCGCTCGGCACCGGTCTCTCGATCGGCGGCTTCGGCCCGACGGCCGCGCGCAACACGCTGTCGCGATGCACCGGCACTTCCCTGCGCGCGGCCGCGACCGGCGGACGCGTGCTCGACAACCGCATCCGCTCCGGCGCGGGCATCGGGATCGACGTCGAGGAGCTCGGCGCGGGCCGCGTCGAGGGCAACCGCGTCGAGCGGAACCTCGGCGACGGACTCCGCTTCTCCGGGAGCGACGGGTCCCTCCTGGGCAACCGCCTCGTCCGGAACGGCCAGGACGGGATCGACGTCGTCGACGGCGAGGGCAACGCGCTCCTCGACAACGTGTGCTCGCGCAACGGGCACGAGGGCATCGACAATTCGGGCGTGGGCACGACGATCCTCGGCAACACGGCCCGCGGGAACGCGCTCGGGGCGGGTCCGGACATCGCGGGCGCGGGGGACGGCGGCGTCGGCAGCGTTGCGCCGTACACCGGCGCCTTCGACGCGCTCAACGACTACGGGACCGGCGGACCGACGACGCCCTCGCGACTGGACATCGACTGACGACGGGTGAGCCGCGCGGCCGCGTCGGCGCCCGACACTGGACGCCGCGCCGCGTCGTGACATGATCGGGGCGGTCGTCCGGGGGGACGGCCGCCGCCCGCGCCGCGCAGGAGACCCGCTCATGCCGCTCGCCCCGCCCTCCGCGTCCTCGTCCGCGTCCCGCACGCTCCTCGCCGCGGCCGCCGCGCTCCTCCTCGCGCCGCCCGTCGCCGGCCAGTGCCTCGTCGAGCGCTTCGAGGAGCCGGTGGGCACCGGCGGCTCGTACACGGCGGACCTCGCGCTCTCCGGCGACCTCGCCGTCGTGGGCAACGGCGGCGGCGGGTTCTCCATGCACCCCGTGTTCCTCCACGAGCGCCTCGTCGGCGGGTGGACGACGAGCCCCGTGCCGCTCGCGCCGCCGGACCTCGTCACGATCTACGGCTGGTCCGTCGACGCGGACGGCGACACCGTCGTCGTCGCGGGGCAGGATCTCGACGCGTTCGACGAGTGCGCATACGTCTTCGAGCGCGACGGCGGCGTCTGGTCGCTCGCGCAGGCCCTGCTCGTCCCCGGCACGACCCCGTACCTCTACGACGGGCTCACCGTGGACATCGAGGGCGACTCGATCCTGCTCGCGAACGAGGCGATCGGCCGGGTGCACTCCTTCGACCGTGTCGGCGGCAGGTGGGTGCCCGGACCGGACCTCCCGGCCCCGACCTCGCCGGTGCTCAACGTCGGCTACGACCTCGTGCGGGACGCCGACCGCGCGGCGGTCGGCGGCGCGGTCTCCGTGGACGGCGTGTTCGGCTTCGGCCGCGCGTGGCTCCACGAGCGGAGGGGCGGCACGTGGACGGAGCTCGCGGAGCTCGACCCCGTCGGCGAGCAGCCGGGCGACGGCACGGGCGAGGCGATCGCGATGCGCGGCGACGTCGTCGCGCTCGGCGCGGGGCGTCACGACCACGGCGACCCGACGCAGCTCGCGAACGCGGGCGTCGTGTTCGTCTTCGAGGAGGCGGGCGGCGCCTGGACGCAGACCGCGACGCTCGCTCTCCCCGGGCCGCGCGCACAGGATCGTTTCGGCGCGTCCGTCGTCCTCGGCGACGACGTGCTGCTCGTCGGCGCGCCCGGGCGCGACCTCGGCGCCGAGGACGCGGGCGCCGTGTTCCGCTTCCGCCGCACGCCGTCGGGCTGGCTGCCCGCGGGTGTGCCGGTGACCTCCGCGACGCCGGCGCCCGACGCCGGGTTCGGCGTCGCGCTCGCCCTCGACGGCGACACGCTGCTCGTCGGCGCCGACACGCCGGTCGCGGCGGGCGCGGTCGAGGTCCTGCGCGGCGCGGTCGACGCCGACCTGTGGACCCCGGTGGGCGGCGGCCTCTCCGGCGCCGAGACGCCGTGCGCGTCCGGCCGGGGCGCGCCCGCCCTCGGCGGTCCGGCGTCGCTCTCGGTCGACACGGCGGCGCCCGGCGCGAGCGGCTGGCTCATCGCCGGCTTCCAGCGCATCTACGTCCCGTTCCTCGGCGGCGTGCTCGTCCCGAACCCGGGCGTGCTCATCCCGGTGGTCACGGACGGCGCCGGCGAGGCGTCCTTCGCGTGGACCTGGCCGGCGCAGCCGCTCGCGCCCCCGGCGCTCTGGTCGCAGTGGTGGATCCCCGACGCCGGCGCGCCCTTCGGCTGGTCCGCGAGCGAGGGGATGCGCGTCTCGACGCCGTAGCGCCGGACCGGCCGACGACGAGCGCCCCGCGGCGGCCCGTCACGCACGGCGCCGGTCGTCCCCGGATTCCGCTTCGACGCGAGGGCGCCGCCTGACAGACTCCCGGCGTGGACGCGTCCTCCACCCTCCTCGCCGACCTCGCGCTCGTCCTCGGCATGGCCGCCGTGACGACGGTCGTGTGCCGCAAGCTCGACCAGCCGACGGTGCTCGGCTACCTGCTCGCCGGCCTCATCGTCGGGCCGTACGTGCCCATCCCGCTCTTCGCGGACCGCGAGCGCGTCGCGACGCTCTCCGAGCTGGGCGTCATCCTCGTCATGTTCGGCATCGGGCTCGAGTTCAGCCTCGGTCGGCTCGCGCGCGTCGTCGCGCGCACGGGCATCGTCGCGATGCTCCAGATCGGCACGATGATGTGGCTCGGGTACATGGGCGGGCGGCTGCTCGGCTGGACGCGGCTCGAGGCCGTGTTCACGGGCTCCGCGCTGTGCATCAGCTCGACGATGATCGTCGCGCGCCAGTTCGCGGACCGCACGGGGCGCGAGCGCCTCGCCGAGCTCGTGTTCGCCGTGCTCGTGCTCCAGGACATCGCGGCCGTGGGGCTCATCGCCGTCCTCACGCCGCTCGCGACGGGCGCCGCCGGGCGCGGCGAGCTGCCGACGGGCGAGGTCGCGGTCACCGTCCTGCGGCTCGTGCTCTTCCTGCTCGTGCTCGTCGTGGCGGGCTTCGCGATCGTGCCGCGCGCGATGCGCATGGTCGCGCGTCTGCGCAGCCCCGAGACGCTGCTCGTCGCGTGCGTCGGCCTGTGCTTCGGCATGGCGGAGCTCGCGCACCTGTCGGGGTTCTCCGTCGCGCTCGGCGCGTTCCTCGCCGGCTCGCTCACCGCGGAGTCGGGCGCCGCCAAGGAGGTCGAGCACCTCGTGCGACCCGTGCGCGACATGTTCGCCGCGATGTTCTTCGTGACGGTCGGCATGGCCGTCGACCCCGCGTCGCTGCTCGAGGCGCCGGGCGCCATCGCGCTCTTCGTCGTCGTCGTGCTCGTGGGCCAGGTCGTGTCGATCACCGTCGGCTCGGTGCTCGCCGGCTACCGCATCCGCACGGCCGTCCAGGCGGGCACGAGCCTCGCGCAGGTGGGGGAGTTCAGCTTCATCATCGCGGGCATCGGCGCGACCGCGGGCGTCGTGCGTCCGACGCTCTACCCCGTCGTCGTCGCCGTGTCGGCCGTGACCTGCCTGCTCTCGCCGTGGCTCGCGCGCGCGGGGCGGCCGCTCGCGCTCGCCGTCGACCGCAGCCTGCCGTCGGCGCTCCAGACCTTCGTGAGCCTCTACGGCACCTGGCTCGAGGACCTCCGCGCGAGCGACCACCGCCACACGCTCGGGCACATCGTGCGCCGGGCCATGCTGTGGATCGTCGTCGACGCGTCGCTCGTGGCGGCCGTCGTCGTCGGCGCGTCGCTCGTCGAGCCGACGGCCGTCGCCTGGGCCGGCGGGCTCGGCGTGGCGCGCGGCCTCACGCAGCTGCTCCTCGTGCTCCTCGGGATCGCGCTCGCGACGCCCTTCGTGCTGGGCCTCGTGCGCATGTCGCGGCACCTCGGCGCGGTGCTCGCGCGCGCCGCGCTCCCGCACGCGGGCGAGGGGCACACGGACTTCGCCGCCGCCCCGCGCCGCGCCTACCTCGTGACGGTGCAGCTCGGCGTGCTGCTCTGCGGGCTGCTGCCCGTGGCGGCGGTCACGCAGCCCTTCGTGCCCGCCTGGGCCGGCGCGTCGCTGCTCGCGCTCACGCTCGGCGCGCTGGGCGTCGCGTTCTGGCGCGGCGCCGTGGACCTCGCCGAGCACGCCGAGGCGGGCGCCGAGGTCGTCGCCGGGGTGCTCGCCCGCCACGCGGCCCAGGGCGTCGACGCGTCGGGCGCCGCGACGACGTCGGGCGTCTGGCGCGCGGGGACGTCGGGCGCGCGGCGCCCGGGCACGGCGACCCCGCCGGCCGCGACGGACGAGGAGGCCGCCCGCTCCGCCGACCTGCGCGACGTCGAGCGCATGCTCCCCGGCCTCGGCACGCTCCTCGAGCTGCGCCTCGCCGCGGACGCCGCCGCCGTCGGTCGCAGCCTGCGCGACCTCGACTTCCACCACCGCTACGGCGTCAGCCCGCTGGCGATCAGCCGCCGCGGCCGCTCGCTGCGCGACCGCCCGCTCGCCGAGCCGCTGGCGGGCGGCGACTCGCTGCTGCTCGTCGGCCACGAGGCCGAGTTGCAGCGCCTGCGCCGCAA